>JAZORB010000145.1:0-9006 GCA_045656385.1 Eubacteriales bacterium | reverse complement strand
TTCGCGGGACTTTCCTATATGTTCACGCACGTGTTCAACGTCGGCGTCGGAATGACTTTCTCGGGCGGAATCATCGACCTTTTGCTTTTCGGCGTGCTCCAAGGCAACGAAAAAACGAACTGGATCGCAATAATTCCCATTGGAATCGCGTATTTTATCCTCTATTTCCTGCTTTTCAGATTTATGATAAGAAAATTCGACTACGTCACCCCCGGCCGCGAGGATGACGGCGAGACGAAGCTTTATACGCGCGCCGACTATAACGAAAAAAAGCGCGCCGAGGTCGCGGGCGAGCCCGAGATGAGCGCGGCGGACGTCGGACTTGAGAGCACTTCGTCGCTCATCGTGCGCGGACTTGGCGGACGCGAGAATATCAAGAACGTCGATTGCTGTGCGACAAGACTCCGCGTGACGGTCAAGGATTCGGCACTCGTCACCGACGCATTGCTCAAAAAGAGCGGAGCGGCGGGCGTTATCAGACGCGGAAACGGAGTTCAGGTGGTCTACGGACCTCAGGTAAGCGTGATTAAGAGTGAGCTGGATGACTATTTGAGGGGAGAGTAGTCGCGCTTCGCGCGAATGATAGTCCGCTTCGCGGAATGATAATGTATTTGCCTACGGCAAATGTCGACTCTGTCTCGGCGGCTAAACACCGCCGTTTTCCAAAGGAAAACCGTCAGAGCCGCTGCTACGCCGAATGATAATTTGCCTTCGGCAAAATGAAGGAGAATTTCCGCACGCGGAAATTTCCGATTAAAAAAATCTAACAGCAGCGGGAAAGTTTTGGTCCACCTTTTTCAGAAAGTTATGCTTGCCTTCGGCAAGCTACGACTCTGTCTTGTCGGCATCCGCCTCCATTTTCCTTCGGAAAAACGCCAGAGCCGCGCTCGTCCTGAAAGCTTTTGAAGATTTTTAAGAAACTTTTCTCGAAAAGTTTCTTAAACAGAGCTCGAGACGGAGTCTCGTACTAATGCGAAAGCTTCAGCTTTCCCTACCGTGCTTCAAAACGGTGAAGCTCCGCTTCTCCGTTTTGGACAGAGTCAATACTTCCCGAATGTAGGGAAGTATTGCGCTCTGTCACCCTTGGCTGCACAAAGATCCCTTGCCTCGGCAACCGTATACCCTCCCAACCCTCCCGCAAGCGGGAGGGCTTTATTTTAGATAGCGGAATTCAATCATCGGCGTTCTGAATTTTGTGGATAAACGAAAAAAACATTATTTCATATTGATATTGTAGCACCTCTCGCCCCTCCCGCTTGCGGGAGGGGGGGGGTGGGGAGTCAGCGGTAAGCGGGATTATTCCGCCCAAAGAGAATAAAGAGCGAAACATAATAAAAAAATCCGCCGGGGCGGATTTTTCATTATATCGGGCAAAGAGCATTTTCCTTGATGTATTTTTCGGCGTCGCGGAGGATTTGCCTTGTATTCTCAAAAGTCAGCGCGCGGCAGGCGGCGTTGAGGGGGAGGAGGAGAAAATCGCGGATCTCGAAGCCCGGGTTGTGCGCCGCAGTCTGACCTGAGAAGCGCGCAAGAAAGTAAACGACAGTCTTTTCGTTGCCGTTTTTCATTCTGTAAGTCACCTCACGGCGGAAATCGCCAACGATCTCGGCGCGGATCGAGGTTTCCTCCCAGGTCTCGCGCAGGGCGGTCTCGTGCTCGGTTTCGCCCGCCTCAACGTGCCCCTTCGGGAACCCGCAGTAGGTGTCCGTCGCCTTGATGAGAAGATAGTGTATCACATTGTCTTTGACGGTGTAAAGTACAGTTCCGCAGGATTTTTCTTTCATTTTCATTGCCTCGGATCATATTTATGGTACTATTATAAACCTATATTTTCCATTTGTCAATGTTTTTTGAAAATTTCGAGTGAAAATCAGGATTATTTATCGGAATTGATGCTCCCTCGCCCCGGCAACCGTATACCCTCCCACCCCTCCCGCAAGCGGGAGGGCGTTATTGGTGTACGAATCTCATTATGTAGCATTTAAGATATTGAAAATTGACGCGAACAAACTGCTATATCATACTTCGAAAAATATTGCATTCAGCTCAGTAGCGGCAAAACAGCTTCAAGATGATAATTTTATTTATCTGTTTGTTGGATACGCAGTACAGACTCCGCCACCCCTCATTCGTCACGCTCGCGCGTGCCACCTTCTCCCAAGGTCCGGGAGAAGGCTAATTAGTTGGTTCCTTGACTCATCGCATTTCAGCGAACAATGCTTGGGATATAAAATACAGTTGTTCAAAGAGGAATATTATATTGAAAAATTCTGAGAATACTCTATTACGAGTGCGGAATAATTTAATTAAAATATTCCAATTTGCCCAAACAAAATTTTAGTTCTACACGGTATTCGCTGGATTTCAAAATTGCAGCAACCAATCCTTTTGCCTTCTCCCGGATCTTGGGAGAAGGTGGCACGCGCGAGCGTGACGAATGAGGGGTGGCGGAGTCTGCACGGTATATCGGATAGAGAGAAAAAACTCGGATATCAAGAAGCTTTTGACTTCAAAATATCCGAGTTTTATATTAAATTTTAGCCCTTAAAATACTTAACAGCCGACTCAAACAGCTTCATGTCGTACTCGCCGGGGACGTTACGGTAGAGGCCGGAGCCCTTACGCTCCGAGTGGCCCATCTTACCGAATACGCGGCCGTCGGGAGAAAGGATACCCTCGACAGCGTTCGCGCTTCCGTTGGGGTTGAAGCGGATGTCGCCGGTTGCGTTGCCGCAAGCGTCAACGTACTGGGTCATGATCTGGGAATTAGCCGCAAGCTCTGCAAGAAGCGCATCGGATGCTACGAAGCGGCCCTCGCCGTGCGAGATCGGAACGCTATAAACGTCGCCGACGTTACATGCGGACAGCCAAGGAGAAGCATTGGATGCAACTCTTACGCGGACGATCTTCGACTGGTGGCGGGAGATGTCGTTGTAGGTCAGGGTCGGGCAGTTCTCGTCGGTGTCGATGATCTTACCGTAGGGAACCAGACCGAGCTTGATGAGCGCCTGGAATCCGTTACAGATACCGCCCATAAGTCCTGCGCGGTTGTCAAGAAGGTCGGTGACTGCTTCCTTGACCTCGCCGTTGCGGAAGAACGCGGTGATGAACTTACCCGAACCGTCGGGCTCGTCGCCGCCGGAGAATCCGCCGGGGATGAAGATGATCTGGCTCTCGCGCGCCTTCTTTGCGAACTGCTCGACGGAACGAGCGACAGTTTCTGCGCTGAGGTTTGCGATAACGAAGATCTCGGGATCTGCGCCCGCGTCTGCGAATGCCTTTGCGGTGTCAAATTCGCAGTTCGTGCCGGGGAATACGGGGATGAGAACCTTGGGTCTTGCAACCGCGATGGGTGCGTGTGCGGGATATGCCTTGGGAGCACAGCTGATGGTTTCGTTCTTGCGAGCGGGAGGAGTGATGTTGCAAGCATAAACCGACTCAAGCTTGTCCTCGGAAATCTTGAGAAGATCTGCAAGTGCGATGCTCTCGGAGCCGAGGGTGATGACAGCCTCAGCGTTGAGAGTACCGAGCTCGATCACGTCATAGTTTCCAACAGCGACATTTGCCTCGGGCTTGACTTCGAGGATGAAGGAGCCGCCTGCGAGGTTGAAGATTTCGGATACGGAAATGTCGTTGTTAATTGTTACGCCGATATTGTTACCGAAGCCCATCTTCATAAGAGCCTCTGCAACGCCGCCGATGCCGGGAGTGAATGCGGTTACGCAATCGCCCGCGCGCTGGGATGCGGTTACAGCGGAGAAGAGAGCGAGGATCGACTCGGTCACGGGAAGTCCGTTTTCGTCGTACTTCGGCTTTGCAAGAAGAACCTTGTTGCCCGCGGTCTTGAACTCGGAGGAGATCATGTTCTCGACCTTGTCAGCGGTTACCGCGAAGGAAACGAGGGTGGGAGGAACGTCAAGATCCTGCGCAGATCCACTCATCGAGTCCTTACCGCCGATAGCGGCAGAACCGAGTGCGGTCTGTGCGGCAAATGCGCCAAGGAGAGCAGCCATCGGCTGACCCCAACGCTCGCCGTCGCGTCCGGGCTTCTTGAAATATTCCTGGAAGGTGAGGTAAACGTCCTTGTATTCAGCGCCGGATGCTACGAGTCTTGCGATAGACTCAACAACAGCCATGTATGCGCCGTGGTAGGGCGACGCCTCGGAGAGGAAGGGGTTGTAGCCCCAGCTCATGAGGGAAACGTCGTTTGTATGACCCTTTTCGACCGAGATCTTGTGAACCATGGTCTGAATGGGAGAAAGCTGATTCTTACCGCCCCAAGGCATCATAACCGTGCCCGCGCCGATGGTGGAGTCGAAGCGCTCGGAAAGACCTCTGCCCGAACAGCAGTTGAGGTCGGATGCAAGAGCGCGGTAGTTTTCGGTGAAGGAAAGTTCGGAATTGTAGATAGAAACCTTGTCGAGAGCTTCCTTGTCGATCGCGCCAACCTTGATGTCGATGTGCTTCTCCGCACCGTTGGAGTTAAGGAACTCGCGGGAAAGGTCAACGATCTGCTTGCCACGCCAGAACATAGTGAGTCTGGGCTCTTCGGTCACGGTTGCAACGTGGGTAGCCTCGAGGTTTTCTGCGGTTGCGATCTCGATGAAGCGAGCGGCATCCTCTGCGGCAACAACAACAGCCATTCTCTCCTGAGATTCGGAGATTGCAAGCTCGGTGCCGTCAAGACCCTCGTACTTCTTGGGAACGCGGTCAAGATTGATGGTAAGACCGTCGGCAAGCTCGCCGATAGCTACCGAAACACCGCCCGCGCCAAAGTCGTTGCAGCGCTTGATAAGGCGGGATGCCTCTGCGTTTCTGAAAAGACGCTGAAGCTTGCGCTCCTCGGGAGCGTTACCCTTCTGAACCTCTGCGCCGCAGTCGGCAAGGGAGGTTGCGGTGTGGGATTTGGAGGAACCGGTTGCACCGCCGCAGCCGTCGCGCCCGGTTCTGCCGCCGAGAAGGATGACGTAGTCGCCGGGAAGCGGGCACTCGCGGCGTACGCAGTCAGCGGGAGCGGCAGCGATAACGGCACCGATCTCCATACGCTTTGCGGCGTATCCGGGGTGATAGATCTCGTTTACAAGACCGGTTGCAAGACCGATCTGGTTACCGTAGGAGGAGTAGCCCGCAGCCGCGCCGGTTACGATCTGACGCTGGGGGAGCTTGCCCTTGAGAGTTTCGGAAATGGGCTTTGTGGGGTCAGCCGCACCGGTTACGCGCATTGCGGCGTAAACGTAGCTTCTGCCCGAAAGCGGGTCACGGATCGCGCCGCCGATGCAGGTTGCCGCACCGCCGAAGGGCTCGATCTCGGTGGGATGGTTGTGGGTCTCGTTTTTGAAGAGAAGGAGCCAATCCTGCTCCTCACCGTCAACGGTGACCTTGATCTTAACGGTACAAGCATTGATCTCTTCGCTTTCGTCGAGGTTACGGAGCTGACCGGTCGACTTGAGATATTTTGCAGCAAGAGTACCGATGTCCATCAGTGACACGGGCTTGGTTCTGCCGAGCTCCTTGCGGATGCCGATGTAGTGGTCATAAGCCTTCTGAAGGAGCTCGTCCTCGAAGGTGACGGAGTCGATCTCGGTGAGGAAGGTGGTGTGACGGCAGTGGTCGGACCAATATGTATCGATCATGCGGATCTCGGTGATCGAGGGATCTCTGCCTTCGGTCTGGAAATACTTCTGGCAGAAGGTGATGTCGTCGATGTCCATTGCGAGGGCGTAGTCGGAAACGAACGCCACAAGTCCCGCGCGGTCGAGGGCGGTGAAGCCTTCAAGGATCTTAACGTCAGCGGGAACGGGATATTCTGTTGCGAGGGTCTCGAAGGTATCGAGTGCCGCCTCGCGTGATTCAACGGGGTTGATGAGGAATTTTGTGATCTCAGCAAACTCGGCGTCGGAAATGTCGCCGTAGATCGCGTAGATCTTCGCGGTGCGAACAGCGGGTCTGTCGCCGCGGGAGATCAGCTGAATGCACTGAGCCGCCGAGTCTGCTCTCTGGTCAAACTGACCGGGGAGATATTCGGAGGCGAGAACGCGCGCGCCGGAGAGATCTACCTCGGCGGTGGCGTTATCCATCTGGGGCTCGGAGAAAACGGTCTGAACGCAATAATCGAAGAGTTCTTTTGTGATACCTTCGCAGTCGTAGCGGTTGATCTGACGAACCGATTTTACACCCGAAATGCCGAGAAGCTCGCGGAGCTCACTTGCAAGAGAACGCGCCTCGTTATCAAAACCGGGCTTTTTTTCAACGTAAATTCTGTAAACCATGAGATTAACCTTTCGTGAGTTAATAGTGATGGAATGATGGCGGGGAAGAATGCAAAGTGCAAAATGCAAAATGCAAAATGAAGGAGAATTTCCTCGCCTGTGGCTCGGAAATTTCCATTTTAATAAAAGACAACAGTAGCGGGAAGTTTTCGTCCACCTTTTTTAGAAAGTTATGCTTGCCTGCGGCAAGCTGCGACTCTGTCTTGTCGGCTTACGCCTCCATTTTCCTGCGGAAAACCGACAGAGCCGCGCGAGTTCTTAAGGCAGAGCCTTAAGTCGCGCTCCGCAGAGGTCGAAACTCCCCCGCGCGTGAAACGCGCGAATTAAGCATCAATTATTTAGAAAGCGCCTTAAGTGCCCTCTGTCCGATATCCTTACGGCAATAAGCGTTACCGAAGTGAATTTTTTCTACCTTATTATAAGAAGCTGCGATAGCCTCGGGGAGGGTGTCGGCAACCGATGTTACGCCAAGGACGCGTCCGCCGCTGTTGACGAGCTTGCCATCCTTCAGTTCTGCACCCGCAACGTAAACGCTGTCGGCGACGGAGGAGGGGATGGTGATCTCAAATCCCTTTTCGTAGCTCTGGGGGTAGCCCGCGGATGCCATGATTACACAGCAAGCCGACTTCTCGGATGCGAATTTAACCTCGATCTCGGAAAGACGCTCCTCGGTGACCGCCTGCATGACGGTGAGAAGATCGCTCTCAAGAAGGGGGAGCACAACCTGAGTTTCGGGGTCGCCGAAGCGGCAGTTGTATTCGATAACCTTCGGGCCCTTGGGGGTCAGCATGAGTCCGAAGTAGAGGCAACCCTTGAAGGTGCGTCCCTCGGCATTCATCGCGTTCATTGTGGGAACGAAGATGGTCTTCATGCACTCCTCGGCGATGTCGGCGGTGTAGTAGGGGTTGGGCGCAACGGTGCCCATGCCGCCGGTGTTAAGACCTTCGTCATTGTCGTGCGCGCGCTTGTGGTCCATCGAGGATACCATGGGAACGACGACCTTGCCGTCGGTGAACGCGAGAACCGAAACCTCGGGGCCGGTGAGGAATTCTTCGATAACAACGTGGTCGCCGGATGCACCGAAGACCTTGTCCGCCATCATCGAGCGAACAGCGTCCTCTGCCTCGGCGAGAGTTTCGGCGATGATAACGCCCTTGCCGAGCGCGAGACCGTCCGCCTTGATAACAATGGGCATGTCCTTATCCTGAAGATAAGCGATAGCCTTGTCCATATCGTCAAAAATTTCGTATGCCGCGGTGGGGATCGAGTATTTCTTCATCAGATCCTTCGAGAAAGCCTTGCTTCCTTCAATGATAGCCGCCTTTTTGTCGGGGCCGAAGCAGGGAATTCCGATCGCGGAAAGCGCGTCAACGCAACCGAGAACGAGCGGGTCGTCGGGGGTCACGATGGCGTAGTCGACCTTGTTTTCCGAAGCGAATTTAACGATACCTTCGATGTCCTTTGCGCCGATGTTAACGCAGGTCGCGTCAGCGGCGATACCGCCGTTGCCGGGCAGACACCAGATGGTCTCGACATTCGGATTCTTCTTGATCGATTTGATCACGGCGTGTTCACGGCCGCCGCTGCCGATTACAAGAATATTCATAGAATTTTATTCCTTCTTCTGAATGTTGTTGGGGATTAATGAATGCAAAAGGCAAAAGGCAAAATGCAAAATTGAGGTAACTTTTTTCGCTACGCTCAAAAAGCATTTTATTAAATATGAATATTTTCGAGCAAAGCGAGAAAATTATCCTTCATTTTGCATTTATCATTTTGCATTTTGCATTTCTTCCACCATCAATGGTGGAAGAGTCTCATTCCGGTAAACGCCATGATCATGCCGTACTTGTTGCAGGCATCGATTACGGCGTCGTCACGGATGGATCCGCCGGGCTCGGCGATGTAGGAAACGCCGCTCTTCTTTGCGCGCTCGATGCTGTCCGAGAAGGGGAAAAATGCATCCGAGCCGAGGGCAACGCCGGTGATGGAGTCAAGATACTCGCGAGCTTCCTCCGCGGTGAGGGGTGCGGGCTGCTCGGTGAAATACTTCTGCCAGATGCCGTCTGCGCAAACGTCTTCCTCGTTCTTGTTGATGTAGCCGTCGATTACGTTGTCGCGGTCTGCGCGCTTCATGTCATCGCGGAAGGGGAGGTTCAGAACCTTGTCGTGCTGGCGGAGGAACCAGGTGTCAGCCTTGGTGCCCGCAAGTCTGGTGCAGTGGATTCTCGTCTGCTGACCCGGGCCAACGCCGATAGCCTGACCGTCAACTGCGTAGCAAACGGAGTTCGACTGTGTATATTTAAGTGTGATGAGCGAGATGATAAGGTCGCGTGCAGCCTCGTCGGAGAGAGCCTTGTTCTCGGTGACGATGTTCGAAAGGAGCTCGCGGTCGATCTTGAAATTGTTGCGTCCCTGCTCGAAGGTGATGCCGAATACCTGCTTCTTTTCCTGAACGTCGGGAACGTACTCCGGATCGATCTTAACGATGTTGTAATTGCCGCCGCGCTTGCCCTTGAGGATCTCGAGTGCCTCGGGCTCGTAGCCGGGAGCGATGATACCGTCGGAAACCTCGCGTGCGATCATCTTTGCGGTGGTAACGTCGCAGATGTCAGAAAGAGCAACCCAGTCACCGAACGAGCACATTCTGTCGGTGCCGCGCGCACGTGCGTATGCACAAGCAAGAGGAGATTCGTCAAGTCCGGGGATATCGTCTACAAAGCACGCCTTTTTGTGA
>JAZORB010000144.1:0-2638 GCA_045656385.1 Eubacteriales bacterium | reverse complement strand
TAGCTTAATCTCATCAAGGAATTTTTGAAATTTTAGAAAGGCAATCATTATGGCAAGAAATTTCGATCCCAATGAGCTCGATCTCAAAGAGAAGCTCGTTGTTGTGAACCGTGTTTCCAAGACCGTTAAGGGTGGACGTATTGCTCGTTTTGCAGCTCTCATGATCGTAGGTGATGAGAACGGCCACGTTGGCTTCGGTCTCGGTAAGGCAGCTGAAGTTCCCGAAGCGATCCGCAAGGGAATTGAGGATGCAAAGAAGAATATGATCGAGGTATCCCTCAAGGGAACAACAATCCCCCACGAGGTTCTCGGCGAGTTCGGTGCAGGAAGAGTTCTTCTTAAGCCCGCCGCAGAAGGTACCGGTATCATCGCAGGCCAGACTGTTCGTGCAGTCCTCGAGCTTGCAGGTGTTAAGAACATCAGAAGTAAGTGCCTTCGTTCCAATAACCCCATCAACGTGGTTAAGGCAACATTCGAAGGTCTCAAGATGCTCCGTACTGCTGAGCAGGTTGCAAAGACCCGCGGTATCAGCGTAGAGCAGATCAAGGGCTAAGGAGGGTTTTAATGATGGAAATGATCAAGGTAACTCTCACAAAGAGCCTCATCGCTGCAAAGCCCAACCAGAAGGCAACAGCAGCTTCTCTCGGTCTCAAGAAGATCGGTGACTCTATCGTTCACGCAGCAGGCCCTGTACTTGACGGTAAAGTAAAGGTGATCTCTCACCTCGTAACCGTGGAGAAGGCGTAAGCCCTCCTCCGAACAATATTATAACTATTTAATAAGGAGGAAAAAGCAAATGAAGCTCCATGAACTTTCACCGGCTCCCGGCTCTGCTAAGCAGGCTTGGCGCAAGGGTAGAGGCCCCGGAAGCGGTAACGGTAAGACCGCTGGTAAGGGTCACAAGGGTCAGAACGCTCGTTCCGGTGGCGGTGTACGTCCCGGTTTCGAAGGCGGTCAGCTCCCCCTGTACAGAAAACTTCCTAAGAGAGGTTTCAAGAACAGATTCGCAAAGAACTACGCTATCGTAAATGTTGCTGATCTCAATCGTTTCAACGATGGTGATCGTGTAACTCTCGCAGCTCTCATCGAAGCCGGTATCGTACGCAAGGAACTCGACGGACTCAAAGTGCTCGGCAACGGCGAACTTACAAAGAAAATAACCGTTGAAGCTAAGATCTTCTCTGCAACAGCAAAGGAAAAGATCGAGGCAGCCGGCGGTGCTGTCGAGGTGATCTAAGTGTTTGAAACAATAAGAAACGCTTGGAAGCTCGCAGACCTTAGAAAGAAGCTCATCTTCACGATGATCATCGTTCTTCTCTACAGAGTCGGTACAGCGCTTCCCGTACCTTTCCTTAGTGCTCAGCTTTCCGAGAGCATGTTCGCTGCATCCAGCGGCTCAATTTTCCAGTATCTCAACCTCCTCTCCGGTAACGCATTCTCTCAGGCGAAGCTTTTTGCTCTGGGTATCAGCCCTTACATTACAGCTTCCATCGTTCTCCAGCTCCTTTGTGTTGCTATCAAGAAGCTTGAAGAGATCGCTAAGGACGGCGAAGAGGGTAAGAAGAAGATCAACGCGTACACCAGATGGCTTACAGTTGGCCTTGCTATTCTGACAGCTATCGGTTACTACAGACTTCTCTCTTACAACGGCATGATTACAGAAAAGGGATTCTTCCCCGCGCTCGTAATCTGCACATGCTACGTAGCAGGTTCTGCCCTCGTTATGTGGCTCGCAGAAAAGATCAATGAGAACGGTATCGGTAACGGTATCTCCATCATCCTTTTCGCAAACATTATCTCAAGTCTTCCCGGTGCTGTAACCAACTTCTACAGAATGGTTACAGGTAACTATCCTATCGCATACGACGATAACGGTGCCGTAACCAAGTATATGCACTTCGGTTGGGGTATCGCAGTTGCCATCCTCACTATTGTAATTGCTATCGCAATGGTAGCATTCATCATCTGGATGACCAACAGTGAAAGAAGACTTAAGGTTCAGTACGCAAAGAAGGTAGTCGGCAGAAAGATGTACGGCGGTCAGTCCTCTAACCTTCCTATCAAGGTTAACAACGTGGGCGTTATGCCTATCATCTTTGCAAACTCCATCATTACCATTCCCCAGACCATCGGTATGTTCGCTCCCGGTAAGGAAGGCGGCGTATGGCAGTGGATCCTGAAGAACATCTTCTCCACAAACAGTGTAGTTTATGCTCTTCTCACTCTCGTAATGATCATCGGCTTTGCATACTTCTACATTGCAATCTCCTTCAATCCTGTTGAGGTTGCAAACAACATCAAGAATCAGGGTGGTTTCCTCCCCGGTATCAGACCCGGCCGTCCCACCTCTGACTATATCTCTAAGGTTCTCTCCAAGATCACATTCATCGGTGCAATCCTTCTCTCCGTTGTTGCAGTATTCCCCCTTATCGTGAATATCTGCTCCGGCGGTGTGCTCTCCATCCTCGCATTCGGTGGTTCTTCCGTAATCATCGTTGTTGGTGTAGTTCTTGAAACTATCCGCGAGATCGAGGCTCAGATGACCATGAGACACTACAAGGGCTTCCTTGATTAATTAAAGGGGTAACTTATGAGAAAGATCAATCTTATCCTCCTCGGCGCTCCCGGTGCCGGCAAG
>JAZORB010000143.1:0-3695 GCA_045656385.1 Eubacteriales bacterium | reverse complement strand
TTTTGCTTCAATGCTTCGAAAATCTGAAGCTCCGCTTCTGATTTTCGGACAGAGTCGATACTTCCCGAATGTAGGGAAGTATCGGCTTTGTCAACCTCCAAAAGCTATTCATATTTCAAGGGGGCAGATTATGAAAGAAATATTCCGCTCCGAAACGCAGGCGCAAAATTACCTAAACCCAACCCGCAGAAAAATGAAATCTCTATAGAAAACGCGCGCTGGGAGAGCGCGCGGAAGTGAAGGAGCGAAAACCTACCACAAGGGTAGGTTTTACTCCTTCCGAGCCGCCTGCGGGGCGCAGTCGGCTCGAAGCACAAGGATATTTCGCGCTCTGCGGAGCGCGACTTAAGGCTCTGCCTTAAGAATCTGCCACCTTTTGAAAAAGGTGGACGAAAACTTTCCGCTGATTTCTGTCGAAAGAAAGGATAGAATATGGACATTTCCGCAATTCTCAAAAATCTTGAAAACTGCCCTTGCGGCAGAATTCACACCGTTAATATCAAAGCCGTCGAGATCGGCTCGGGGATGCTGGCGCGTACTGCAGAAATCCTCCGCGATGCCGATTTCCCGCGCAATATCCTTGCCGTTGCAGACAAAAATACTCTCGCGGCATCGGATGGTATCATAAATGTTCTCGAAAACGGCGGATTTTCGGTCAAACTTAAGCTCTATGACGATCTGCGCGAGCCGACCGTCGAGCGAGTGGATGAAATTTGCAAGCTTTCTGCCGATGTTGAAGGAATTCTCTCGATCGGCACGGGCACGCTCAATGATATCTGCCGCCGCGCGGCTCTGCTCTGTGACCGCGAGTTTGCGATCTTTGCGACTGCGCCCTCGATGGATGGCTTCGCCTCGGGCACCGCGCCGATAATTGAAAAGGGATTCAAGGCGACTCTCCCCGCGCGTCAGCCCTCGGTCATCATTGCCGACACCGCCATCCTCGCTGCCGCGCCCGCACATCTCAAAGCCGCGGGATTCGGCGACATCATCGGCAAATTCACCGCCCTCGTTGATTGGCGCGTCGCGCACCTTACAGTCGGCGAGTACTATTGCGAAAACATCGCAAATCTCGTTCGCGAGGCTCTGCGCCGCATCTGCTCAATGGCGGATCGCGTGTCCGCCGAGGATGCAGAAACTGCGGGCGCGATCATGGAGATCCTCGTTTTCACGGGCCTTGCGATGAAGCTTGCCGAGGCTTCCCGCCCCGCATCGGGCGCCGAGCACATGATCTCGCACATGATCGGCATGCGTCAGCTCGCCGACGGCGTGATCTCTGATTTCCACGGCAAAAAGGTCGGCGTCTCAACCGTCACTCTTTGCGAGCTCTATCACAAAGCAATCGCGCTTAAGCCCGCCTTTCGCCGTGACACGCCCGATTGGGACAAGGTTTATGCCGCTTTCGGTGAGAATATCAAGGAAAACATCATCCGCGAGAACTCCCCGCCCATCACAGACAAGCTCAATACCGCCGATATTGCATCAAAATGGGCTGAGATTGGATGCATCGTGCGCGAGGAGCTGCCCACGCCCGCCGAGCTTCTGAAAATTATGAAAGCCGCAGGCGCGGCAACCACCTATGCCGAGATCGGCACGGATGAGGCACTCGCCCGCGACTGCATCACCTATCATCCCTATATGCGCGATAAGATCGTCCTCTCGCGCATCCTCCGCATGACCGATATCGATCCCGCCGGGCTTGTCAGTCTTGAATAAAAAGTAACCAATAAAACCAAGGGAGCTAACGAAATGAAAAAGAGACCGAATATTCTCTGGCTTTGTGCCGATCAGCAGCGGTATGACACCATCCGCGCGCTCGGCAATGAATACATAGACACACCGAATCTTGATAAGCTCTGCCGCGAGGGCGTTGCTTTTGATAAGGCTTACGTGCAAAATCCCGTCTGCACGCCGAGCCGTTCAAGCTTTTTGACGGGCAAATACCCCTCGTCGATCAACGCCAACATCCTCGGCGGCGACAACCTGCCCGAGCATTGCACCCTTATCACAAAGGCACTCGCCGACGCGGGCTACCATTGCGGAAACATCGGCAAGCTCCACATCACGACCGCCTGGCGCGGCTACGAGGAGCGCGGAGAGGATGGCTACTCGACCTTCATTTACAGCCTCTCGGGCGGACACCAGATGGAATCGGGCGTCAACGAATACCGCGAGTGGCTGAAGCGCAAGGGCATCAACTTCCGCGACATTATGACCAATGACAGCGGCAAGAGCGATTATTTCTGGTACCGCGAGGACGCGCCCGTTGAGCTTCGCCAGACCGCTTGGATGGCGGAGGAGGCAGAAAAGTTCATTCGCGAGCGCGCGGAGTCGGACGAGCCCTGGCTTCTTTCGGTCAACTGCTTCGACCCGCATCCGCCCTACGACGCGCCGACTCACCTCATTGAAAAGTATCTCTCGCGAAATATCCCCGATCCGATCTTTAACGAATCCGATTACACCCTCGGCGAGCAGCTTGAGCTTGCATACCACCAGTCGAAGGGCGTAAATGCGCCCGATGACGTAATGCGCCGCAACAAGGCGTCCTACTATGGCACCTGCGAGATCGTTGACACGCATTACGGACGCATCATCGACCTCATCGACGAGCTCGGTCTGCGCGATGACACCGTCATCATCTTCTCCTCCGACCACGGCGAGATGCTCGGCGACCACGGCCTGACGCACAAGGGCTGTCGTTTCTATGACGGCGCGGTGCGCGTGCCGCTCATCTTCTCCTGTCCCGCGCGCTTTGCCTCGGGCAAGGTGGTGAAGGGAATTACCGAATATACCGACATCGCGCCCACGATCGCCGAGCTTTGCGGAATCGATTTTCCCGACGTTCACGGCCATTCGCTCTGCGCGGCGCTTTCGGAGGACGGCGGCGAGGGCATCGAGCGCGACTACGTTCGCACCGAGTATTATTGGTCCTGCCTCGGCCCCGGCAGACCCGCCGCATACGCCACAATGTTCCGCGACCGCCGCTATAAGCTGGTGGTCTACCACGGCATCGAAACGGGCGAGCTTTACGATATGGACGAAGACCCCCGCGAGGAGCACAACCTCTGGTATGACCCCGCGTATACCGAAATTTGCTTCAATATGCTCAAAAAATCCTTCGACGTCGCCGCCGTTGTGCAAAGACCCGGCCAGACGAGGATAGGTAGATATTAAAATATAAGGACTGCCCGCGGGCAGTCCTTATATTTTATTCAAAAATCTCGTAAAATTCGATCTCGCAGATAGCGCAAGCGGATCTGTTGAAGCTTGCGTAGAACTTTCCGTTCAGCACAAACATGGTTTCGGATTCCATCTTCGTTGCAAGAGTCACGGTGGTCAGGTAGTTGCCCTCGCGGTCGCAAACGATGATGATGTTGTCGCTCTTGCCCGCGGTGGGGCTTCGCGGGACGTAAAGGTAGCTTGCGTTGGCGTACATACCCTGTCCCGTGTAGCTGTCAAGCTCAGCGGGGTGGCCGTTTATCGCGTGCGCGGAGACCTGATTCAGCTCTTTGTCGGTATAAATGAATCCGTTGCCCGCGCGGAGAAGGTACTGTCCGGTTTCCTCGACGTATTCGAGCGAGCTTGTGAAATAGGAGTGCGTTATCGCTTTTTCGAGCTTGAGCGTTTCGGCGTTGATGAAGGAGATCACGCCGCCAACCATATTTACAACGGCAAGCTGACCGCGGTCGGGGTCGTAG
>JAZORB010000142.1:0-4056 GCA_045656385.1 Eubacteriales bacterium | reverse complement strand
AAGCAGGCACCGAATGGCTAAATTAGCCATCCGGTGCCTGCTTTTCGGCGTTTTTATTCTTCGGTTTCCTCTGTTTTATTCTCAAAATAGGAATTGATCAGATCGGACATCTCTTCATCCGAGATCAGGGTTGCAAGATATACCGTTTCGTCTATCTCGTCACCGTATTCCTCTGTCGCAGCAGAAAGATCCTCGGGAGAAATAAATATCCAGCTCTCGCGCTCGGAAAGATAGATAAGCCTGCCGAAATGCGCGGTAACAATGGCTGAACCGTCAAACGCGAGATAGAGATCATAATACTTGAATCCGGAGAATTTCGACATATCGACCGACACTCTTTTCCCCGTGATTCCCGTTATCTTTTCAATAATATCCACGTAGTTTTCAACAACAAGGAAATCGTCAAACACCAAAAGCGTTGCAATGCTGTCATCACCTTTGATACCGTCAACCAGTTTTCCTGTTGAAGTGTAGAGGATCCTCTTCTTCCCTTCCGCAATGGCGAAATAGGAGCCGGTTTTGTCATCAAGCACGCGATAGAGCGGCGCACCCGTGATGGGATCCCCGACTTTACCGAGATACTCACCCAGACGGAAACGGTATTCTTCCGCCCCCTCAACACGGCGAAGCTTTACTCCGTCATATTCAATCACATCAACGCCGCCGCAATACTCGGCAACGACCTGATTTTTCTCTTTATATTTTCCCACCGCATAAAGCGCAACAACGATGGGCATTATCATCAATAGCGCGATCAAAGCGAGCGCACGTTTGGTCATAGAAGCCACTCCTCTCAAAAGGAATATTTTATATTATTTTATCACGGCACCGCAAAAATGTCAAGATATATGTCGATTATTTATCGTTATTGCGGCAATTAGAGTATATATTTTTCAAAAAAGGCTTGACAAACGCCACCGTTTGCGATATAATATTATGGTCAACTGGGGCCATTAGCTCAGTTGGTCAGAGCTACCGGCTCATAACCGGTCGGTCCTGGGTTCGAGTCCCCGATGGCCCACCAACATAAAAAGACAACCGCCTGCGGTTGGGTTTTTATGTTGCTGTCCCACAAGGACTCAGAACCCCTTATGTTTCGCAAAGCGAAACATAATAGAGTTCGCGCTACCGCCCAATGATATTCACGCACCGCATTATGCGCGAACTTCGGGTTCAGAGTCCCCGACATAATTATACATCCCAACTTTATTGAGTTGCCGATTATATATTCAAAACCTCGTCGTGATTTTTCATAGCTACTTGACCACATCCGAAATTTATGATATATTAAACCAAACATTTACAACAAAATAGCTTTTCGCCCCGAAAGGCTATTTTTTCATTTACAATTGACACACTCCCCAATTTATGCTATAATAATCTCATCAAACAAAGTGAGGTAACACCAATGAAAACCTACTTCCAGGACAAACTCAAAGTCAACATATACGACTCGCGCACCGCTATGGGCGCGGCGGCGGCTGAAGACATCGCCGCAAAGATCAAGGAACTGCTCACAGCAAAGGACGAAATTTCCATGATCTTCGCCGCTGCACCCTCGCAGAACGAGGTTCTCGCTTCTCTCGTTGCAGACAAGTCGATCGAATGGAATCGCATCAACGCATACCACATGGACGAATACATCGGTCTCGATTCCTCCGCGCCGCAGTGCTTCGGCAACTTCCTTGACGCGCACATCTTCGGTCTCGTTCCCTTCAAGAGCGTCAACTACATAAAGAGCGATGCAACCGATCCCGATGAAGAATCAGCTCGCTACTCTGCCCTTCTCGCGTCGACCAAGATCGACATCGTCGTTATGGGCATCGGCGAGAACGGACATATCGCCTTCAACGACCCGCCCGTTGCCGATTTCAATGACGAAAAGCTCGTAAAGCCCGTCAAACTCGACGAGGTCTGCCGCAATCAGCAGGTCAACGACGGTTGCTTCGCAAAGATCGAGGACGTTCCGAAATACGCGATCACTCTCACCGTCCCGATGCTCGTCAGCGCGCCGAACCTCTTCTGCATCGTTCCCGCACCGACAAAAGCGTGGGCTGTGCGTGAAACTCTCACCGGCAGCATCGATGAGCATTGCCCCGCATCCGTTCTCCGCACACGCGAGGGAGCTATGCTCTACCTCGACCCCGACAGCGCATCGCTTCTTTAAGATGATGAAAAAAGCACTGAAAAGCAACCTCATCGTTCTTCCGAACGGTATTTTTGACGGTTACGTAATAATCGAAGACGGCAAGATCGCCGGAATAACCGAAACTGCACCCGATTGCGAGGTCACCGACCTTTCGGGCGACTACGTCATGGCAGGATTCATCGATATCCACACCCACGGCGGGGGCGGTTACAGCTTCACCGAATCCTCGCCCGAGGAGATCGTCGCGGGATGCAATTTTCATCTCAAGCACGGTACGACCACGATCGTTCCCACCGTTACGACCGGCGCGTTCCCGATCATGCGCGAAGCGGTAAAGAACATTCAGATTGCCAAAAACGACAAAAATGCGCTCGGAAACATCCTCGGCGCGCATATGGAAGGCCCCTACCTCTCGCCCGCGCAATGCGGAGCGCAGGCACCGGAGCATATCACCGAGCCGAAGCCCGATGAATACATCTCACTTCTTGAAGAAACGGGCGACACGATCGTCCGCTGGACATACGCGCCCGAACGCGATACCGAAGGAAAATTCTGCAGTTACCTTACCGAGCGCGGAATAATCGTTTCGGCAGGACATACCGATGCGAAATACGCTGATATGGCTCGCGCCATCGAAAACGGATGTAATCTGATCACCCATCTTTACTCCTGCACCTCTACCGTTACTCGCGACCACGGATTCCGCTCGCTCGGAGTTATTGAAAGCACATATCTTCGCAACGAGCCCACCGCCGAGATCATTGCCGACGGCAAGCATCTGCCGCCCGATCTTGTGCGAATGATCGTTAAGATCAAGGGTATCAACAACGTCGCCGCCGTCACCGACAGCCTCAGCGTTGCCGGCTCGAATGCAAAAAGCGGAGTCATGAGCGGTGTTGAGTATATTATCGAGGACGGCATCGCCAAGCTTTCCGACAGAAGCGCATTTGCGGGAAGTGTTGCAACAGCAGATGTTCTTCTGCGCGTTCTCGTTAACGAATGCGGATTCACCCTCTCCGAGGCATCGACCATGCTCTCGGCAACACCCGCAAAGCTTCACAGCCTCAACAAAGGCAAGCTCGAAGCGGGACTTGATGCGGATATTGTTGCAGTCAACAATGATCTGCAGATTACCAAGGTCTATGTTAGCGGAAAAGAAATTTAAATACCAAAAAGGCAGAGCCGTCGGCTCTGCCTTTTTCATTAAAATTCGTCTCTGAAATATCCTCTCGAGCAGGCGCGCTTGCCCTGCTTGTCGATGACGGTTATGCGGAAATAATCCGACTTTTCGTGAAGCTCGAACTCGGCACAGTTGACAGTGCCGCCGTTTTCATCGAGCTCGATCTTCGTCTTTCTCGTATTATTGAACATAATAATCCGATCGGCATCCGTAGTTTCAACGCGCACGGTCTTGCCATCCTCAATCGAAAGAGAAAGGATCTGTGGGCCGGTCGAAGAATAGTAATCGCCCTTTTCAAATGCACCAAACACGCTGTCATAATTCAGCTCGTCGGCGACGAACATAGTAAAGCTGCCGAAGGAATCGCAAAGCGGATGTCCGAAGGGCTTTTTGTTGTGGTTATCGTCACCCGCGTGGCATCCGACACGAACACCGTTGCGGAGAAGCTTATCGTAAAGCATCTCATTGTGCTCAAGCGAGTTGATGAGATAGGAATTAGTGTTATCCATCTCAAGGCTGTGCCAACCCTCAAGCTTAAGTATGTTGTCGGGATCCTCCATCGACCAGGTGGGATGGTTGTAGGAAACGAGATAACCGTTATCGGTCGCAGTCTTGATGAACTCGTTTATGTACTCCATCGTGTACTCGCGGGGTTCCTCCGAGCCGACGCGGTTGAAGATGGAGGGATCACCCTTGTAATACTTGCAATAGATCTTGTTGTAGCAGA
>JAZORB010000141.1:0-11693 GCA_045656385.1 Eubacteriales bacterium | reverse complement strand
CTCCAATGCAACCGGATGCTCCTCTATCTGGGGCGGCTCCGCACCTGCAACTCCTTACACCGTTAACCGTGAGAGCGGCCGCGGTCCCGCTTGGGGTAACTCCCTCTTCGAGGACAACGCAGAGCACGGTCTCGGTATCTCGATCGGTCAGAAGACCATTCGTGAGAAGCTTATCAACAAGGTGAAGGCACTTGAGACTCCTTGCGAGCACTGCAAGTCCGTAATCGACGCTTACCTTAACACCATCGACGATGGCGAGGCTAATGCTCCCGCTACCGCTGCACTCGTTGAGCTCCTCGAGGGCTGGGCAGAGAAGGGCTGTGAGGCGTCCAAGGAAATCCTCGCTGAGAAGGAATACCTCGCTAAGAAGTCCGTTTGGATCTTCGGTGGCGACGGTTGGGCATACGACATCGGCTTCGGCGGTCTCGACCACGTTCTCGCATCGGGCGAGGATGTAAACGTAATGGTATTCGATACCGAGGTTTACTCCAACACCGGCGGACAGGCATCGAAGGCTTCCCAGATCGGTCAGGTAGCACAGTTCGCAGCTGCAGGTAAGGCAATCGGCAAGAAGAACCTTGCAGAGATCGCAATGTCCTACGGTTACGTATACGTAGCACAGGTTGCTATGGGCGCTGACATGAACCAGCTCCTCAAGGCTCTTTCCGAGGCTGAGGCATACCACGGTCCTTCTCTCGTTATCGGTTACGCTCCTTGTGAGATGCACGGTATCAAGGGCGGCATGTTCAACTGCCAGCTCGAAATGAAGAGAGCGGTTGACGCAGGCTACTGGCAGATGTTCCGCTACAACCCTGCACTCAAGGCAGAGGGCAAGAATCCTCTCACCATCGACTCCAAGGAACCCACCGGCGACTACCGCGAGTTCATCACCTCCGAGACTCGTTACAGCCGCCTTGCACAGCAGTTCCCCGAGAGAGCAGAGGCACTCTTCGCTAAGGCTGAGAACGCAGCTAAGGAAAAGTACGCAAGACTTGTTAAGTACGGCAAGCTCTTTGAGTAATTCCATATAAAACAACAAAACTCACCGCTTTTGCGGTGAGTTTTGTTGTTTTGGTGGAGAATTCTATCCGCCTGCGGCGGAATGATTGTCGCGCTTTGCGCGAATGATAATCTCCTTACGGTCGAATGATAATCGCGCAGAGCGCGAATAAAGGTAAATTTTCTCGCTTTGCTCGAAAATTTTCGATCAAATGAAAGACAACGGCAGCGGGAAAGTTTTCGTCCACCTTTTTCAAAAGGTGGCAGATTCTTAAGGCGGAGCCTTAAGTCGACCTCCGCAGACATATTTGCCTACGGCAAAAGTCGACTCTGTCTTGTCGGCTCCCACCTCCATTTTCCTTCGGAAAACCGCCAGAGCCGCTCGGAATTCTCCTTCACTATTTGAAAATCTTATCGACTGTAATCGAAACTTTACCAAAAAATCGCGCTTTTATCGACTATAATCGAAATCATATGCTTCCATATTGCCAATCTTTAGGTGTCCTTTTTTTTGCAAAATATTGACAATGAATCAATTTTGTGATACAATTAATATGGATATTTACGGAAATCCAAAAACAATTTTAATATAAGGAGAAAAAACATGTTTTGTACTAAATGCGGCGCCAAGATAGAAGACGGCGCAAAGTTCTGTACCTCCTGCGGTCAGAAAGTGGAAGACGCTCCCGTAGCCGAAGCGCCTGCGGCAGAGGCTCCCGCAGTTGAAGCTACCGCCGAGGCAGCAGCACCCGCAGAAAAGAAGGACACCTTGGGCGAGCTCGTCATCAAGGCAAAGGCTCTTTGGGCAACTGTAGTTGAAAAGGCAAATCCCCTCTTCAAGAAGGCTGACGATAAGGCAGCAGAGATTCTCGGCGACAAGAGAAATTATGCTTATGCAGGTGTTCTCGTGCTTCTCGGCCTCATCCTCACAGTCTCCATTATCGCAGCGATCATTCCCGACGGAAACGGCTATCTCACCACCAATGAGATCCAGATGGACTATAACAGCGACGATGAGATATATCTCTTCAGCGAGGGCAAGGCGATCAAGATCAAGACCGATGCCGAGGGCGTTTCGGACTTTGAGACCTCGATCGACGGCGAAGTGATCGTTTTCGAGTACGATGACACACTTTATCAGCTCAAGGGCAAGAAGGCAAAGGCTTTTGCCGAGGAAGTCAAGGACTACACTCTTTCGCTCTACGGCGACTCGGTTGTTTACACAGTAGTTGACGGACTTGAGTCCACCTATTATTATGCAAAGGTTGGCGGCAAGTCGGTTGAGATCTTCGCAAACGAGATCGACCTCACCGATGGCGCGATCCTCTCCTCCTACTTCATCTCCCCCGACGGTAAGAGCGTGGCTTACACCGTTACCGAGGGTCTTGAGACCGATCTTTACTACTTCAACGGCAAGAAGTCGACCAAGGTTGCGGGATGCGACGGCAAGGTCGTCGGCATGTCGAACGGCGGCAAGTACATTTACGCTGTAGTGATCGACGAGGATCTTTCCACCGACCTCTATGTTTACAACAAGAACGGCAAGCGCGAGAAGATCGATTCTTGCTCCAGCCGCTTTGCACTTAACCTTGACGGCACCGAGATCATGTTCTTCAATGACGGCAAATCCTATATCTCCGTCAAGGGCAAGGAAGCCAAGAAGGTAGCGGGCGATGAAATATCCCTCATCCTTCCCAGATACACCGACGTATATTCCACCGGCTCCTCCACAGTATTCTATCCGATCGATTCTCTTTACGGCCACGTTTATTCCTCCGGAACCACTGCGTATTACGTAGCGAAGAAGGAATCGAAGAACGTCAAGCTCGTCAAGGCAGATTCCTCGTTCACTCTCGATGACAGCGCGGAATTCCTTTACTACATGGATGATGAAACCCTGATGTGCCTCGAGATCGCAAAGGGCGAAAATGCAAAGAGCAAGGCAAAGGAGATCGCAGAGGAGGTTCAAAGCTACGTTCTTTCCTCCGATCGCAAGTATCTCTACTATGTTTCGGACAACGAGCTCTTCGTTGTAAACGGCAAGAAGGGCGGCAAGCCCAAGACCATCGAGGGCGATGACGTTGCCTCCCGCCTCGTCATCTCGAACGATGACTACGTTTACTACTATTGTGAGGATGCCCTCTGCGCCGCAAAGGGCAAGTCCAAGGGCAAGGCTATTATGGAAGACGCCGAGTGCGCAACCCTCAGCGGTTACGTTTATATCGCAGATGAGGACGCAATGTACTCCGCCCGCGGCAAGTCGAAGCCCAAGAAGCTTCTTGAAAACGATTAATTATATTAAAAAAGCAGGCTCCGCGGAGCCTGCTTTTTTTTCTTAACCTATTGACTTTCTCTTTTTTAAGTGGTACAATAATAAAAAACCACACGGAGAGAGCATTATGAAACAGTATCTTTTGCCCGAAAACGGTCAGTTTTATAAGGTAAATATGCACAGCCACACCAATTACTCGGATGGCGTTCAGTCACCCGAGGAATTGAAGGAGATATATAAGGCGCAGGGCTATTCCGCCATCGCCTACACCGAGCACGAGGCACTTTTTGATTTGACTCATCTTGACGATGACGAATTCCTCGCGCTGACTTCCTATGAATACGCGCTCGGAAATAACGAAAATCCCGCGCACTCCTTCTATCAGGGCAAGCCCACCTGCTTTGCGGACGTCGAGCAGATGCACCTCAATCTTTATGCAAAGGATCCGCACAACGTAAAGCAGATCTGCTTCAATCCCAAATACATCGGCGAAAAGCAGAAGGATCTCCTCGGCGAGCTGAACTATGTCGGCGAGCCCGATTATCAGAAGGTCTGGACGATCGAGTGCATCAACGAGATCATCAAGACCGCGCGCGATAACGGCTTCCTTGTTTGCTATAACCACCCCAACTGGTCGATGAATACTTATGAGACCTATTCGAAGCTCGATAATCTCAATATGCTCGAGATCAACAACGGCGCCTCGAACCGCGGCTCGGATATGGACTACACGCCCTACGGCTACGACCAGATGCACCGCCTCGGCAAGCGCATTGCCTGCGTTGGCGGCGACGATAACCACAGCGCCATCCACTTCTTCAAGGCGTGGACAATGGTTAAGGCAGAGTCGCTCACTCACGAAAATATCCTGAACGCAATCGAGAACGGTGAATGCTATGCTTCCTCGGGCCCCGAGATCAACGAGCTCTATTATGAGGATGGCAAGGTTTATATCAAATGCTCGGATGCCGCCGCGATCTACATCCACACCGCCGGCCGCCGCCGTGCCCGCACGCCCGAAATCAAGGACGGAATGCCGATCACTGAGGCATCCTTCGAAGTCAAGGAAAGCGATTTCTATTTCCGCCTCACTGTCAAAGATGCACAGGGTAATTATGCAAATACAAGGGCATATTTCCTTGATGAATTGAAATAATCTGAAAGCCGACACGTTTTCGTGTCGGCTTTTTTGCGAAAAAAGCTGTGATGCGGTCGAAAATTGATGAATAAACAGTGTCGGAACTTTGGAGCTTTTGAAAGAGATTTGAAAACTCATTTCGTTTATATGCTATTCTCAACCGGAGTTGAAGTACGCTTGAAAATTGGTTGATAATGTTGATATATAATATATAATGCAAAGTGTTGATTATTTAAGATCAAAAATCAAGGTTGTAAAAGCAAAAAACAGTCAAGAACCTATCAGACGATGTTGATAGGAGGAGACAAATGGGAACTCGAACAAAGATATTTGTTATAATTTTATTGGCGCTTACAGCTTCGATTGGTCTTGTGATGTTGATATCCATTATTCTGGCTCGAAATCAGTTTTCGGACGAAGCAATGCTGTTCAAGGACGATACTTCGAGCAATTCGGGTAAGGATACGGAAACTTTGCAGGTGTTGAAGACAGAGACCCCTGCAACCACCGAGGCTCACGAGTGCTCATTCGAGGTAAGCATAATTGCCGCCACATGTCAGAATATAGGTTATAAGGTATTTAAATGTGAATGCGGCAATTCTTATTCCGAGAAGATCGCCGACAAAACAGATCACATTTATACGGAATATCAAAAAACCTTGCCCACCTGCACAAGCGAGGGCTCGGTTGAATATTTGTGCGCCTGCGGCGAAACGTACACCGAGAGTATAGAAAAGATCGCGCACGTTTATACCGCCGCCACAGTTCCTTCCACGTGTACCGAGGAGGGCTATACCGATTATCTTTGCTCCTGCGGACAAAGCTACACGGAGATCATCGAGAAGCTCGCGCATGAATATGCGGAGGAAATCACTCTCCCCACCTGCACCGAGAAGGGCTACAAGGTCTATCTCTGTGCTTGCGGAGAACAGTATACCGAGGTCTATGCGGAAAAGTTAGCTCACGCGTATGCCGAAAGCGAGCGTATCGATCCTACCTGCACAAGCGAGGGTCAAATCAGCTATCTTTGCCCTTGCGGTGAAAGCTTTACCGAAAGCCTCGCAAAGCTCAGCCACAGCTATAAGCTGAAGACCCGCTCCGCAACCTGCACGGTTGACGGCTCGAGCACCTATACCTGCTCCTGCGGCGATACATACACCGTCACCCTCGATGCAAAGGGTCACACCTACACCTCAAAGCTCACAAAACCCACTTGTGTTTCGGGTGGATATACGACCTATACCTGCCATTGCGGAGATAGCTACAAGGATAATTACACCCTCGCCACCGATCATAAGTGGTCTAAGTGGATAGTTACCGAAAAGGCAACCACCGTGAAAAAGGGCTCGCAATACCGCAAGTGCTCCTCCTGCGCGAAGACCGAAACAGAGGTTCTTGAAAAGAAGCAGGCAGTTGATCTGGCTTCCATTACGCCTGTGTCAATGTTCAGCGGAGTAAATCCCAAAGCGATGAATGTAGTTAATGCCGTTCTCAAGTGTGTGGATGACTATTATGATACCAAAAACAACGATGAGATCTACATCGGAGAGTTCGAGCTGACCTGGATGGACGTTTCGATAGCAGAAACCGCGCTTGCTTTCTATATGGGCTCCTATCAAAGCTCCCTCGACTGCACCACCTTCTATCCCACAGATGAAAATCATCAGCATCTTTTCGTCGATCTGGCTGTTTTGAGAAAGACAGAAAAGAATCGCCGAATCATGATGGATGAGATCGTGGAAATCCTCTCGCTCTTTGAGGCGGGAAGCGATGATCTTCTTATCGAGCAAAGCTTCGCTTATCTGGCAAGCAACATTAAATATGACGGCAAGCAGGCAGATGCGACTGTGGCTCTCAAAAAGGGCAGAGGCAGCTGCAATACCTATCCCGTTCTGTTCAAGATCATGCTTTGTCAGCTTGGCATCGAAAGCGAAATCTGTATAGGCTATGCCTATAACGGTCAGTACCACGCTTGGAACAGAGTAATGGGTCCGAGAGGAAAATATCAGTATTATGACCTTACCTTCTATATTTCAACAAATTCAAACAATTACTATGCGGCTGATTCCTTGAAGCACAACATAGTAACCATCGAGCGATATCTCACATCAAAAGAACTTTCGGGTAAATAATCAAATAAAAAAGAGTCTCCAATGGTAAATCAGATAGCCTCTATCTGCTTTACCATTGGAGATTTTGTTATATCGAGCAAATCAGCTGTTCGATCGGGACATAGCCCTTGCCGTATCCCTTTGTCTGTGCATCGGCGGCGACGCAGAGATCAAGCGTTTTTTCGAGCGCTTCAGCGCCGATATTCTTCATCGCGGCAATATATTTCGCCAGCGGATAGGGCTTGATGCCCGTTGCGGCGGCAATGTCGTTCTGATTCATGCCCGCGGTCTGGCAGGCAAGGATCGTGTTCATGTCGCAAATAACGCGGATAAGCTCCGCCATAATGCGCACGGGCTCGGCTTTTTCTGCTTTCATTTTGTCAAGAACGGAAAGCGCGGTCGGAATATTTCGCGCTAAGATTGCGTTTGCAAGCGCGAAGGAATCGAATTCCTCGGTCGCGCAAGCAGCCTCGCGGATGTCCTCGAGCATAACAGCCTTTCGTCCCCGTGCGAGAACGAGATATGAGATCTTGTCGATCTCGGATGCGAGGGTGAACATATCGGTTCCGCAAAAGTCGACCGTCGCGGCGCAGATCTGCGCATCGGCATCGACTCCGTTTTCCTTGAAGTGGCGCGCGCACCATCCGCTCAGCTTGCCTGCGGGCACTCGGTCGAAGCGGACGCCCTGCCCCAGCTCGCAAAGCTTTTTGAGCTCGGGCGAAAGCCTCTTCGGCGTTCCCGCGTTGATGCCTCCCGAGGGGATCGAGATGATGAGCACGTTGCCCGATTCGCCGTCAAGCGAGCCGAGTATCTCGCAGATCGCGTTTATCTCGGCGGCGCGCAGGTCGGTGAAGGCGAGCGAGGCTGTCACGAGCTTATACTCCCCGAACATTGGGGGCGCGGCGAGCGCGGCGGATATACTCTCGGGAGTAAAATCCGCCTGCTCGATGCGGATGTAGTCAAACATCTCGGCTTCGGGGGAAACAAGCTCGCTCTTCGCCACCGAGAGCGCGTTCTGCTTGAGGTAATCCTCGTCGCCGAAGAATATATAAGCCGCGTCGGGCGTTTTGATATTTCGGCGGAACTGCGCCTCGGTGATGATTTCCTTCATTTAAGTATTAGTCGTTAAGGCCGTAAATTTCGCGGAGAAGGTCGGGCTTGTTGGTGATAACGGCGTCACAGCCCTCTTCAGCGAGCCACTTTGCGATCTCGGGATCGTCAACGGTCCAGGGATGAACGCGGATGCCCTTCTCGTGGCACTTCTCAACGTAGTTCGGGTAGAGCTTGAGCTGATTGTGCTTGGGATGGGAAGCAAGTGCGCCGATATTCTCGGTGTAATCCCAGGGCTTGACCATGTTGAAGCTGTAAAGGGGAGCTACGAATGCCTTGGGGTTAACCTCAAGCATACGCTCGAGCTGCGCGTGGTCGAAGGAGGAGTAGATAACGAGGTCGAGCATGCCGGTCTTTTCTGCGAGAGCGTGGAGAGCCGCGGGCATTGCGGGGTCAGCGGACTTGATCTCTACGTTACAAACCATATTGTTCTCGCGGCAGAGGTTGAAGAGGTCTTCCATAAGGGGAAGCTTGGTGCCCTTGAAATCGGGGGAGAACTTGCGGCCGAAGTCGAAGTTGAGGAGCTCCTCGTAGGTGTACTCTGTTACAAGGCCCTGACCGTTGGAGGTGCGGTCGATCTTTTCATCATGGAGGGTAACGATCTTGCCGTCAGCGGTGAAGTGAACGTCGGTTTCGATACCGTCAGCCTTCATCTTTGCAGCGAGCTCGTAAGCGGGCATGGTGTTCTCGGGCGCATAAGCGGATGCACCGCGGTGCGCGATAATGAGTGTGCGTTCTGTGAGTGTCTTTGCCATTTTTCTTTGTTCCTTTCGGATTTTTTTATTATAATTGCTATTATAACCTGTGTTGAAAGTTTTCGTCCACCTTTTGAAAAAGTTCGATCAAAACTTTAGTCTTTTTTGAGTTCTTCGATTTCGTTCTTAAGCTGTGCGATCTTCGCTTCGAGCTCGGAGAGTTGCTGCGAAACGGGGTCGGGGATGTGGATCTGGCCGAGCTGTTCTGCTACCTTTTCACCGTCACGGCGAACTACTTTTGCGGGGATGCCGACTGCGGTTGCGCCCGCGGGGATCTCCTTGAGAACTACCGCGCCCGCCGCGATCTTCGCGCCGTCGCCGATCTTGAAGGGGCCGAGCACCTTTGCGCCCGCGCCGACCATGACGTTGATGCCAAGGGTGGGGTGACGCTTGCCCGTGTCCTTACCCGTACCGCCGAGGGTCACGCCCTGATAGATCGTGCAATCGTCGCCGATAATGCAGGTCTCGCCGATAACAACGCCCGAGCCGTGGTCGATCATGAGTCTTTTTCCGATCTGCGCGCCGGGGTGGATCTCGATGCCCGTCAGAAATCTTGCAAGCTGGGAAACCGCTCTTGCGGGGAGGAATTTTTCATTGACGTAAAGCTTGTGTGCCACGCGGTAAGCAAGCATCGCGTGCACGCCCGAATAGAGAAGCATGACCTCAATGTCGCTTCTCGCGGCGGGGTCGCGCTCGCGGACGGCGGCAACGTCCTCCATGATCTCCTCTTTGATCTCGGAGAGGAAGCATCTGCCGTCAAAGATCTTGTCTTCAACCGTGGAATAAAGCCTGCCCGAAGCCACGCGGAGCTTGCCGTAGCTCCATTTGATCGCTTTTTTGATCTTTTCCTTCTGCTCGGGGGTGAGCTTTTTCTTCTTTTCGGTATTTATCTCTTTTTCATTTGTAC
This sequence comes from Eubacteriales bacterium, assembly GCA_045656385.1. Lineage (GTDB taxonomy): Bacteria > Bacillota > Clostridia > Oscillospirales > CAG-272 > CAG-390. The sequence continues at coordinate 2,401 of JAZORB010000141.1, read as the reverse complement.
CGATATTGATATAAATATGCATATTTACTCCTTATTTACCTGCTTCAAGAGCGGCGATATCCTTCTTGTCGAGGGGATAAGCCTGCGTTTCGATCAGCTTGTCGTAGATTTCGATAACCGCATAAGGATCTGCGTTGTAATCAAGGTCGCCATTATAGTATATTTCCACGTTCATTTTGATGATACCGTCAAATTCGGGCATCGAGTCAAAATAAAACTGGCGGAAGGTGTAAAGCGAGGTCGTGTCCATCTCGGTTTCGTGGGAGGAAAGTCGCATCTTCTTGGTTGCGTCGCCGTCCTTGTAGTAAACGACGAGCGAAACGTCAAAGAGATCGTCCTTCTTGCCGGGCGTGTCTTCAAGCTCGAAGTCGGTGACCAGATGCTCAAGAATGCTTCGGTTGTAGCGCAAAACCACCTGCGTCTGCCCCGCCTTCGGGAAGAATACGACGTCGGTCAGGAAGAATTGCGCGAACTGGTTTGTGGTATATCTCGGGTCATCCTCAGGAAATTTGTCGTGCCATTCCTCGTCGGTGGCAATGTTGTCCTGCTCGGCCTGATAGAGCGCGAAGCCCTCGGGACCGTACTCTGCCCAAGCCGCAGAGAGCTCGGGGTTGGGGGCGATCGTTTTGATCGCGTTCGGCTCGTTCGTCGAGAAGAACAAACGCCAAAGCAAAACGCCGTTTATCAGCGCGATGATGGCAAAGCCCGTGAATTTGAGGGTCTTGCCGAGAATTCTCCAAAATAAGGGAACGGGTGGGCCCTCATCCTCATAATCATCGTAGATGTAATCTTCTGCCATAATATTTTTCCTTTCTTATTTATCAAGCTTCATATCTCCGTCCTTGATAAGCCCGAGCTTGCGCATGGGCATGTAAACGAGGTAGGAGATGAGAGCGGGGAGAATGAAGCATATAAGTGCAATTCCGAGCCAATCCATAATACCGACGGCGTCGGGATAACCGTTTGCGGGGTCAAGCCAACCAAGGATGATGCCGATCGGGCCGAGGAGGCCGCACGTGCCCATGCCCGAGTTGATCGCCGCGCCGTACATTCTCATATCGAAGAGGCAGGTCGCAAGCGGTCCCGTCACAGCCGAGGCGATGATGGGAGGAAGCCAGATGATCGGCTTGCGGACGATATTCGGCATCTGGAGCATGCTCGTGCCGATGCCCTGCGAAAGCAGACCGCCCACGCCGTTGTCGCGGAATGAGATTACTGCGAATCCCACCATCTGCGCGCAGCATCCGGCAACAGCCGCGCCGCCCGCGATCGCAAGTCCCTCGCTCGAGCCCGCCACGGCAAGACTGCCCGTGAGAACAAGTCCCGCGCAGATCGCCGCCGAGGAGATCGGTAGTGTCAGCGCGATTCCCACAACGACCGAAACGGCAAGTCCCGTGAAGAAGGGAGCCTGAGTTGCCGCCCAGCCGATAAAGGTGCTGACGTAGCCGACAAGCGTGCCGATAAAGGGCGCAACGAATACGCTGAGGAGTCCGCCGACGAGAAGCGTCACAAAGGGCGTGACGATAATATCAATTTTTGTCTTTTTAGAAACGAGCTGACCGAGCTCAACTGCGATAATTGCGATGAAGAATACCGCAAGGGGACCGCCCGCGCCGCCCATCGAGTTAGCGGCATAACCGACAGCCGCCGCAGAGAAGATGACGAGAGGGTCACATTTCAGCGCAAAAGCGATAGCCGCCGCCATCGCCGGTCCCGCAACAGCCTGCGCAAAGCCGCCGATCTCGGCAAGAACCCCGAGATGCGGTATCATTCCGAGCGCCTTGAAGATCGTTCCGATCAAAAGCGAGGCGAAAAGTCCCTGCGCCATAGCGGACATGGCGGTGATGAAGTAGCGATTTAGATATTTTTTGAGGGTTGACATGATTTGTGCTCCGGATTTTGGAAAATGCAAAATGCAAAGTGCAAAATGCAAAATGAAGGTAAATTTTCGCCGAAGGCGAAAAGTAATTTATATTATGATTCTTTAGCTTTAGGCAAAATGAAGTTTCATCAAAATTGGGTTATACTGTTTTGCAGATAATTTTCGAACATCGTGAGAAAATTTACCTTAATTTTGCATTTTGCATTTTGCCTTTTGCATTTATATTTCGCCCTGCGAGATCTTCAGCAGACGCTTCATAACGTCGTTTCCGCCTCTGCCGAAATAGTCGTGGAGGGTGAGGTATTCGCGGTAAAGCGCCGAATAGACTGCTTCGTTATCCTTATTGGGGGTGTAACTGCTGTAAATCGGGCTCTTCATGGCGTCGGAGGCGGCGAAGATGTCGCTGTATTCGCCTGCGGCAACGGCGGCGTAGATCGCACTTCCGAGCGCGGGTGCCTGCTTTGAGGAAATTACGTTGATCGGGATGCCGAGGACGTCGGAGTAGACCTGCATCGTGAA
>JAZORB010000140.1:0-3421 GCA_045656385.1 Eubacteriales bacterium | reverse complement strand
ATCTCTTGATAACGCTCTTCGTCGCTTCAAGAAGCAGTGTGCACGCTCCGGTGTACTCGCAGAGCTCCGTAAGAGAGAGCACTATGAAAAGCCCAGCGTAAAGCGCAAGAAGAAGTCTGAAGCAGCAAGAAAGAGAAAGTATAAATAAGCCTTTCTTTTATGAAGATACAGGTAAGCCGGTGATTCGGTTTGCCTGTTTTTTCTTTTTCAGACACAAAATGATAACTTAAGTATTGACTTTTATATGATTATGTGTTATACTTTTATTATCAAAAATATATGAAAGAGGTATTTGAAATGGATTCTCTCATCAAAGCTATTGACAATCTTCCTAAGATAGTCAAACTCATTTTCTGCATCCCTGCAATCGCAATCATTTGGATGATCTACCGCCTTTGCCGCAGCCTTGCAAAGAAGAACATCGTAGGCATCGTTCTTGCTATCGTTCTCGTCTTTGTAGGTATTCCCTTCATGTGGCTCATCGACCTTGTTTGCATCCTTCTCAAGGGCAACATTTGGTGGATCGACTAATCTCGGAGGCGTAAAATGTCTGAACAGGTAAAGTATACGGAAAAATTCGAGGAGCTTCCCCTTATTGCTAAAATCCTCCTTTTCCTCCCTTGGACCGGCGGTCTGGCAAGCGGAATCTACCGTATTCTTCGATATCTTGAGACCAAGAATACCACAACCCTTGTTGTAGGTATCCTCTGCTTCTTCTGCATCGGCGTTATCGTTGGTATCATCGACCTTATCACCGAGATCACAAGCGGAAGAGTAACCTTCCTTGCTGACTGATGGATTGCTTATTCTGTGAGATAATCAGGGGCAACATTCCCTCGTCGAAGGTTTATGAGAATGAATACGTCTATGCATTCCGTGATATCAATCCCCAGGCGCCCGTACATATTCTTGTAGTGCCTAAGGTACATATCTCGTCCGCTGATGAGATAGGCGCGGAAAACAGCGTATACGTTTCAAAGATCTTTGAGGCTATCCCCGAAATCGCCAAGGCTGAAAATCTTGGCGGAGGCTACCGTGTTATTACTAACTGCGGTGCCGATGCTTGCCAATCTGTAAAGCATCTTCATTTCCATATCCTCGGCGGAGCACAGCTCGGCGAGCGCATGGGTTAAAACAATAGAAATGATCGGGCAAGATGCCCGATCATTTCTATTGTTTATTTTTTATTTATCATTTGGCAACTTAATGAATGGGTTTAGGTGGTATAATATAATAGAACAAATTTAAGCTCAAGGATAGACAAATGGATTATAAAGATTACAGAAGTAAATATAACAGCGAGCCTCCGCGACAGGAGAGAAGAGCGCCTTCAAACGGCAAGCAGATCGTTTATGCCATTGCTGCACTTTCGGTGCTTTTGGTCATCGTGATCTCCATCTTTCTCGGAAGCCTATTTGCACGCCCCGATTTCGTTGCAAGAAGCGTAACTGTCGAAGCCGGAAGAAGCTCAATATCAGCCTCCGATTTTTTGATAGATAAATCTCATACCGCCGAATTTGCGGATAGCGTGTCATACAGCCTTTCCGAGGTGGGAGAATATAAGATAAAGCTCATAGTCGACGGCTCCGCGTGCAAGACGAAGCTCGTTGTCGTTGACACCAACGCCCCGACCGCTACGGTATCCGATCTCTCGGTCTGGCGCGGAAGCAAGCTTCGCGCCGAGGATTGCGTATCCGATATCCAGGATGTGACCGATGTGGAGATAAAGTTTAAAAAGAAGCCGGATCTCAATAAAACCGGACGTCAGGACGTTACGGTTGTTCTCGAGGACGTTGCCGGCAATAAGACCGAATATTCCTTCGTTCTTACAGTTGTTGACGAGCATGGTCTTCTTTACACCCATTACGTTTCCGAGCTCGGCGACGATCTTCCCACCGCTGATGTGTTCTCGGGAAGAGAAGGTGTGGGCGAATATCTTTCCGAACTTTCCGGCATAAACAAGGATGCTGCAGGTATCTATATGCTTCAGATACTTTGCGAGGGCACCGCTTACGACGTTGTTCTCGAGATTGCGGACAGAACACCTCCCACCGCAATCGTTACTCCCCAAACCTGTTATAACAAGATCCCCGCTGCTTCCGATTTTATCAGCAATATTGTTGATAAAAGTCGCGTAACGGTGGCTTACGAAACAGAACCGGATCTTGCTTCCTCGGGAACCGTCAATGTAAATATCGTTCTCACTGATGCATTTGGTAATTCCACAGTTTATTCAAGCTATTTTACCGTAACAAGCGATACTGAAAAGCCGGTTATAGTTTCGGCCCCCGACTCTCTTGAAGCGGATGCCGGTGGAACGGTGATTTGGCGCGCAAGCGTAGAGGCAACAGACGACAGCGGCCAGGTCGAGCTTTCGCTTGACGCCACGGGCGCGAATATAGAAGTTCCCGGTAAATATACCGTATATATCGTCGCAAAGGATCGCGCAGGCAATGAAACCCGTCGCGCAGTAACTCTGACTGTTCACGATGCGAGCGTTACTGAGGATATGCTGAATTCCGTTATCGCAAGAATAGAAAAGGATCTTCTCATCACGAGCAAGATGACCGCCGAGGAAAAGGCATATTCCGTTTTCAGATACGTTTATGATAATATGAAGTACAGTAACACCTCTAAGCACATCGACTGGCGAAAAGAGGCTTATGAAGCACTAAACGGTGCTTATACGGGCGACTGTTTCACTTATTGCGCTGTTTCTTATGCCATTCTTCGCTATCTCGGCTTTGACGCACATATCGTTGAAAGAGCCGAATCGGCAAAGATCGAGGGTACAGGTACACATTTCTGGGTGCTTGTTAATATAGGAAGCGCTTCGAGTCCCGCTTGGTATCATTTCGATGCCACACCCCAGCGTGCGCCCTACAATCTCGCAACCTATCTTATGACCAACGAACAGCTTGCGGCTTACACCAAATGGCGTAATGCGACATATAAGCTCGAAAACTATTACACTTATGACGTTGAAAAATTCCCCGAGGTATCAAAGCGTCCGCTTGTAAACCTCGAGATCCCCTCTGAATATTTCGGACAGTGAAAGGAAAACTAAAATGAAAAAGATCATATCGGTTATTTTGTTGCTTTCTGTTATCAGCATGATGCTTGTATCCTGCAACGGCGGCGGAGCGGATATCACTCTCCCTCCCGAGGAATCGACCGCGCCCGAGGCAGAGAACAGCGTATATTCTTTCGTATATAAGAACACCTCTGTTACTCCTCATGCAAAAATGTCGGAGCTCATGAATGGCCTCGGCGATCCCGCTTCTTACGAGGAAAGCCCCAGCTGTCTCTATCAGGGACTTGATAAGGATTATACCTACCCCGGATTCAAGCTTCGCACCTATCCCGAAAACGAAGTTGACTACGTTCTTAATGTCTGCTTCACCGATGACTCTGTTGCAAC
>JAZORB010000139.1:0-25378 GCA_045656385.1 Eubacteriales bacterium | reverse complement strand
AAGCCCCCCGCGGCGAGGTTGGCGAGATCTATATCCGCGGTACCTGCGTGACTCTCGGCTATATCTCGAACCCCGAAAAGACCGCTGAGGCTTTCGTTCAGAATCCCCTCAACGATAAATATCCCGAGCTCGTTTACCGCAAGGGCGACCTTGGACGCTTCAATCAATATGGCGAGCTTGAATTTGTCAGCCGCAAGGATTCGCAGATTAAGCACATGGGCCACCGCATTGAGCTTGGCGAGATCGAAGCCGCCGCATCCACCTGTGAGGGCGTGCGCCAGGTCTGCGCCGTTTATCCCGCGGAAAAGAAGAAGATCGTTCTCTACTACGTCGGCGAGGCGACATCCGCAGAGCTTACCGCGTATCTTCTAAAGCTCGTGCCGAGATATATGATCCCCGGCGAATACAGAAATCTTGAAACCATGCCGCTCACGGCAAACTGCAAAATCAACCGCAAATTCCTCCTCGACGAGGCAAATAAATAAACATTCAGGAGAATTATTATGGAAAAGCTTATTGAACTTCTTGAAAATCTTCACGAGGGCATCGACTACGAGACCTGTGACACTCTTATTGACGACGGCATTCTCGACTCCCTTGATATTGTTACTCTCATTACCGACATCAACGACGCTTTTGACGTTGCCATCCCGCCCGAGGAGATCCTTCCCGAGAATTTCAATTCCGCAAAGGCTCTCTGGGAGCTCATCGAAAGACTTGACAATATCTGATGAGCTTTGCATCCTTTGAGTTTTTGGCGTTCCTTGCCATACTCACTCTCATTTACTTCCTTGTACCGAAAAAGGCGCAATGGATAGTTCTGCTTGCCGGAAGCGTGATCTTTTATGCTTTCGCGGGCTTTGTCAGCTTCTTTTTTCTCATTTTTGCAATCGTTATTTCCTTCATTACGGTGCAAGTGCTAGGAAAGAGGCACGCAGCGCTGAAAAAATATCTTGAAGACACGAAAGAAACGCTTACGAAGGACGAGCGCAAGGCATACCGCGCTAAGCACAAGAACGGCAGCCTGCTCATCCTTTGCATTGGCATTCTCGTGATGACAGCGGCGCTGGTTTACGTCAAGTATCTTTCCGCATTCATTGGATTTGAGATCACCGAGCGAGGTGTTTCCTTTGGCAAGCACGCCCTTGAGGTAATGGGTATTTCCTATTATACCTTCATCTCGATCGGCTATATGATCGACGTTTACCGCGAAAAGGCGGCGGTCGAGAAGAATTTCTTCCGCCACGCGCTTTTCGTGTCCTTCTTCCCCCAGCTTGCAATGGGACCTATCAGCCGCTATGCCGACACGGGCGAGCAGCTGAAGACGGCGCACAGCTTTGACGCGAAGGATGCTTGGTGCGGACTTATCCGCATCCTTTGGGGCTTCTTCAAGAAGCTTGTCGTTGCCGATGCCATCGCGCCCGCGATCGGTTATATCGTAAGAGAGGAGCTCGGCGGAGTTTATTTCTTCCTGCTCTGCATCTTCTATTCGATCAGAATCTACGGTGACTTTACGGGCGGAATGGATATCATCATCGGCTCGGCGCAGATTCTCGGTATCAAGCTGCCCGAAAACTTCAACCGTCCCTTCTCGTCAAAATCCACGGCTGAATATTGGAACCGTTGGCACATGACGATGGGAAATTGGTTCACAAATTACATTTTCTATCCGCTTTCGCTGACAAAGACGATGCAGAAGCTCTCTAAATGGGGACGTGCAAAACTCGGAGTTGGCATCGGAAAGAGATTGCCCGTTTATACCGCAACCATAATCACATGGCTTGCAACCGGCCTTTGGCACGGAATTGCATGGAATTTCGTCGTCTGGGGACTTCTCAACGGCGTTATCATTCTTATTTCGCAGGAGCTTAACCCGCTTTATGAGAAATTCCGCGCTAAATTCCCGAAGCTCTGGAACAGTGCCCCCTATCAGTCCTTTATGGCGGTCCGCACATTCCTTCTGATGTCACTTGTCCGTGTTTTCGACTGCTACGGCAACGTTCCGATGACCTTTAACCGCTTCTTCAGCACCTTCTACACCTTCAATATCGGCGAGATATTCAAGGGCGGTCTGCTTGAGCTGAACATCGGCTTGACGCAGTATATCGTGATTGTCGTAGGAATCGTTATTATGAGCATTGTCAGCCGCCTTGGCAAGGATAAGCCCCTTCGCGAGAAGCTTTGGGAGCGCCCCGTGCTCGGCAACGTAATACTGGCTCTGCTTTGCATCGCGATCCTCGTTTTCGGTTCATACGGACTCGGATACGACGCCTCCGCGTTCATCTATCAGGATCTGTTTAACTAAGGAGGCGGCGAAATGAAGAAGAAAATTATCAGAATAATTTCGTTTGCGCTTGCACTCGTTGCAGTTATCGGCGCAGTATTATATCTTGGCGCAGTCCTGCAGGATGCCCGCCACGACAACCGCGAGGGACACCTGCTTTGCGGTTACTATGACACCACCGACGCGCACGACGTCACCTTCATCGGCGACTGCGAGGTCTACGAAGGCTTTGTCCCCGCAACCCTCTTTGAGGAATACGGAATCACCTCCTTCGTCCGCGGCTCGTCACAGCAGACGGTTTGGCAGTCCTATCACCTCCTCGAGGAAGCTCTCGAGAGGGAGACGCCAAAGGCAGTTGTTTTCAACGTTCTCGCGCTGAAATACGGCGAGACCGACCGTGAGTCGATCAGCCGCATGGCGCTTGAGGATATGGAGTGGTCGGGCTATAAGCTTGACGCGATCAAGGCTTCGATGACGGAAGAAGAGTCTCTCCTTTCGTATTTTCTGCCGATCCTGCGCTACCACAGCCGCTGGAGCGAGCTTGACGGCGACGATTTCAAGCACGCTTTCAATAAGCATGTCGATATCACCCATCAGGGCTACCTGATGCAGACGGATATTCTTCCCGTTGATCCCTCTAACCCCGGCAATCCTGAGGAACTGACCGATTTACTCCCCGCCCGCGCGCTTGAGTATCTTGATAAGATGGCTTCCCTCTGCAAGGAGAATGGCATTGAGCTCATTCTTGTGAAAGCCCCGACTAATTCTGCCAAGTATTATTGGTATCCCGAATGGGACGCGCAGATCGTCGATTATGCCGCACAAAACGGACTTGCTTACTACTCTATGATCGGCAAGGAAGAGGAGATCGGAATCGATTGGTCTACCGACACCTACGACAAGGGACTTCACCTCAATGTTTACGGAGCGGAGAAGGTCACGTCCTATTTCGGCAAGATACTTGCCGAGAATCACGGAATTCCCGATCACAGAAGCGACTCAGAGCTTTCCGCACTCTGGGGCGAGCGAATCGACGCATATTATAAAGAAAGAAACGGAGAAAAATAATGAAAAGATTTATCTCTTTTGCACTTGCCTGCCTGCTCCTCTTCTGCTTTGTTGGATGTGACGGCGGAAGCGAGGCGAAGAATTACGTTTTTAACTCAAACGGCGTTGAAATAAAGGTCGGCGGCGATGCCAATGCCACCGTTTCGGCACTCGGCGAGGCGCAGAACGTCCTTGAAACTCCCTCTTGCGGCGGCGGTGCCGAGCCCGACCGTGAGTACTTTTACGCAGGCTTCAAATTCAACACCGTCAATGAAAACGGCAAGAACGTGATCGTTAAGATCATCCTCAACGATGACAGCGTTTCGACCCCCGAGGGCATCTCGATCGGCTCCTCGCGCGACGAAGTAGTTGCAGCATACGGCGAGAATTTCACCGAAAATGCCGCAGGAACTCTCATCTACACCGATGGCGAGACCAAGCTGATGATCGGGTTCACCGATGGCGCAGTCAGCGCGATTCATTACGTTGAAGAATAAATAGTACAATCAACCGTTAGCTGGAGTAGTTAACGGTTGATTTTTCTATAGATTTGTGGTATAATTTATGTATCAAACTACGAGGTTTTACTTAATGAAAAGATTTATGTTATGTTTAATTGCATTATTGATGCTTGCAGGCTGCGCTCCGCAGGTGCCCGAGGTAACGACGGTGCTTGATGAGGTACCGCCCTCGCCGCCGCCTATGATCGAGATCGGCAACACTTACACCATCATTTTCTCAAACAACGACGCAAGCTATGAGGCTGCGTATGAGTTTTCGAAGCTCTATGCAAAGGCTACGGGAATCACTCTCAAAATGAAAAAGGACACGATGACCGAGCCCGCCGAGAAGGAGATCGTTTTCGGCAAAACCAACAGGGAAGAGTATTACGCCATCGACCACGCCTCGCTCGTGGCGGATGCGTTCGTGTTGGCTCTTTCGGGCGAGCGGCTATTTTTTGCCGCATTGAGCGCCTCGGGCTACGACGCGGCTTTCACGGAATTCTTTAAGCAGACCATTGGAATTGAGGATATTGATATGATAACCAAAACAGATAAAGTCCCCTCCCTCCCCGAAAACTTTGAACTGATCGCCGAACCCTCGGTCAAGCTCGAGGCAAACAAGACGGCTTCGGGTATCCCTTATACCGTCACGGGCGGCGAGACGGGCGCGCATAATCATTATAATTTTTCGGAATCCATTTCCTATTTCTTCAGACCTGTCGTTGGCGAGGGATTCAATTCCTATTCGATCATTTATTCGACCGATGCTTACCTCAAGGGCGAGATAACCTATATTTCGGGCTATGAGATGCAGACAGAGGAATTCTTCCTTGAGCCGGGCGAGAGCGTGCAGTTTACCTCTCTTATCGATTCCGCTTTGAAGGGAGGCAAGGTCGATTCGGTCGACTCGCTGAAATTCACCCTTCTCAAGGGCAAGAGCGCAAGCTTTTTGCTTGAGGATGTTTCACTCTCTGTGCGTGAGATGCCTTCGGAGGAGGTTGCCTATATCTCGGACGGCAAATATAAGCTTGGAGTCAAGCTGACTTGGGGTGGCGGTGTTTCGTATCTCGAAGACCTCACCGACGGCGATGATTCAATCACCAATCTTCTCAACGACCACGACACGGGCAGACTCATTCAGCAGTCCTATTACGGCACCGACAGCGAACCCTATAAGCCCGCAAAATACGGCGATAATATGTGGTGCTACAACCCCGTTCAGGGCGGAAATCAGTATAATGGCCGCTCGAAGCTTGTTGATTTTAAGATAGCGGAGGACGGACGCAGCATTTGGGTCAAGTGCCGTCCCCTTGACTGGGCGCAGAAAATGTCCTACACGCCATCTTATATGGAGAATACCTACACCATTGCCGATGGGCGCATCGAGGTCGAGAACCGATTTATTGACTTCTCGGGATACACTCACCGCGCTGCACACCAGGAGCTCCCCGCCTTCTATACGATAAGCTACCTTTCCGACTTCGTTTTCTATAACGGAAGCAAGGCGTGGCAGGGTGACGCGCTGACGACAAAGAAGGATCTTAAATTCTGGGCGGGCAATTCGGATGCTTATTTTACCGTCAAATCAAAAGAAAACTGGTGCGCTTGGGTAGCCCCGACTGGCTACGGCATTGGAGTTTTCACTCCCATCGCCGAGATCCTCCTCGCGGGACGTTATGAATATAACGGCTCCAAGGACGCGCACAATGACGCCACAAACTACGTCGCACCGCTGATCACGTATAAGCTCGAAGCCTTCAAGCCTTTTGAGTATTCCTACTATATCATCACGGGAAGTGTGGAGGAGATACGCGCCGCATTTGATGCGATCAAATAACAAATAAGAAATAACGGACTGTCTGCGACAGTCCGTTATTTCTTATTTGAATTTTGTATTTAAAAACTTAATATACGCGTTCCAATCCTCGCGGGAGAGGTAATGGAGATTATCGCGCAGGTGGTAGCCGACGTTGCCCTCTGTAAAGAGATCACCGGGGACGGGCATTCTGTCGAGGCAGATGAGTCCGCGCTCGCCGAGCATCTCCCATGCGGATGAGGCGTGGAGCGTTGTGAGGAATTCGGCGCGGTAGTCGGCAAAAACGTCCTTCATCGCCGAGCCGACGCAGAGGAATCGCGGAGCGACAAGAGCCAGAAGAAAGCTCTGGTCGTAGGGCTTCGAATCCTCGCGATCAATAAAGGTCTTGAAATTCTCGCAGAACCAGTCGTCGCTGCCCGCTTCGATGAAGTCGGTAATATATTCGCCGCAACCGCCCTTTGACGAGCCCGCACCACCGTAGCCCGAATCGTTTGAAATAACAGCCGCGAAGCGCTCGTCCTGCGCGCCGCACCAGAGCGCCGTCTTGCCGAGACGAGAGTGACCGATGATGGCGACGCGCGAGGTGTCGATGTCGGAGCGATACTCGATCATATAGTCAAGCACGCGCGAGGCACCGTATGCCCACATGCCGATCTTTCCCCATTCCTCGGGGGATCGGTCTTTCGTCGTGCCGAAATGACGGGCAATACCGTCCGAGAAATCGCCGAAATGCGCGTCGTTGACCATATCGGTGTAAACGACGACGGCGAGAGCATAGCCCGCGTCGGTGATCTCCTCGACGGGTATGAAGCGGTCGGGGACGGGACGGAAAGCGAGGTGGAGAAAAACGGGCGGTTTTTCGACGTTCTTGGGGATGAAGAATTCAACGGGATAGCTCATCACGCCGTGCTCGGTCTCAAAAGAAAGCGTGACTTTTTCATTCAGCACCTTGCCCGCGCACGATTTTTCGTTGACCGAGATAGTCTCACCCCATACCTTTACGGGGCATTTGGGGGTGTGACCATATGAATATTTTTCAAGCAGAGCGAGCATTTCCTCACGCCGCTCGCGCCAAGTTTCGCGAGTTACGTCTCTACCATCCGCCATTTTGAGAACGGGGAGGTAGTCTTTTTGGATAAGTTTTTCTTTCAGCGTTATCATTATAAATGCACCCTTGCCTCACCATCGGTATATTCAATACGGTCGCCCGTGCAGTTCAGGCTGTCGATGTAGGCGAGGTAATCTTTCGCGGTGGGGAAGAGGGGTTCGAATTCTTCGACGATCTTTTTTGCGCGCTCTGCACCGTTCGAGAGAAGGAGCGAGAGCATTGAGAGCTGGAGCTTTGCGCTTGCAACGCAGGCTGCTACGGGGTCTACTATATAGTAATCGTTGCCATGCGAGGTGCCGGCGGCACCGCCCGAGTAGGGGTGGATGACGGGCATAATGCAGGAAAGGTCGCCCATATCGGTGCTTCCCGAGCCAAAGCTGTGTCCCTCTTTCATTTCATATTCGGGAATAGCCGCTTCCGCAGCCTCAAGGGTCAGCGCGATCATGCCCTTATCATTGTTAAGGGGTGCGTAGCCGGGAATATCTGTGATGTCAATATTTGTTCCGAGCGAGAGGGCACCGCCTATGAGCGCGCGGTTGACCTTTTTGTTTGCGTTTACGATCGCGTCAAACGTCTTGCCGCGGACGTAGCTTTCAAGCGTTGCGGTTTCGGGGATGGCGTTGACCATCGCGCCGCCGCTGGTTATGATCGGGTGGACACGGATGATGTCGGATTCCTTAAAGGTTTCGCGGATGGCGTTGACGGCGTTCAGACCGCAATTCGCGGCGTAAAGAGCGTTTCTGCCCCCCCAGGGCGAACCGCCCGCGTGCGCCGCTTTGCCCTTATATGTGATCTTCTTCGCCATACAGCCGACAGAGCCGAGCGAGGTATGGAAGCTGCCCGAGGTGTGGATCATAAATGCGATATCCACGCCGTCGAAAAGTCCGCGCGAGAGGAATTCGCTCTTACCGCCCATATACTTGATCACGCCTTTTTCGCGCAGATCCGAGCGGTATTCGATCTCAAGCAGCTCCTCGGCGGGAACAGCGCAGAGTCGGATTCTGCCCGAAAGTCCGTCAAGTGCGCCCTCTTCCTTCAGCGCGGCGGCAATACCGATCAGCGCGGCACACTGCGCGTTGTGTCCGCAGGAGTGAACCGCACCCGTCACGGGGTCGGATTCGGGATGCGCGGGGCAGATGATCGAGTCAAGCTCTGCAAGAACGAGAACCTCGGGACCCTCGCGCCCCGTGTCAAGAACGGTGACGAAACCCGTAATGCCCTCTGCAGGGGTCAGCTCATAGCCGAGATCGGTAAAGACCTTCTTCATATAGGCATCGGTCTTGAATTCCTTATATCCCGTTTCGGGATTCTGCCAGATATATCTTTCGGACGCGAGTATCAGCTCACGGTGTTTTTCAACTGCGGAATTAAAATCGTACATTTGCGGTACCTCGCTTTAGTTTTATATAATTATAATATCACAAAAAATCATGTTTGTCAATGATGAATTCAAAAGCACCCCGAAGGGTGCTTTTGAATTATTTTTGACCTGCCGAGAGAAAAGCCTTTGTCTTTTCGCTCTTGGGATTGCCGAAAACTTCTTCGGGTGTGCCTTCTTCCTCGATGACTCCATCCGAGATGAAGATGACGCGGTCGGAAACATGGCGCGCGAATTCCATTTCGTGTGTGACGATTATCATCGTGCGCTCCGAGTCCTTGAGGGAACGGATAACGCGCAGTACCTCGCCCGTCAGCTCGGGGTCGAGGGATGATGTCGGCTCGTCAAAGCAGAGAATGTCGGGGGAGAGCATAAGTGCACGCGCGATTGCAACACGCTGCTGTTGACCGCCCGAAAGACGGCAAGGATATTCGTTTGCCTTTTCTGTAAGTCCGACGGTGGCAAGCAGCTTTTTAGCTTTTTCTTCGATTTCCTCAGTTTTTTCACCCGTACCCATCCGCTTGGCGCGAAGCTTTGGGGCAAGCATCAGGTTTTCGATGACGCTGTACTGCGGGAAGAGATTGAACTGCTGAAACACAAGTCCGAAGGAAAGCTGTGCCTCGGGCGCGATAGTAGGCTTTTCGCCTTCTTGTGCTGCGAATACCGTCTTGTCCCCGACCGTGATTATACCGCTGTTTGCGATCTCAAGGAAGTTGAGGCAGCGCAGGAGTGTGGTTTTTCCGCCTCCCGAAGAGCCGATTATCGAAAGAACCTCGCCCTTCTTCAGCGAAAGATTGATGCCTTTGAGCACCTCGTTATCTCCGAAACGCTTGCGGAGATCTTTAACTTCAAGAATATTCATTTTTGATCTCCTTAATTGAAATAGCCCAACTTCTTTTCAAGCTTTCCGAAGAGGAAGGTGAGAAGCGCGGTGAATACGAGATAATATACGGCGGTGTAGAAGAGGGGCCAAAGAAGTCCCGCGTTTTTGATGTATCTTTGAGCGAAGTAAATGAGCTCGTAATAGGTTACAACGCGCGCAAGCGATGTATCCTTGACGAGAGTGATGATCTCGTTCGACATCGGCGGGATGATGCGCTTGACGACCTGCAAAAGCACGACTTTGAAGAATGTTTCGCGCTTTGTCATACCAAGAACCTGACCCGCCTCGTACTGTCCCTTTGAGATGGATTCGATTCCGCCTCGGTATATCTCCGAAAAATAGCAGGCGTAGTTGATCGAGAAGGTGATATAGACCGCCGCTGTGGAGGTGAGAAGTACCTGGCCGAAAATGAGTCCGGGGCCATAATAGACCGTAATGAGCTGGAGCATAAGCGGAGTTCCGCGAATTACCCAGACAAAGCCGCGTGTCAGTGCCGAGAGCGGCTTGAATTTTGACATCGACCCAAAGGCGATGATGAGTCCGAGCGGGAGGGAAAAAGCAAGGGTGACGAAGAATATCTTCAGTGTTTCCCCGAAACCGACCAAAAGGTCGAGAGTTATGTTTATAAACTGTTCCATATCCTTAAAGATTGCCCGGTTTGCCAATAGGCTCGCCGGGCAATTTTACTTTCTTTAGTTATTGATCAAAGCCTTTGCAAGGGTAAGGTCTACGATTGCGGCATCGGAGGCACCGGAGAGAACCTCGAGAAGCGCGTCGCTCTGTGCGGTTACGCTCTTAAGACCGCTCTTGAGAGCTTCAACCGAAAGGATAACAGATTCGCCTGCGGATCCGCCCTCAGCAGCGATGCTTGCGCCCTGAAGATCTTCAAGAGTCTTGTACTTTTCTGCATCAGACTTCTTGATGACGGCTACCTGGGTATTGTACATATAGGGAGCGGTGCAGTCTGCTGCAGCCTCGATGGCGTCGGTGATGGTCATGCCGTTCCAGATGCAGTCGATGTCCTTGGATTCAAGCGCCATAAGCTTGTAGTCCCATTCGATTTCCTTGAATTCAGCGGTAACGCCGAGCTTTGCGCATACAGCGCGTGCGTAATCGGCGTCAAATCCGATCCATTCGCCATTTTCGTCCTTGTAGTCCATGGGCTTGTAATCGGTGATACCGATAACGAGCTTGCCGTTAGCCTTTACGTAATCCCAGTCGCCGCTTCCCTCGCAGGGATCAGCCTTGGGGGTGTAGTCGCCCTTGCCGACAGCGCCGACCTCGTACTTGGTCGAAAGCTCAGCGAGAGTGCCGTCGTTGATAAGCTCAAGGGTGATGTCCTCAACCTTTCTTGTCAGATCGGAGCCCGAACGGAATGCGATTCCGAAATATTCGCGCTCAAGACCGAGGTCGAGTATCATAAGATCGTCATAGCTGCTGCCGCCCGAGCAGGAAACGAACGAGGTGCAGAGCAGGGTGAGAGCCATAAGTATAGCAATAAGTTTTTTCATGGTAAATGTCCTTCTTTCTTTGCTTTTGCGATTTATCACTTTACCTTGTTAAAGTGATAAAATTATATCACGCTTTTACGGTTTTGTCAACCCCTTTTTGCAAAAAAGAAGAAAAATAATAAAAAGAATCGGTTGGACCGCAAAATGCGGTCCAACCGATCGATATCAACAGCAATCCCAGTTATACATAACGTCGGAAAAGTCGCGGGCGCGAAGCTTTTCGCGGGGGATGAAGAATTGACATCCGCCTTCGTCGCCGAACATTATGAGAGTTTCTTCTTTACCGGAATCATCGGGCATCGTGTGGCTGACGATCTGAATGAGAAGTGTGTCATATTTGCGGAGGTTTTCGCCTACGTCGCGTGGATCGTCCTGCTCGAAGCAGGGATATCCGCCGATGCGGTGACCTCCGTAGCTGTTTTCTTCATAAATGAGATCGAATTCCTCGTCTTCAAGATCGTCCGAGCCGTTTTCAAGTCCCGCCTTTTTGAGCGCGGAATCAACAACTTCCTCAAAACGGTAATCGCTTGAGAGCATGCTGCCCATCGCGGGAGTAAGGCGGACGGGGAACGCGTGTCTTACGGGGAAGTGATCGGGAAGCTCGGGGTCGTCGCGGAGAGAGGAATCGAATTTATCTTCATCCTCGTCGTAAAGAACGCGGAAATCCTTTTGCGCCGCGGGCTCATCGATGTCGAGTCCGTAATAATCGTTGCCCGAAATATAGAAGCGCAGAACTCCGCGCTCGGGAAAATCGGGTACGCCGCGAACCTCGGAGCACCAAACGGCGGCAAGCAGAAACATGCGGTTGCCATCGCTGTCAAGAGGGACGTCACTTTCGACGGGCGCACCGCCGAGGCGGGTCTTGTTTCCGTCATTCGGAGCGGGAAGGCGTATCTCAACCATCGGTGCGGATGTGTCGCGCTTGATAAATCCGATCGCGCGGACGACTTCGTCGCGTACCTCTACACCTTCTCCAAAGGGATTTATGCCCTTCGAAATGCTGTCGAGAACGTGCATGATGTTATCGGCATTTGCGCCGTTAGCGACTGCGTGTTCAAAATGCTTTTTGCTTTCATCGGTTTTACCTAGAGCAAAATATGCTACAGTAAGCGCAGTATCTGCCTGATATAGATTGTTTTTAAGCTCAAGAGCCTTGAGTGCGGGCTCGATGACCTTTGCCCAATTGCAATCCGAAAGATAGGCTTGCGCGAGGTTGTTGTAAGCGTATGCATTAGTCTGATCGTATTTTACTGCATTTTCGTAGCACGACATCGCCTTATCGTTATGTCCGAGCTTTTTATGAAGTATGCCGAGATTCGACCAAGCCTGTGAGTGCTTTTGATTATATTTAAGAAGAGATTCATATTCCGAAACTGCCGCCTCGGGGCTGCCTGTGTCTGTGTAGCAGAGAGCCTTGAAGAGCAGAACTGCAGAATAGTCATCGACTGTGTTGCAAGCCTTTTCAAGCTCGCTGAGTATTTTCAGCGCCGCTGAATAAGAGTTGTTATTATAAAGCGCAAGTGCGGAGAGGAGCTTGTTCTTATATTTTTTTGCATCGGGGCGCGAAAAAGCGCTTCCGATCTCTTTTGCGTATGCTTTTTCATAAACCCTATTCGAACCGCCGCTTCTTGTTATGAGCTTGACAAGAGTTAAAACAAGGCCGGCAAGAATGATCATCGGACGCATTAAAAGATCCACGTCGACCTTCCACTCATTCTTTGCAATATCGGCAACAAGCAGGGCAAGAACGCCCGCGATTGCTATCGAAACTATGAGAATGCCTACCCACAACGGGATACCTTTTCTTTTCATTTTGTATCTCCTACTTGATATTGTTGATTATATTATACAATAAAAGCTTTTCTTTGTCAATGAATAAATCTCCCACCTCGGCTTGCCGAGGTGGGAGCAGGGATTAAAGCGTTCGTTTATTCGTTATCTGTTTCGCGCTTCTTGGAGAAGAGAGCGCCTGCGGTTGCACAGAATGCGATGATAACTGCGCCGAACCAGATAACAACAGAGGAACTGTCGCCCGTCGAGGGGTTGGGAGTTTCTGTGGAGTCCCCGGGAATCTCGGTGGTCTCCTCGGGAGTCTCGGTGGTCTCCTCGGGAGTAATGGTGGTTTCTTCGGGGACTTGGGTGGTTTCCTCGGGGGTCAAAGTAGTTTCCTCGGGAGCAGTTGTTGTCTCTTCGGGAACCTCGGTGGTCTCTTCGGGTGCTTCCGTGGTTTCTTCGGGAGGAGTGACTACACAGTTTGTGAACACTATGCTGTCGCTCTCAACTGTTGCAACAAGCTTGCCCTTGCCGTTGTCGATTACCATAACCTTTACCGTGTATACGGTTGCGTCATAGAGGATGCCCTCATCGTTTCCGATAACTTCGCTTACGGTGTAGTAATAGATTCCGGTCGAATCATATTCGATGGTGGAGAATGAGAAACTGCCGTCTGCATTGTTCTGCGCGGTTTCCAGCACTTTGCCGTTTATGTCTCTCAGCTCGAAACTGAATGCCGCTTCGGTGAGCTCTCCGCCTTCCAGTATCTTGGTGCCTCGGAAGGTAGCAAAGGTAGAGGCAGGGTTGTAGTAGTTGTTGAAAACAATGTTATCTGCGCCTTCAACGGTGGCGATCATTCTGCCCATTCCGTCATCGGTTACAACAACGGTGATGTTGTAGACCTGGCGATCGTAATAAACCGCGTTCAGGTTTTCGTCGATCTCGCGGATCGTGTAAGTGTATCTTCCCTCGGTCATGAATGTGAGGGTGGAGAAGTTGATGCTTCCGCCTGCGCCGTTGGTTACTACCTCGACCACATTGCCGCTGCCGGAGCTCAACTCAAAGCTGAATTCTCCTTCTCTGAGAACACGTCCGTGAAGATTCTTGATTCCGCTGAATGTGATTTCTGCGGGAGTTGCCTGGTAGCTGTTGATGAAGATGATGTCGCTCTGGGCATATACCTCTGCCTTCAACGCTCCGCTTCCGTTATCGGTTACGACAACGGTAACCTTAAAGCTGCTTTGGTCATAAGTGATACCGGGAAGGCCGTTGTTGACCTCGGTTACGGTATAGTTATAAATGCCGGGCTTGCTGTATGTGAAGGCTTCAAATGCGAATACGCCGCTGGTCGAGTTTGTTGCTGTAGAGACGACGCTTCCTGTTTCATCGCGAAGCTCGAAGAGAAATTCGCGTGCTACAAGCTCACGTCCGAGCAGAGTCTTGGAGCCGAATATCTGAACGGTAGCATTGGTGGGGACGTAGGTGTTGTTAAATCTGATATTGTCCGCGCCGCTGACGGTTGCGCTGAGCTTACCGTCTTCGCCCATGGTGACGGTTGCCGTGATGAAATAGGTTATGCCGTCATAAATGATTCCGCCTGCTGCAGTATTCAGTTCTTTGAGCGAGTAGTTATAAGTGCCGGCAGCGGGGAAGTTAAGAGTAAATTCGATGTTGCCGTCTGCGTCATTGGTGGCTGTGCTTACAACGTTGCCGCTTGCAAGATCGGTAATTTCGAATGTGAATTCGCCCTGGCCGAGCTCTCTGCCAAAGAGGACCTTCTTGCCGTTGAAGGTATAGGAAATCGACTCAACGGTATATTTGTTTGTGAAGACGATGCCCTTGCGACTTTCGTCGTTTACAAAGATCTCAACCTTGCTTCTGAGAGCTGCTTCCACGTCGGTGACGGTTACCTTGACAACGTACTCGGTTTTGTCGTATTCCACGTTAAGGAGCGAGCCTGCTGTTTCTCTGACGATGTAGATATATTCGCCTGCATGAGTGTATGTAATTGCGTCGAAAGCGAAGCTGCCGTTTTCCTTGTTTGTAACGATGCTGATAGCGGGTCCATCGGTAATGAACGCGTTGTTTTCGAGCTTGGCATTATAAAGCTCAAAGCTGAATTCGCCGGGAATGAGTTCTCTGCCGATAAGATTCTTTGTGCCGCTTATAACCGCTACCTCGGACTGTACCATATAAGCATTGTTGAACACTATGGGTGCGCTTGTGCTTACTTCTGCGGAAAGCTTGCCCTCGCCGTTGTCGGTAACGGTAACCGTTACGGTATACACGGTTTCGTCGTACTTAATACCTGCGAGCGAGCCCTTGACCTCGGAAACGGTATAGGTGTAAGTTCCTGCGGTGGAGTATTCGATGGCGGAGAACGTGAAGTTTCCGTTTGCATCATTAGTAACGGTTTCGTTAATTCCGGCGCCGCTGATGACGAAGCTGAATTCGCCGGCGGTGAGATCGCGTCCGGAAAGGACCTTCTTACCGCTTATCTGAGCGGTTGCCTTTTCTGTGGAATAAGTGTTCTTGAAAACAACGGGAGTGCTGTCCTGAATCTTTGCAACCAGCTTACCTGCCTCGGTGTCATCGGTAACAACGACCGTTACTGTGTAGACATTGGTGTCGTAGGTTACTCCGCCAAGGCTGCCCTTGACTTCGGAGATCGTGTAAGTATAGGTTCCTGCGGTATCATACTTGACTGTATGGAATACGAAGTTTCCGTCAGCGTCGTTCTGAACGGTTTCGTTTATGCCGTCATTTGCGCCAACGAGAGTGAAGCTGAATTCGCCCGCCTTGAGGGGACGTCCGGAGAGCTGCTTCTTACCGCTGAAGATGATCTCGGCTTCGCTTGCCTTATACTTGTTGGTGAATGTGATGCTGTCCGCACCCGTTACCTTGGCAACGAGCTTGCCTTCGCCGTTGTCGGTTACTTCAACGGTGACGTTGTAAACGGTTTCATCATAAGTGATGCCTGCGATGCTGCCCTTTACTTCCTTAACGGTGTACTTGTAAGTGCCCACATTGGTGTAGGTCATCGCATCGAATGCGAAGCTTCCATCTGCGTTTACCTTAACGGTTTGGCTTACGCCCTCGCCCTCAAGGATGAATTCAAATTCGCCCGATACGAGAGGTCTGCCAAGCAGCTGCTTGGTTCCGTTGATGCGAACCTCTGCGCTGTCGGTGCTATAGGAGTTCTTGAAGAGGATACTGTTTGCACCTTCAACCTCGGCGACGAGCTTGCCCTCGCCGTTGTCGGTTACGGTTACGGTTACGGTATACTTAGTGTCGTCATACTTAACTCCGCCTGCGAAGCCGATAACCTCGGAGATCGTGTAGGTGTAAGTGCCTGCCTTATCAAAGGTGAGCTCTGCAAAGATGAAGCTGCCGTCTGCCGCGTTCTTGACTGTTTCTGTGTAATTGCCGCCTACCTGGGAGAGAACAAAGCTGAAATCGTCCTTTGCGAGAGTCTTTCCGGTGAGCTCTTTCTTGCCGATTAAGGTTACTTTAGCAGATTCAGTGTTATAAACGTTGGTGAAAACAACGTTGTCTGCGCCTGTGGCAGATGCGGAGAGAACACTGTCGGTGTCGGTAACGGTAATCTTAATGAAATACTGCTGGGTGTCATAGGTAATGCCGCCGAGAGAGCCTGCAACTTCTTTAATGATATAGTAGTAGGTTCCTGCGCCGCGGTGTCCGTCCTTGCCGTCGAAAACGAGCTCCGAGAAAGTAAACTCGCCTGCAGCGTTGTTCTTTACTACCTCAACGGGAGCGGTGTCTGTGATATTTTGGTTTTCATCCGCTTTATAGAGAGCGAATTCAAACATATCTGCAGCCATATCTCTGTTTTTCAGGATCTTAATGCCGGTGAGAGTAATTTCTGCGCTTGCTGTGATAACGTAATTGTTCTTGAATACAATGGATTCGGTCGGAATATTGTTCTTGTCGGTCTTGTGTACTATGGTATAGAGCTTTCCGTTGCCGTCGTCCTTGACTTCGATTCTGATTCTGAAGACCGCATCGTCATATACTACTCCGTTGATCGTCTGTCCGCCGTGGAGCTCCTTGACGACGTAGTAGTAGTCGCCTGCTGCAGTGAAATTCAGAGTCTTGAATGAGAAGTTGCCGGAAGCATCGTTGGAAACGGTTTCAATAAGCTTGCCGTTTTCAGCCCATTCGGCATTCGATTCATAGATGCTGAAGGAGAAAGCGTTTGCGCCGAATTCTTTGCTAGTGACCTTGCCGTCTATCATAGTTTCGTAAACTTTATCACCGGCAATGTCTGCGCTTGCGGGCGCGGGGGTATATACATTGGTGAATGTGACTTCGGTCGCAATGCCGCTTCCTGCAATGTGAATAACGGGAGCTTCGACAACGAGCTGACCTTCAAGGTTATCCTTGACTGTGATCTTGATGATATACTTGGTTGCGTCGTATTTGACTCCGGGGATAGCGGAATCATTTACTTCGGTTACAACGTAGAAATAATCGCCTGCGGAGTTGAATACAAGCTCGGGGAAGTTGAAGGAGCCGTCAAGGCGGTTTTCAACGGTGTAGGACTGTGCGCCTGTCGCAACGTTTCCCTCTCCGTCAGAAACGGTGAGAGTAAACTTGAATTCCGCATTGAGGAGTGCTCTTCCTTCGAGAAGCTTCTTGCCGGTTACGGTGTATTTTGCGGGCTGTGCGGTGTAGGTGTTGGTAAATACGATATAGTTTTCTGCTGTGGATTCAACAACGTAGCTTGCCGAGAGCGAGCCGCCGTTGTCGACGACCGTGACTGTTACGCGGCGCGGGCTCTTGTCGGTGGTGACACCCTTGCCGTCAACAGAGGTCTCGATGACGTCGTAATGATACACGCCGACCTTGTTAAAGGAAAGTGCCTTGTCGAAGGTCACCTTGCCATCGCCGTCATTTGTGCCGCTTGCTACCTTTGCGCCGCTCGTCTCGCGGATCTCAAAGCTGAATTCGCCGGGGGCGAGCTTTCTGCCGGTGAGGGACTTTCTTACGTCAAGGGTAATAGAAGCGGGGGCGGGGGAGTAGACGTTGGTGAATGTGGCGGAGGCAGTATTTGTGCCTGTATCTGCAAATTTTGCTACGAGAGTACCTGCGGAGGCGTCAGCGGTTACGCTTAACTTGAGTGTAACTTCCTTGGTGTCGTAAGTCCAGCCTGCGGGAGCCTCGGAGGGGATGATCTCCTTAAGTGTGTATGTGTGCTCGCCTGCTGTGTTAAAGGTGAGGTTGAGCCTTGTGAAGCCTCTGTCCGTGGTGGGCTCGGAGGTGGCGATGAGAGTATTGCCCTCGTAAAGCTCAAATCTGAAGCCTGCAAGAAGAGCGAGCGGGCTTTCGCTTTCGTTGGTGATAAGCTTGGTGATATCGATGGAGGCTGTGGTTTCCTTAAGATTATAAACGTTCTTGAAGTTCGCGGTTACGTTCCATGAACCTTCGCCGAAAGCGACCGTAACGGTTTCTCTTTCGGGTCTGACTTCCGCGATCTCAAGCTTGCCGTCCATATCCGCATCGCCGACTATTACTGCAAATGCGTGAACCGTGCGGTCATAGTTCATACCGAGCACAGAGCCTTCCTTTTCGGTGATTCTGTAATAGTATGTTCCCGCCTTATCATAAACGGTGTTTGCAAATACGTTGGTAAATGTGAATGATTTAGAAGCATCCGTACCCTTTACAGAGGCTGTGCCAAGCTCGGTCCAGGTCTCACCGTCTTCATTGAGCTTCTGGAGAACGAAGATAAATTCGTCGTCCGCGCTCCAATCTCTACCTTCAAGAGTCTTGGTTCCGCTCACAGTAATATTTACGGGGTCAACCTTTGCGGGATTATATTCGTTGACTACCTTGATAACGTCAATAGCATTCTTCTGAACTGTGATCTTGCCGTCGTCGGGAAGGTTGTTCTCATAATAAACAGAGGTGAATCCTGCTCCGGGGTTGAGCTCAACAACAAAAGCCTTGGTTCCTTCGGGAAGACCGTAGATCTCAAATTCCTCGTTATGCTTGAGAGAGAATGTGACCTTGCCGTCGGCGCCGACCGTAACAGCTGTAACGGTTGCGTCGCCCGAATGCTTGGCTTCGAAGGTCTTGCCGATGATGCCCGCGCCATCGAGAGCTACTTCAAAATTGAAGGTCTTGCCTTCGGGAATGAGATAGCTTGTGCCGAAGCTGTGAGCGACCTCCTTAGCAACGGTAAGATTGCCCTTGCCGCGTGCGGTGTTCACGAAATCTGCACTTACAAGCGATTTGGAAACGACAGTGAGGTCGATATTGTTCTGCTTACAGAAGTAGGAGACGCTTTCTTCCTCGGCAACCGTGAAGACGTTGCCTGCAGTCATGCCGGTGATATAGAATTTTTCACCGTCCTTGATGCTGAAGGAAGCTGTGCCGTTTGCAAATGCGATAATGCCTTCGGTGACAGTTCCGTTTGCGGCAACGTGGTAGGTCTTGTAGGTAGAGCTATCAGCCGCGTTTGTCTTGTTGGTTACAACGAAAGTAAAGGAGGTGGGAGCGGTCGGATCGGTGTTTACCTCTTCGACGGTCTTTGTGACCTTGATGCCGGTTGCGGGAGTGAGGACCAGACGCCCGTTGTTTCCGAGAACCGCGCCGACGATGTATTCATTCTGAGCATCGACGAAAGGATGGTAGGAGTAATTAACAGAACCGGTAACGTTGGGGTTCTTGAGAACCTCGCGACCTTCAACGTAGTTGTGCGCAGTTCCTGCCTTTACGTACCAGGTGTTATCCGAATTCTTTGCAAGATAAAGGGGCGTGCCGCCGGATCTTGAAAGAGCGTGGGGCATGATCTGCTCGTATACCGTGTTCTTGAAGCAATTGCTTCCGCTCTTCTGGTAAACAGTTATTGCACGGTAATACGTACCGTTCTCTGCGGGTGTGGAATCGCCGGTGTAGAGAGTGCCGTTTTTGTCGGTATATACAAGAGAATTTGAGAGATAGTAATATCTTTCGTTTTCCTTGGAGGGAGTAAAGTAGGAGTATGTATTGTTTGTACCGTATGCGGTAACACTTGTGCCGTGATCGAATCTGTTGGTGTAGAATTCGTACTCACCGTTTTTAACGTGCTCATGCAGATACTCGGCATCGGTTACAAGGGTCTGAACGGTGACCTCATTGATCGCGTCCTCGAGACCTGCCTCATATACAAGGCGGATGGGGTTGTTATCGCCTGTAAGGGTGATGTTGGTCGGGTTGCCGCTTTCGTCGAGCGATACGTTATATGTACGTGTGGGGATGAGAGAAGCGGGAACTGCGAACGCTACCGACTCAAATCCGGTTGCGATCTCTTCGCGGACACGAACGGTTGCATAAAGCATGTCGTGTTCGTCGATGTTGTGGGTGGCATCGGTATCACCGAAGAAGCCGTAGGAGCGGTTGATGTGGGTTGCATTTGCGGGGATGTTAGCAATTCCCTCGTGCCAGAAGCCGACAAAGTTGCCGTTTGCATCCGAGAACCAACCGATATAGTTGCTGAATGTGTTTGCGGTCGAGTTGTAAGCAAGCTGTCCGTTTGCGATCGCAAGTGCAACGAGCGTAAGAGCGGTACTCTCATCAATTCCGAGACGCTTTTCAACAGAGTCGATGAATTCATAACAAATATCGTTGGGGTCAAGAGAGATGTTGCCGCCCGAGTGATGCTCGATAAGGTGCTTTGCAAAGGAGTGTCCTGTGTGGAGCACGTTGTTGATAAGAAGTCCCTTGACGTCCTTGACTTCCATATACTTACCGAGCTTGTCGACGAAGCTGACGTAACCCGAAAGGTATTCGCTGCCCTCAACAAGAGTGGGGTAGAATTTGGACTTGAGCTGGATCTGCTTTACGATGTCATCGAATGCAGCAACAAGGTCTGCACCGGGATTAGCGGTGGAGGTGCTGACTTCGATGTATTTTTCAACGTAGTTTTTGTTAAGAGGTGTTGCGATCTTTGTTACGTATTGAGTGGAGGAGCTGCTGTTACTGCCGCCAGATCCCGGATATCCTCCGCCAAATCCCGGGTATCCGCCGCCTGACGAAGAACGATAGACTTCGATTTTGTCACTGTTGGCAGCTTCGTTATACTGTTCCCAGAAATCATTTATTGCGGTTGAAGAGTTGGCGGGATCAAGTACGCTCTTGGCAGCGGAGTTGCTTCCAACTCCAAGGCCGAGTGTATATATCAAGGAATCTCCGTAAACCGCGTTGATCTGGTTTTGTGCATATGCAAGAGTAAGCTGTGTTACGAATGCAAGACTTTCTCCGTTATTCTGACCGGGCATACCGGTTCCGAATCGTTCGTCGGGATGAGGACTTGTGAAGTTCGTGGTTGCGTAAGTAGGTTCACCGTCGGACATCAATACGACAATGGGAATTCTCGAAAGAGTTCCAAGCGCCGGGTCATTGACGGTAGTGTTGCCGCTTTGATCCAGGAAAATGTCGATTGCTTTTTTCAGTCCGGTTTGAGTATAAGTCGAACCGTCGACGGTGACGGAGGCGGTTGCAGGCTTTTGAGTGTTTGAGCCTTCAATAAATGTGTCGGGGTCTACCGATATGGTTTCAGTTCCGGATGACCCCCAGTATCCTCCGCCGGAAGATCCGGCTTGAGAATATGCGAGATATTTTCCGTCGGCTGCGGTGGTATATCTTCCGAGAGGGAGGAGAAGCGTTGCTTCTTCAGAAAATGCTACAACGCTTACTCGGTTATGCTTACCCGCAGCAAGGAGGCTTGCAATGCTTTGGTTAGCTGCTTCAACCATTTCGTCTGCGAGTCCGTTACCCGAGGAGCTGTTCTGCATTGAGATTGATACATCAAGAATGAGGACTGTGTCTGTCGGCGAGTATTCCATACCTTCGACAGTCATATTCGAAGCCATTGCGGAGAGGGCGACGAGGAAGTCATCCTGTTTCTTCAGGCTGATGCCGTTTGCGGCAAATGCCGAAGCATCGGTGAATACCGACTTATCCGTCCAAACTGCACCGGCATATTCGGTGGTGGAGTCGTTGAAATACTTGACCCAATCGTTCATTGTCGAAGGATCTGCCGCCTTTGCTTCTCCCATTGCGCTGAATGGGGTGGGTACAGCGCCATTCGCTGCGATTATCGAGAAGGGGTAAAGCCCCGCGATCATCATCAGCGAAAGAAGAAAACAGATCGGTCTTTTGATGAATGTTTTGTTCATGGTTTTATTTCTCCTTAAAATAGAAAACTGTGAAAATTATTTTTTTGACTGCCTTGGGGCAGAGAGGCATCGGCAGATGCCGAAAAGATCTTTATCTCGTTCAAAATGAGCGCATTGGCTGCAATCGCTTTCCGGATTTTTATTTCCTTCAAAATGCTTGCATGCATCCTGCATCTGAGTGACTATCTTCAGCCCGCACGAAGTATATTGCGGTTCTGCGTTCAGGTCGGGATAGATAATATCCGGCTCGCTGTGAGAACGGTCTATGTCTTCATAGTATCCGTATCTCAGCTCGAAGATCTTTCCTTTTATATTAACGATCTTATAGAGCTCGCCTTCTTTGTTTTGCTTGTTTGCCGCTGCAAGAGTGTTCGAGAAGAAAGATGTTATCATAATGACTCCTTTCAGTGGTCTGTGCTGTTTTCAACGCCAATATTATAGCAAAAAACTTCCTTTCGCGGTACTACCGAAAGGAAGTTTTTTTAGACATATTAAAAAAAAGATCTGTACTTTTTTATCCCCAAAAGTGCATATCAAAGGATCGCCGCAAAATCTTTTCTGTCCATTCCCGTCTTTTCCGAGACGATTTTGATTGTCTGTTTTACGCCTGAAAGAGACATATTTGCGCGCTGTGCGATCTCGGCATACTGCATTCCGAAAGCTGCAAGCTTTGCCACCTCGCGTTCTTTTTGGGTAAGCGTGTGTATGATTGTTCTTCCGCGCACGTTTGAGCCGAGATATGACCATCCCGCAACGTAGACGTGATAAAGCTCGCGGACCTTCTCCCATGCCGCGGGATCCACGCGGCAGAGCCTCTGCTCGATAAGGGAATCAAGAACGCGGCAATACTCCGCGAGAAGACCGTAAAGCCTGTCGGGCAGAGCAAGAGCTATTGCGCGGTCGAGATGCCTGATTGCCTGCTCGCGGTTTCCGTTGTTGTGGTAAACCGTTGCGCAGGTCATTCGCAGATATATTTCTGCTATTATAGAATTGTCCGCCATTGCTTGCGAGATCATCGGTTCGATGGTTGCGGGCAGTATCGACATCAAAGTGAGTCCCTGAATTCCGTCGAGCTCGAGCTGCTTGGTTGCAACGGCGTATGCCGCGGCATAGAGATATTTCGCATAGAAGACCTTTGCCGCGGGCAGAGAATCTCTGTGAAGCGGCTCAAAGCAGCCGATCTTGAACCATTCGGGGAAGGATTCGATGTCATAAAGCATGCCGTCAACTGCGGTTATGGAAAAGGAAATTATATCTCTGTCCATATCGTCCTTTGCGGGGGCGCTTGCAATATGTATCTTTGCCCTGCGCCACATCTCAAGGTCGCCTCGCCAGATGGCGCAAAGAGCAAGCCTCATGCCTGCCGAGATCGTTGAGTAGAATCCCGAATGATGATTCAAAAGATAGTTCGCGCTTTCATAAACCTTGTCGATCTCGCCTCGCGAATACGCGATCTCTGCCGCGAAGAGCACCTGAGCCTCGTAGTTGTCCGCAAGCGCGGCAATGCTTTCCTCGGCACTTCCCGGGCGGCTGTAAAGGTCGCTCATATATAGGAAGGGCGTTCTTCTTGGGAAGGGGATATTTCCTGCTTTGACGTCATCCTTTGAAGGATATAACGCGTCGGAAGGAATCATTAATCTGTTGCTGAAACGAACCGCGCCGGGGATTCTGTTCTGTGAGCAGAGGATCTGCACTCGCCTTGGCGAAACTCCCCATTTTTCGGCGGCTTCTTTTACCGTGATATAATTCATTTTTCTCCTGTTCGCAATCGCGAATACTGTTTTTTGACTATTTGTTCGCGATCGCGAATAGATAATATTTGGGTTTCTGTTCGCGCACGCGAACAGATAAAGCCTGTTGGCTTGTTCGCGTGCGCGAACAACCGGGCATAATTATACACCTTTTTTTAGAAAATTGCAATAGCTTTTGAAAAAATGTACGGATTTTTTTAAATCCGTAATGAACATTGCTGATTTTGCTTGTTGTTTATTTCGCAAATTCTATTGCAAATCGTAGTTTTTTGTGATATAATGAACCTAATCAAAAACTCCGACGGAGGCAGAACATGAAAAAGAAGAATTATGAAACACTCGGCGTGATGCTCGATATGTCGCGCAACGCCGTTATGAGCGTTGAGTCGCTCAAGACTTATTTCGGTTATCTCAAAAAGATGGGATACAACTGCGTTATGCTCTATACCGAGGATACCTACGAGGTCGACGGTGAGCCCTATCTCGGCTACATGCGCGGAAGATATTCAAAGGCAGAGCTCATTGAGCTTGATGAATATGCATCGGGCCTCGGCATCGAGCTGATCCCCTGCATCCAGACCCTTGCCCACCTTCAGGGCTTCGTTCCGTGGAAGCAGGTTCCGATTGACAACGAGGACGCAATGCTCGTTGACGATCCCCGAACCTATGAGTTCATCGAGAACGCCATCAAATCCTGCCGCGAGTGCTTCAAGAGCAGCCGCCTTCATATTGGAATGGATGAGGCTTGGACTCTCGGACGAGGAAAATTCATGGATCTTCACGGCTTCGAGCATCCCACCTCGATCATCAAGCGCCATCTCGCGGCAGTTTGCGAAATCGTCCGCAAGTATGATTTCGAGCCGATGATGTGGTCGGATATGTTCTTCCGCTCGATCAATCCCGGAAATGCATATTACACCCCCAAGCGCGAGATGCCCAAGGAGGTCATTGAGGCAGTACCCGAGGATGTAATTCCCGTATATTGGGATTACTACCGCGACAACGAGGAAGCATACGACAATATGCTCTACAACCACGAGCAGCTTTCAAACAAGACCTGGTTTGCGGGCGGTGCGTGGACATGGAGAGGCTTCCTTCCCATGAACGCGTTCTCGATCATGTCGATGCATTATGCTATCGATGCTTGCCGCAAGCATAAGGTAAAGAACATTTTCGTAACCATGTGGGGCGACGACGGCCACGAGTGCTCGCGTTACTCCATTATGCCCACCCTTTATAACCTCGCCGAATATCTCAGAGGCAATGATGACGAGGATAAGATCCGCCGTGGCTTCCGCCGTATCTTCGGCGCGGATTACGATGCCTTTATGTCTCTTGATAAGCTCAACGATATCATCAAGAAGGCGAACAAGAACGATGCAGTTCCGAAGCTCGTTCTCTACAACGACTATTTCAACGGAATCAACGATATCCGCCTGATCGAGGGTGAAGAGAAGAAGATCGCGGAGGTTGCCGACGAGTGGCACGGCTACGCGAGAAAGTACCGCCGCTGGAGCTATATGTTCGACAGCGCGGCAAAGCTTGCCGATGCTCTTGCTCTCAAATACAGCCTCGGAATCCGCACCCGCGCCGCATATCTTGCGGGCGACAAGGAAACTCTCCGCGAGCTTGCAAAGAAGGACTACGTTAAGACCTATAAGGCTATCGAAAAGTTCGCTCTCGCGTTTGAGAAGCAGTGGAATATCGAGAATAAGCCCACGGGCTTTGACGTTCAGGACATCCGCCTCGGCGGACTTCTCCGCAGACCCGACTCCTGCCGCCGCCGTCTGCTTGACTACACAAGCGGCAAGATCGACGAGATCCCCGAGCTTGCCTTCGAGCTCCTCGACGGCGTAACACCGAGCGGCTCGAACAATAACTACGGCAAGATGTGCACCGTAAACAGACTTACGCATAAGATTTTTTAATATTAAAAAGATATCACCCCGACCTCGAATGAGGTCGGGGCGAAAGTTTTTTGGAAAAGTCGGCAAATACGAATGTATAATATTGCGAGAATTTGATATTATTTTATCAAAAAACAATAGAACGAGTCATCATGAGCGAATCGTCAGCGGAGTCAAAGGATCTCGCGTAGTGGGTCAACTAAATAATTTGCTGTGAATTATACCAATATGAATC
>JAZORB010000138.1:0-7250 GCA_045656385.1 Eubacteriales bacterium | reverse complement strand
TTCTTTTTGGAGCTGCTAACTGTAAAGATTCGAACCTCTTGCTGTTGCGCAGCAACAGCAATCTTCTGCGCGCTACCGCAGCATTTTACTTTACCGCCAAATTATGCGCGCAGATATAGGTTCAGAATCCCGTCTTCTTTGGTTCGAACCTCTAGGTGTTGCTCTGCAACACCTAAAATCTGCGCGCTACCGCCGCACGTCAGTTTCGCACAAATTATGCGCGCAAATATAGGTTCAGAATCCCGTCTCCGGCTTCTTTTTATATTTCATCTGTTCGATAAATTGGAATATGGCAACATGATTGTCATTCTAGGAGTTTCTTCATAGTATACCAGCGATGTCCTCTGGGACAATTCTGGATTTCACCGACGATTCTATATCCATGTTTTAGAAAAATCGTTGCCTGACAGTCCAGTACATCCAAAAGAATGAAATCACCGCTGTTTTCTTTTGCTGTTCGTTCAATATCAAGAAGGAGTTGCGAACCGAATCTTTCATTTCGATACCGCTCCTCGACCCACAACACACTCACATTTGCTGCACCCCAGACATCTGTTCCATTTGCGGTTCTATAGATATCAGCTCTGACGAAAATGCCTGCAACAAGGTTACCATGCTCGTCTACGAACTTTTTGCCAAATCGTTCATAGCGATTTGGAAGCGTCGCATGGGAGCAATTATACTCGTCCAGCTTGTCGTCGATAAAATCGCCGTCTTCCTCTGTTCCGAATGTGATTGTATGCAATTTCCCATCATCATGATTGGACACGGTTCCAAGAATGGGACAATCAAGCCGTTTCGCCATAGAGTAGGAAACATGCCCTTTGGGAGAATTTTCTACCGTGCCGCATACTTGATATCCGTTTTTTTCGTAAAATCCTCTGGCCTGAAAATCGCCAGTGCCTAGCGTTGATAGATAGCAGCCTTTCTCCCTGCCAACATGTTCAATTTTCTCGAGAAGTTTTGAACCCAGGCCGCATTTCCGATGATGCTCATCTACCCACAAAGTATTGATTCGCAGAATGTCCCAGCTGTTTACATAAGCAATACATCCACCGATAATATTGCCATTTTCGTCAGAAACCTTTAATACATAGCCTTCAGTAGAGGGACGCTCAGAAGGTGGGACAATAGAATCGTAAAAAGCATCCAGCTTTTCACTCATATATTCCACATCATCAGGTGTGGTAAGCAACATTTCATACTTCATATCTAACACCTCGCTTATATGTACTGTTCGACAAATTCAAGTTTATCGAACAGTTTATAAATATCTTTTCACTTAATTATATCAAAAAAATATGAATAATTCAATCTCCACCCAAATGTAAAAAAACAAGCAACCCCATTCCCGAGGTTGCTTGATTTTATATTACGCCTCAACGTGCTTAAACTGTGCTCCGTAAAGCTCGGCATAGAAGCCGTTCTTTTCGATCAGCTCCTCGTGGTTGCCCTGCTCCACGATCTTGCCGTCGCGCATAACGAGGATGCAATCGGCGTTCTTGATCGTGTTCAGTCGGTGTGCAACGATGAATGAAGTTCTTCCCTCCATAAGCTCGGCAAACGCACGGTTGATCTTGATCTCGGTACGAAGGTCGATCGAGGAGGTTGCCTCGTCGAGAATAAGCATCGGGGGCAGGCAAAGCATTACGCGGGCGATGCAGAGGAGCTGCTTCTGACCCTGTGAAAGTCTTCCGCCGTCCTCGCCGAGGGGAGTATTGTATCCCTGCGGCAGACGCTTGATGAAGGAGTGCGCGTGCGCCGCTTTGGCAGCCGCGATGACCTCTTCATCGGTCGCATCGGGGCGTCCCATAGCGATATTCTCACGGATTGTACCCGAGGAAAGCCATGTATCCTGAAGAACCATGCCGAAGCAGGAGCGCAGGCTCTGGCGAGTGACGGTCGAAATATCCTTGCCGTCAACCTCAATCGAACCACCCGTGGGCTCATAGAATCTCATAAAGAGGTTTACAAGCGTCGTCTTTCCGCATCCGGTGGGACCGACGATGGCAATGCGCTGACCCGGCTTAGCCCAGAAATTCATGTTTTCCATGAAGGGCTTGTCGGTATAGCTGAATGCCAGCGAATGTGCTTCGAGCTTACCCGAAAGGCTTTCCGCGGAAAGCTCTGCGGCATCGGCTGCATCGGGAACCATTTCCTCGGCGTCAAGAAGCTCGAAGACGCGGAGTGCGCTTGCAAGCGAGGACTGAAGCTCGGTGATAACGCCCGAAAGCTCGTTGAAGGGCTTGGCGTAGTTGGAAGCGTAAGTAAGAAGAGTCGAGATACCACCCGCAGTAATTGCACTTCCCGAGCTTATCGAAAGAAGTGCGGAAACGAGTGCGACACCGAAATATACGAGGTTATTTACAAATCTCGTTGCGGGGTTGGTAAGCGAGGAATAGAACACCGCGCGGGTGGTTACCTTGCGGTAGCGGTCGTTGATCTCGTCAAATGCGGCAAGGCTCTCCTTCTGGTGCGAAAACGCGGTGATAACGTCGCGGCCGCCGACGACCTCGTCGATAAGAGCAGTCTGCTCTGCCGAGGTCTCGCTTCTCTTCTTGAAGAGCGAGAAGGTGCGCGAAGCAATAAAGCCCGCAACGAACATCGACATAGGTGTAAGCACCGCAACGATCAGCGCGACCTTCCAGTCGATGATTATCATAAACACAAGAGTGATAACGATGCCAAGCACACTTGAATAAAGCTGAATAAGTCCCGTCAGCAGACCTTCGGAAAGGCGGTCTGTGTCGGCGATAATGCGCGAAAGAATGTCGCCCGAAGCGTGGTTGTCGAAATAGGACACGGGAAGCTTCTGGAGCTTGCGGACAGCCTCGGCGCGGATGTCGCGTACGATCATCGTGCCCGCGCGGGTCGCGATAAGGCGAACGAACCAATCAAGGATCGCTCCCGCAACAGTCAACGCGAGAATGACGGGTATTATCTTTGCGATTCCTTCAAAATCGACCTCTCCCTTGCCTACGATAAGGTCAATGCCGTTACCTACAAGGACGGGGATATAATGCGACATAACTGTCGATGCCGCAGCAAAGATGAATGCGATAATAAAGAGAGGAATAAATTTCTTTGCAAATCCGAGCAGACGACGGATGACGTACTTCTGCTCCGACTTTGTAAGCTTGGAGGCTTTCTTATTCTTTGCCATCAGTTTTCACCTCCGTACTGAGTTTCATAGGTCTCGCGGTAAACAGCGCAGGAAGCAAGAAGCTCGTCGTGTGTTCCTATACCCGCAGCCGCGCCGTCGTCAAGAACGACAATGCTGTCGGCATCCTTGACCGCAGAGGGTCTTTGCGAGATAATGACCGTTGCGGGCGAATCCTCGAGCTTGGCTATATTGCTTCTGACAAGCAGGTCGGTAGCATAGTCAAGCGCAGAGAAGCTGTCGTCAAGGATAAGTATCTTCGGCTTGCGGATAAGTGCGCGAGCAATAGCAAGACGCTGACGCTGACCGCCTGAGAAGTTTGCACCGCGAGCCTCAACGCGAGCCTCAATACCGCCCTCTTTGGCAAGAACGAAATCAAGCGCGCCTGCGGCTTCGAGAGCCGCGCGGACTTCGTCATCACTCGCGTTCGGGTTACCCCAACGCATATTTTCGGCAACAGTGCCCGCAAAGAGATGCGAGGACTGCGGAACAACTGCGATCAGCTTGCGCAGATCCATAACCGGGTAGTCCTTGACGTTTCTGCCAAAGACAAGAACTTCGCCGTCGGTTACATCATAGAATCTCGGAATGAGGTCAACAAGCGTGGTCTTACCCGAGCCCGTACCGCCGAGGACGCCAAGGCGCTTGCCCGCTCCAAGGGTGAAGCTGATATCGACCAGCGAATCTTCCTTGCTGAGTCTGTAACGGAATGAAGCCGAGCGGAACTCAATGGCGGGAGCGGAGAGGTCGATCTCGACCTCCTCGTGCTCCTCGTCGCTTTCAATAGGCATCGCAAGCACGCCGGTGATTCTCTTGGCGCAAGCGCCCGCCTTTGTCAGCGTTACGATAAGATTTGCGAGCTTGACAAGCTCAACGAGTATCTGCGACATATAATTATAAAGCGCAATGATCTGTCCCTGCGTCAATCTGCCGGATTCAACGGCAAGTCCGCCGTTTTTAACGATCATAATGATTGCGATATTAACGATAACGTATGTGATCGGATTGAGAAGCGAGGACACTCTGCCCGCAAAGATATTCTCCTTCGCGTGCGAGGTGTTTGCCGAGTCAAATGCCTCGACCTGCTCGTTCTCGTGGCTGAAGGCACGGATAACACGGACACCGCGGAGGTTATCGCGCGTGTGGCGGGTCAGCTTATCGAGCTTTGCCTGCACCTTCGCAAACATCGGAATGCCGAGAAGAATGATCGCAAAAACCACAACCGCAAGTGCGGGAACAGAAAGCGCGAAGATGATAGACATTTCGGGGTCGGTGATATAAGCCATAAAGACCGCGCCGAAAACGATAAAGGGCGAGCGCAGAAGCAGACGCAGACCGAGGTTGAGACCGTTCTGCAGGCGGTCAACGTCAGCGGTGAGGCGGGTCAGAAGAGCCGATGCTCCCGCTTTATCCGAGGACTCGCGCGAAAGATAGAGGGTATGCTTGAAAAGATCGCGGCGCAGAGCGCAGGAAAATCCGACAGCCGCCTGCGCAGAAAAATATTGCGAGGTGATCGAAAGGACCATACCTACCGTGGCGCAAAGCACCATCAGCCCGCACATACGCCATACAAGTGCGGGGTCACCGCCCTCTCCAACGCCCTTGTCAATGATCTGGGCAACGAGAAGAGGCACAAGAAGCTCAAGCAGAGCCTCGGTGAGTTTCATAAAGGGTGCAACAAAAGTCTGCCTTCTGTAACCCTTTGTGTACTTCCATAACTGTTTCATTTTTTCACTCTCTCAAAAAGAATTTTACAAATAATAATTATATCATATTTATTCTGCTTTTTCAATAGTAAAAACGATTTAGCAGGTAAAATCTGCATAATTCGGCATCCCCCTTGACTTTTTTATCAGATTGATATAAAATATAGTTATAAAAGAAATCGGAGGAAGAATATGAAATATAAGTTTTTCAGAGCATTGGCGGCTTTTTTGACATTTATGATGCTTGCGGGATGCACGCCCGCTGTCCCCGACGACACCACGGCAATCGAAGCTAATGTCACATCCGAGCCGACCGAAGCGGTCGAAACAACGATAGAGATTACCACCGAAGAAGAAACCACCGAGGAGGTTACAACTGATCAAATGGAAGTAATGACCAATCCCTACACTCCCCTCAATTACGAGGACATCAAAGCCATCTGGCTTTCACAGTTTGACCTGAACAGCGTTTATTGCAACGGCGGCTCGCAAAGTCCCGAGGCAACATACCGCAAATATCTCGACAAGATTCTTGACAATGTTGTTGCTAACGGCTTCAACACCGTCATCGTTCAGGTTCGCCCGAATGCCGACAGCATGTATCCATCCGAATACTATCCAATGTCGAAATACGTTGTCGGAAGCTACGGCAAAGAGGCAAAATACGATTCTTTCGCAATTATGATCGAAGAAGCGCACGAAAGAAAGCTTTCGGTTCAGGCGTGGATAAACCCGATGCGCGCGATGACTACGGATGAGATCAAGAAGATACCGAACGATTATCTTATCAAGCAGTGGTACAGCGACAAGGAAACAAAGGGCAAATATGTCGTTGCAAACGGCTCGAATTACTACCTCAACCCTGCATACGAGGATGTCCGCAACCTCATCATAAACGGCGCGCGCGAAATCCTTCTTAACTATGAAGTCGACGGTCTGCACATGGACGACTACTTCTACCCCACCACGGAATCCTCCTTCGACGCCGCGGCTTACAAGGAATATAAAGCAAACGGCGGAAAGAAATCGGTCGAAAACTTCCGCAAGGAAAACCTCAACCTGCTTGTTTCGGGACTTTGGCAAATGACAAAGTCGGTCAACCCCGATATGATCTTCGGCATCAGCCCCGCGGGCAACATCAACAACGTACGCCGCGACGGTGCGGACGTTGACACGTGGTGCGCGACAGAGGGTTACATAGACTACATCTGCCCGCAGGTCTACTTCGGGCTTGAACATCAGACCTACGATTTCGTCAGCGTTTGCAAGACATTCTCGGATATCATCAAGACCGACAAGGTCAAGCTCATCATCGGCATGACCCTCGGCAAAGCAAAATCCGGCACAGACAACTACGCCGGCACCGGCAAAAACGAATGGGCACAGAACAAGGATATACTCAAGCGTTGTCTTGAGCACACCGAAAGCCTTGATAAATGCATCGGCGTGGCGTATTTCTGCTATCAGTATTTCTACTCCCCCACATCGGGCACAGAGGTTAAGGAAACCAAGACCGAACGCGACAATTTCATCCCGATCTTGAAGGAAATCAGTTGGAAATAAATCAAATCGAAAATTTCCGAGCTAAGCGAGGAAATCCACCATAACTCTGCACTTTTCACTTACAAAAACCACCCCGCACAAGCGAGGTGGTTTTGCTATTTAAGTTAATTAGTCGAGCTTAAGAGTTCTGACCTCTTCAAGTGCCTTGAGGAGGAATTCGTCAACAGTAACTGCGCCAAGGTCTACGCCGCCGCGGTTACGTACGGCAACCTTGCCCTCTGCGGCTTCCTTCTCGCCAACGACGAGCATATAGGGAACCTTTTCGAGCTGTGCCTGACGGATCTTGTAGCCGATCTTCTCGTTTCTCGCGTCAACCTCGGTACGGATGCCCGCAGCCTCGAGTCTTTCGCGAACGTTCTTTGCATACTCCTCGTGCTCAACGCCGATGGGAAGAACACGTACCTGCTCGGGAGCCATCCAGAGAGGAAGTGCGCCCGCAAACTTCTCGAGTACGAGTGCAAGGGTACGCTCGTAGCATCCGAGAGAGGTTCTGTGGATGATGTAAGGAGTTACGCGCTGGTCGTTCGAATCGGTGTATTCCATACCGAACTTCTTCGCGAGAAGCATATCGATCTGAATGGTGATAAGGGTATCTTCCTTACCGTGTACGTTCTTGATCTGAATGTCGAGCTTAGGACCGTAGAATGCCGCCTCGTCGATACCGATCTTATAATCGAGTGCGATATTGTCGAGAATGGTCTTCATTACAGACTGTGCCTCTTCCCACTGCTCTGCTGTACCCTCGTACTTATCGGTACGCGCGGGATCCCACTGCGAGAAGCGGAAGGAGCAGCCCTCTCTGAGTCCGAGCGCATCAAGCA
>JAZORB010000137.1:0-5395 GCA_045656385.1 Eubacteriales bacterium | reverse complement strand
GGCGATGATCGGCAAGACCGTTCGCGTGCTCGTTGAAGATTTCGACCCCGTTTCCGAAATGCATTTCGGACGCGGCGACGCCGATGCCCCCGAGATCGACGGCAAGATCTATTTCTCCGCGCGCCGCCGTATCGCGCCCGGCAGTATCGTAAGCGTCAAGATCGAGGATACGCTCGACTACGACCTTTGCGGCAGAGCGCTCCTCTTCCCCGAAGCGTGAGGCACAAAATGGCTAAATCAAAAATGAATCTTCCGAACAAGCTGACCGTGATGCGAATGTTCATGGTTCCCGTCTGCATCGCCGCCATCCTCATCCCCGAGGCATGGCTGAACCCCGACCTGACCGCCATCATCGCGCTCGTCATCTTTGCTGCCGCGTCGATCACCGACGCCATCGACGGCAAGCTTGCAAGGAAATATAATCTCATCACCGATTTCGGCAAGTTCATGGATCCCCTTGCGGATAAATTCCTCGTTCTCGGAAGCCTTCTTGCCATTCTTTACCGCTACGAGCAGATGAAGACCTGGCTCTTCTGGGCAGTACTCGTGGTAATCTTCCGCGAATTTGCCGTCACCTCTATCAGACTTGTCGTAAGCTCGTCCTCGGGCGTGGTCATCGCGGCAAACTGGCTCGGCAAGGTCAAAACAGTCACTCAGATGTCCTCGATCATCGTGCTCCTCCTCGAACCCGTGATCTATCACACTATCGAAAAGAGCGGCACAGACCTCCCCGATTTTCTCGACACCTATCCCCCCGCGACAGTTATCCTCTGTGCGCTCATGACCGTCTTCACGATCTGGTCAGGCGTAAATTACCTTGCGGCATATTGGGGATATCTTGATCCCGAGAAATAAGCAATCCGTATACTAAAACACTCGGAAGAATACTTCCGAGTGTTTTAGTATAGAAATTTACTTTAAACCTTCATCGCGCCCTTCGGCTCTCTCTTGATTCTTGCGCTTCCGTACTTCGCGGCGGCGCCGAGGCAGGATTCGATGTTGAGCAGGCGGTTATATTTTGCAAGTCTTTCGCTTCGGCAAGGCGCGCCCGATTTGATGAAGGGAGAAGCGAGCGCAACGGCGAGGTCGGCGAGGGTCGAGTCCTCGGTCTCGCCCGAGCGGTGCGACATTATCGTCATATAGCCCGATGCCGCCGCCATTTCGCAGACGCGCATGGTTTCGGAAAGCGTGCCGATCTGATTCGGCTTGACGAGCACCGCATTCGCCGCGCCTTCCTCGATTCCCTTCTTAACTCTATCGGGATTGGTAACGAAGAAATCGTCGCCGACGAGCATTATCTTCGAGCCGAGTCTTTCCGTCATCTTCGACCATCCGACGAAATCGCGCTGATCGAGTCCGTCCTCGATCGAGCAGATCGGATAACGCGCCGAAAGCGACTCCCAGAGCGAGATCAGCGCCTCTGTGTCGTAGCTTTTTCCGCTCTTCGGGCACCTATACTGCCCTTCCGACTCGGAATACCATTCGCTCGCGGCAACGTCGAGCGCGATCTTGATCTCGTCAAGAGAATATCCCGCATCGGTAATCGCGCGGCAGATAAGATCGAGTGCCGCCGTGTCACCGTCAAGATTCGGCGCATAACCGCCCTCGTCGCCGACGGCAGTCGAAAGACCTTCCTTTTTGAGGATCGAACCAAGCGTGTGATAGATCTCGCACCCCGCACGCAAAGCCTCCGAAAAGCTCGAAGCCCCGACGGGCATTATCATAAATTCCTGAATATCCACATTATTTGACGCATGCGCGCCGCCGTTGAGGATATTGAACATCGGCACGGGAAGACGGTTTGCCTTCGCACCGCCGAGATATTGCCAGGGGCATTGTGAGAATGATGCCGACGCCGCACGCATGGTGGCAAGCGACACGGCAAGAATTGCATTCGCACCGAGCCTCTTTTTCTCGGCGGTGCCGTCAATCCCGCACATTATTCTGTCAACCTCGAACTGCTTTG
This sequence comes from Eubacteriales bacterium, assembly GCA_045656385.1. GTDB lineage: Bacteria > Bacillota > Clostridia > Oscillospirales > CAG-272 > CAG-390. The sequence continues at coordinate 3,429 of JAZORB010000137.1, read as the reverse complement.
CCGCGCTGACACCCGCAAGTGCGGGCGAAATTTCGTCTCTGATCGCCTCAACGGCTTCCTTTACTCCTTTACCGCCGTAACGTTCCGCGTCGCCATCGCGCTTTTCGTGAGCCTCATAAATGCCCGTCGATGCGCCCGAAGGCACGCTCGCGCGCCCCACACTTCCGTCACGGCAAAGCACGGTTGCCTCAACTGTCGGATTTCCGCGCGAATCTATCACCTCGCGCCCGATGATCTTTTCTATAATTGGTTTGTTTTGTATCATAATTACGCTCCTTTTTTATTTAGTATTTGGAAAAGAGGCGCAATTATTCATAAACAAAAATGAGATGTCCGCGGACATCTCATTTTTATATTTACTTTTTCTTCTGCTGCTTGCACCAGACGTTCATGACCGTCTTGTGAGGCAAAAGCTTCACGCCAAGCACCTGCGCACGTACGGGGAAGCCGCAGACGGAAACGTCCTTGCCCTTCTTCATATCGCGCAGAGCACGGGTGATGACCTGCTCCGAGGTGTAATATCTGTTGTAATAGCTGATGGTATCGTCATGCACGGCGGTATCAAAGAACTCGGTGAGTACCCAACCGGGGCAGACCGCCATCATACGGATATTGCGTCCCGCGCTCTTGAGCTCGCGGTTTGTAGCGCGAGAAAAGGAGAGCACAAACGCCTTCGACGAGCCGTAAACATTGATAAAGGGTACGGGCTGGAAGGAGGAAAGCGAGCCGAGCTGATAGATCTTACCGCCGTCCGACATATGCGCAAGCGTATGATAAGTCATCGCAACAAGCGCCTTGTCGTTGAGGTCGATCATAGCAAGCTGCTTATCAAGCTCCATATCAAGGAAACCGCCAAAATGACCGAATCCCGCTGCATTTACGAGCACGCAGACGTCTGCATTTTCGGATTCAAGCATTGCCTTGTACTCTGCCCAAGATTCGGGCTTCGAGAGGTCCATCGAGATTGCTCTTGCGGTGTTTCTGCAAGATTTTGCAATTTCCTCAAGCTTTTCCGCACGGCGCGCGATAAGCCAGATCTCGTCAAATTTTTCTTCGCCGTCAATGCGGAGGGCAAATTCCCTGCCCATTCCCGACGACGCGCCGGTGATAACGGCTATTTTCTTCTTATTTTCCATTAAAGAGCCTCTTTAGCGTATTCCTTATTGATCTCGCGATACTTTGCGCTGATCTCGGATGCGATAGCGCGGGCTGCAGCTGCTGCCTCGGGAGTTACCTCTTCATCGAAATCGCAGAAGCGGTTTTCGCTGATATCTCTGCCCGAAAGAGTAGCATACACATTGAGTGCGAGAAGATATCTGCCAACGCCCTTATGAGCGTGGAATCCGTCGCGGTGAACTGCCTCTATGCCGTAGTTTGCGCGCTCCTGCCAGAGCTTATACATAACCTCGCCGTTGGGAATGATTCCCCAAGCACGGGTATTCTTTGCCATCTGCTCATAGCAGTGCTTGATAGCCTCGATCATATCGGCGGGGTTGGTATAGGAGGTGAGCTTGAAGCGGGGCGCATCGGTCTCGAAGGTCCAGGTCTGGTGAACGTAGAACTTCGCCTTGGGCGCGTGGATGCGAACAAACTCTGCAATAGCGGTTGCAAAGGGCTCGTAGCTCTTTTCCTCGCCGCTCTCGGGACTGCACTGCTGTGTTATAACTGCATCCCATTCATCGGAGAGAAGAGCCTGCGTAAGCGATACCATAAGGCCGGTCTTGTGACCGTTGATCTGGAATTCGTAAGCCGGCTCGCCCGAAAGCATATTGCGGTAGTGGCGGTAGAGCGAGCAACCGCCGATATAAAGGTTAACGACCTTCCAATTCTTGCCGTCGGCACGTGCAATGCCGTGGAGGTAGCGGGTAGTATCCTCACCAAAACTGTTCGCAATAAAAAGCACTTTCATATTAAATCACCTCAGATAATTACATAATCGGGAATACCGTTAATAAATTTGGGGCTTGCTTCGCCTGCAATGAGGGGAAGGAGGTAGCGGCAGCATTCGTCGGTGACGTCGTTGCCTGCCTCGTTGATGAACTTGTCGTCTACAACCTTGATCTTGTTTGCGATCTCGGAAACGTCGGAGTGGCCGATGGTGTAGGAATATTCCTCGCCCTCGCCGCGAAGGATGAGCATCATCTCGCGGGAAAGTCCCTCTGCAGCTGCCTTAACTGCTGCACGACCTACCGAAACAGACTCGGTGAGGTCCTGAACGGAAGCGATGTGAGCGGCACATCTCTGGGGGAGGTTGAGCTCGATCGAACGAACCTTGCATCCGATCTCTGCCTTGACAGCAAGCTCGAGAGCCTTGCCGGTACCCGAAAGCTGCTTGTGACCGAAAGCGTCGGTCGATTCAACACCAATGCCCTCGCAGACGTATCTGCCGTCGGCGAAACGTACGCCCTCGGAAACTGCGATAACTACGTTGGGGTGCTTTTCGAGTGCCGCACGGACGTCAGCGAAGAACTGCTCCATGCTGAAAGTGCGCTCCGGGAGGTAAACGTAATCGGGTGCAACACCGTTTACAACTCTGCCAATAGCGGCGGAGGTGGTCAGCCAGCCCGAGTCACGGCCCATGATCTCAACGATGGTAACTGCCTTGGTGGTGTAAACCGCGCAGTCGCGGATGATCTCCTGCATGGTTACGGCGATATACTTTGCCGCGGAGGGGAATCCGGGAGTGTGGTCGGTGCCGACAAGGTCGTTGTCGATGGTCTTCGGCACGCCGATGATTCTCATCTCGTACTCATGACCCTTGGTATACTCGGAGAGCTTCGCAACGGTATCCATCGAATCGTTGCCGCCGATATAGAAGAAATAGCGGATGTTGTACTTCTTGAAGATCTCAAGCAGGCGTGCATAAACCTCTTCTCCGCCCTCTTCGCCCTTCTTGGGAAGCTTCTTGCGGCAAGAGCCGAGAGCTGCTGCAGGGGTGTGCTCGAGACGGGTGATGTCCTCGTCCTTTGCAAAGAGTGCGCCAAGATCGACGAGATCCTCGCGAAGAAGTCCCTCAACGCCGTTGCGCATACCGTAAAGAGTGCCGATAGCACCGCCGTGGGAATCCTTGTCAAGATAACCTCTGATAACACCGGCAAGTGTTGCATTGATTGCCGCGGTAGGTCCGCCGGACTGACCTACGACAGCATTTCCATAAAGAATAGCCATTGTCTTTTCTCCTATATCTGATTAATTTTCTTTCTTTTTAAATGCTAATGCCGTGCAAGCGCACGCAATAACGATCACGATAGCCGATGCCGATGCCAAGCATCCGTCATCAACTGTTTCCGAGCTTTCGGGAGCGGTGGTCACCTCGGGGGACATTGTAGTCTCGGGTATAGTGGTCACTTCCGGTTCGGTCACGGGTGTTGTCTCGGGCTCGGTCTCAAGATCTGTGGTAACTATGGGTTCGGGTGTAGTTTCGGGTTC
>JAZORB010000136.1:0-2564 GCA_045656385.1 Eubacteriales bacterium | reverse complement strand
GTCTTATTGCCAAAATCGATGTAAGGAATGATGTTTGTCATATCCTCAAGTACTGCCTTCTGCGAAAGCATAACGCCCTTGCCCTTGCCGGTGGTGCCGGAGGTGAAAACGAGAAGCGCGAGTGCTTCGGGATCGATCTCTGCAAGATAGTAGGGATCGGGGTTTTCGTCAAACTTCGGCTTGCCCGCACGCATTGCTGCGCGGAGGTTGCGCTCGGTGTCCTTTGCGGCAAGGTAAACGGGCTCTGCCTCAAACTTTATCTGCTCTGCGATATATTCACCCTTCGCCTTGATGTCTTCGTCGCAGAAGAGGAAGGAAGCGTGAGCCTTGGAAACCGTGTCAGCAAGGTCTTCCTTCTGCCATTCGGGATCAAGGGGAACAAGAACGCCGCCAATCGAGAGAACTGCAAAATAGGTCAGCACCCAGTCGTAGCTGAGCTTGCCGATGATGGCACAATGCTTGCCCGCGCAACCCATATCGGAAAGCTCGCAAGCGAGGGAGCGAACGTCCTCGCGGAGGCTTGAAAACTTGATCTTTGTGATCTCGGATTTTGCGGTGCGGCGGAAGGAATATGCATATTTGTCGGCATAAGTCTCGCCCGCCCATTCAACGAGCTCGCGCATATTGGTGAAGTTGAGTTTTTCGTGGATCTGATACTTATTCATATTAAAAATACCCTTTCGGAGATAGTGAAATTAAATTTTAAGTCCTTCAAGGAGGAAGGAGAAGCTGTATTTGAAGTCCTCGACCGCCTTTTCTTTCGGCAGACCGCGAGCAACGGCATCGGCATTGTAGCCGCGGCAGAAGCACCAGATCGAGTAGGCGAGGGTTTCCTCGTCAACTTCCTTTATAAGCTTGTGCTCTTTTGCGAAGACTATTAATTTTTTTATCTCATCGGTCCACCAGACGCGGTTGATCTCACCAAGCGAGTCTTCCTCGAAGATGTACTGGTTGAACTTCATTTTGACCTCATAGGAAACGAGAAGCGAACGGCTGACAACGTCTTTTGCGTATTCAAAAAAGTCGTCCTCAATGTTGATGGGTGATTCGAAAGCCGTTCGAATTTTGACTATCGTCTGTCGGTAAACGATGTCGAGCACCGTTTCGATGTTGGGGAAGCGGTTATAGAAAACGCGGTTAGAGATATCGAGCTTGCGGAGAATCTGGCGAACTGTCAAGGTAGCGGCGCCGCCCTCCATGGCGATCTCCTCAACTGCGTTGATTATTTTTTGCGACATTTCGTCGTGAATAAGGCTCTGGATAGCCTCGGACATAGTATCACCTCTTTCGGCACACATTGTGCTGATATTATAGCACACGCTGTGCTCGAAGTCAAGGCTTTTTTGAATTGTTTACTAAACGTTAAAATGTAAACAAATATTGAAAAATGGCTGAGAAGTGAAAATAATTGACGGCAAATTCGTTATATGGATGAAAGAAAAAGGGAGGTCGTGCGTTATGACGAAAAATGAAAGAATCAGGCTTTTAACAGGTATTGCCTTTATGGCGGTCATCTTCTTCGCAGTTGCCTCGATAGGCTGGACGAAGGCGGAATTTATCGTTGTTTATAATTACGGCTTTGACGGAAAGATCGAAACAAATATTGTCAAAAAAGGATACGTCGAGGAACCGCCGTCAACGGGGCGATACGGCTACACTTTCGACGGCTGGTATTATCTCGACAAACAAGGCAACGAAATTCTTTTCGATTTCGAAACCGAGCCCGTGACAAGAGATCTTGATCTGACCGCGCATTGGAAGCCGTTTGAGACTGAAATGCGCTTTGTTCTTCCGCAAGGCTATGGGGAATGCGAGGTTGAGAGTATGATGGTGCCATACGGCGCGGAGTATACTCTGCCAAAAGCCGTACGCAAAGGCTATTATTTCGTTGGCTGGGAGATATATGACGGATTCTTCCTTAACGATGGAGTATGGACTTATCCCGATGATGAGTTTAAGCTATATGCCCGTTGGAGTAAGTTCAAGCCGGGGAAAACATATTTTTTAGGCGAATATGAGCAAAATATTCCTATTTATGAAAACGGAAAGCTGATCGGATGGGAGAAGGAACCGATCGAGTGGATTCCCATTGATAAAAAGGACGGCAAGTACCTGATGGTGACTAAATACGTTATCGACGCCAAACCTCTTGATTCGGAACGAAAGTATAAAAGCTGGGCGGATTGCGATCTGCGCGAGTGGCTGAATGGGGAATTCATCGATAAGGTGTTCAGCGATGAAGAGAAGGCGATGCTCTGCAGTTACTATGATGAAAAACTCGGAACGACAGATAAGGTTTTCTTGCTGTCAAGAAAAGAAACGCAACTGCTGTACGGCACCGATATATTTGGCTTTGGTACAGAATACGCCAAGCGGATGGGATGTGAAAATCCAAATGCGGTTTCGGAAATAGGATGGGACGGAGTAACTTATACAGGATACGGTTGGACTCTCCGTTCGTTTGAGCACAATAAGAATTATAAATCTTTCGGCGGAGCACAAGGCTCAATGAAAGCACATCAGATCTACGGTATGCGCCCCGCAATATGGGTGGATGCGGAGAA
>JAZORB010000135.1:0-12026 GCA_045656385.1 Eubacteriales bacterium | reverse complement strand
CTTCTTTCGGGGAGAATGATGGCGTACGCCGCCTCACCCTGCTCGACGAGCATCGGAACGGTATCCGTTGCGGGCGCAGCTGTTTCGTCAGGCGCGGTGGTTTCGGCTTCTCCTCCTTCACACGCGGTGAAAATGAGGATCAGGCAAAACAGCAACGAGAATATAAATCTTCTTTTTGACACGATCATTTACTCCTTCTTTATCGACGTCTCTCGGTATTCACTCGGCGTGATGCCGTATCTTTCCTTGAATACTCTTGCAAAGTTTCTGTATTCGCCGAATCCCGAAAGACTTGCAACCTCGCCGATGTTATATTTTGAATTTGAAAGCAGAGTGACTGCCGCGGAAAGTCTTGTATTGGTCAAATAGGATTGAACCGACTTCCCCGTTTCTTTTTTAAACAGCTCTCGCAAATATTTTTCCGATATATGCGCCGCCTGCGCAATCTCGGAAACGCCGATAGCGGAGCGGTATTTTTTGCTGATAAAGCGAACAGCGTTGAGAACGTGCGCATTCATATCGGATGAATGAGGAAGCACCTTCCCCTCTCTTTCGCCCGCGTTATTTTGATTCAACGACAGCAGATCAAACAAAACCGAGGTCATTTTCAGATCCGCAATATGCTCCGGATGATATTCATATACTATCTCTTCGCAAACACGTTTGATATATTCGAGCTCTCCTACCTCGAATATGGTATCTTCGGGGGTAAAGCCCGAACGCATGATGATCTGCTCGGCAAGGCTGCCGGAAAAGGAAATATATATGAACTTCCACGGGTATCTCATATCAGCCGACATACTGTTGACGCGGTTCTGCCACATCAAAAACCCCTGTCCGCTTTTGACGGGCAGACCGTTGAACCAGCCGCTGCCCTCAAGCACGTATACGAGCTTATACCTCTTGGTCACGTGATTGAAATATCTGTCGTCGGCACTGTTTCTGCAGAAGCCGATATGATAAGCCGCAAAGGCGGGATGCTCGTCGTAGTTTTTGATTATATCGGTATAAAACTCGGCTTTTCTGTTAAATCCTTCGGGGGAATCGTAAGAGCGCCATTTTCCGCCCGGGAATCTTTGTCTGTATTTGCAATTTGCCATAGCGCACCCCCAAAAATTCTTATAATGAAATTATATAATAAAAAGCACAAGATTTCAAGCATAAATTCGATATTTCTTTATATTTTCGGCATTTTTGGTATAAAATACGGTCGTTATTACCATTTACGCAAAAAACAAAATGTGATATATTTATGATATGATTTAATTTCACCCGCAAACGGAGGTTATTATGAAAAGATTATTTGCTTTATTGCTCGCTCTTGCGACGCTGTTGTGTGCCGCGGTTTCCTGCGCGGACACGGGAGCCTCGGATGAAACTACCGCAGGTGCCGCTCCTGCCGCTACAACCGAGCCCATTCCCGAAACAGAAAATCCCTACGACGAAAACGGTTACCTCAAGGACCGCATTCCCGGAACTTTGAACTATGGTGGAGAAACTGTAGACGTTTTCTATTGGAGCAACGCGAAGAACGTGGAATTCACCGCCGAGGATGACGGCGACAGCATCAATTCATCCATATATTACAGAAACCTTGCAGTTGAGGAACGACTCGGCATCACCTTCAACTGGATAGGCGAAAAGGGTGACTACGGTCAGCGCAAGGAATTCAACAACATGATCGCCTCCGACCTTTCGGGCGACTGCGTTTATGACATCATCTCGGCATACAGCACCACTATTGCAATGGCGGCAACGTACGGCTACGCGCTCGACCTGATGGAGCACGCCGACAAGCTCGCGCTCGATATGCCCTGGTGGGGTGCAGACCTTACCGACATGGCAACCATCAATGGCAAGCTCTACTTTGCCACGGGTGACATTTCAACAAACTACCTTCTCAGAATGTACGGTACATTCTTCAACAAGACCATCATTGAAAACAACAATCTTGATAACCCTTACAATCTTGTTGACAGCGGTGATTGGACTGTTGACAAATTCATCTCCCTTGCTTCCACTATGAGCGGAAGCGCTACCACGGGCGGCGACGTAATTTACGGATTTGTTCATGACGACATCACGGTTGAGGCTCTCTTCTACGGCTCGGATCTTTGCTTTGTTGACAAAAACAGCGACGATATGCCCAAGCTTTCGGATAACTGGAACGGCGACCGCGCACAGACATTGGTAGAAAAGGTATCCGCTTATTGCCTCACGGATTCTGTTCTCGGCGATTCCAAGAAGGATGAGGACACCTTCACATCCGGTTCCTCCCTCTTCATCATCTATCCGCTTGATTTTGCGATGAATTACCTCCCCGGAAGCGGAATCGATTTCGGTATTGCTCCCATTCCGAAATACGACAAGGATCAGCAGAATTATTCGACCACACTTAACTACAAATATTCGCTTTACATGATCTCCGCAGGCACCGATATTCCAGAGATTGCGGCATATACTCTTGAAGCACTTGCTTCCCAGAGCTACCGCTCGGTAACACCCAATCTTTATGAAGTTGCAATGAAGATCAGATACACAACAGACGCAACGTCTCAGAGAATGATAGACCATATCCGAGACGGCGTTTCCTTTGAGATCGGACGTACCTTCACACACGTTTTCGATTACGAGACCTACCGTGCCATCAGAAAGGCACTCGCGGGAACAGCTACCGAAGGCTGGAGCTCTACCGCAGCAACCTTTGGCGTTGTATTTGAAAAACAGCTTGCATCGCTGATCAACGCCGATGCGTTTAAAATACAATAACCGATTTCCCCGCCCGATTTATTCGGGCGGGCTTTTTTATTTGCTCTTCAATATTGACAAAATAGTATTTTAATGATATAATATAATGGGATTTTTCGAGGAAAGACCACACAACGTTTATTTACCGTATAAAAATTTTAAAATACATAGACAAGGAGTGAAAACCATGGAAAATTTGAATCCTTCAAATTCTCCCGTCGCGGCATCGCGCTCAACCAAAAGCGTAATGCTCGACATTCTGATCGCTCTCGCTCCCGCAACTGTCGCGGCAATAGTTCTCTTTGGACTTAAAGCCGCTGTCATCATTGCGGTATGCGTTGGCTCTGCTCTCCTCTCCGAGTTTGTTTTCAACATTCTCGCAAAGAAGGAACAGACCGTCGGCGATCTCACCGCAGTTGTCACAGGACTTCTGCTCGCGCTTAACCTTTCGACAAACGTAACCATCTGGCAGTGCCTTGTGGGCAGCGTTTTCGCGATCGTTATCGTCAAGTGCGCCTTCGGCGGACTCGGTTACAACATCGTAAATCCCGCTATCGCCGCAAGAGTAATGCTTCTCATCGCCTTCAACGAGGTGGCAGGCGGCGCACAGACCGTCTTTGCCGAGATTGAATCCGGCGCAACTCCCCTCGCTATCCTTGGCGGTGCGGAGGGCACGCTCCCCTCAATGCTCGATATGCTTATCGGTAACCGTGGCGGCGCTATCGGCGAGACCTGCGCTATCGCGCTCCTCATCGGCGGTATCTACCTCATCGTCCGCAAAGTTATCAGCTGGCATATTCCCGTAGTTTACATTGGCGGCGTATTCCTTCTCTCGCTCGCATTCGGCGGCGACGTTATGAACGCTGTATATCACACTCTCGGCGGCGGTCTTATCATCGGTGCGATCTTTATGGCAACCGATCCCGTGACCTCCCCCAAGAAGGCAATCGGCAAGATCATTTTCGCTCTCTGCTGTGCACTCATCACAGTTCTTATCCGCTTCTACGGAAACTACCCCGAGGGAGCATCCTTCGCTATCCTTCTTATGAACATCATCTGCCCCTACATTGACATGATCGGCGCAAAGAAGGAAAAGACCGAGGAGGTGGCGCAGTAATGAAAAACATTAAACCCACCATCGTCCTCTCCTGCATCTGCATGGCAGTTGCACTCATCCTCTCGGCTATCAATATGGTAACCGGTCCCATTATAGAGGCACAGAGAGCTGCGGCTGCAAACGGCGCGCTCATCGAAGTTATGCCCGAGGGCGGCAACTTTGAGGAAATTGATATTTCCACTCTCGGACTTTCCGAGGCAATCACAAATGCTTACAAAGAGACCTCCGGCAAGGGTTACGTCTTCCGCGTTGTATCCACCGGTTACAAGTCCGGTATGGTTATCATGGTCGGCGTAAACTCCGAAGGCAAGATCACCGGCTCGAAGTGCCTTGAAACTCAGGACACATTCGGTAAAGAACCCCAGATCGACAACAGCTACAACGGTCAGTCTCTTGCAGACTTCGCGCCCAATCTTATCGCCGGCGCGACTATGACCAGTAACGGCTATCGCGACGCAGTAAGCAACGCGCTCCAAGCCTTCACGCTCGCATCGGGCGGCAAGCTTGATCCCGCAATCACACTCGAGGCAAAGATTGCTGAGCTCGCACACGGATTTGTAAATCCCGCAGCAGTTGATGCTTCGGGCAGCTTCAAGAGGATCCTCAAGGCAGCTAACGACGCAGGCTTTGCATATATCTCCTCCGACGGAGAGAATGCATTCCTCACTCTCGTTAACGCTACCGGCGGATGCATCGTTTACGATGCGGAAGGCAACAACGTGACCGACGCTCAGGCAGCACTTGTCGAGGAAGCAAAGGCGCACGCAGCTGCAAATCAGAAGTCTTACACCGATGATCTCTCTGCTAAGATCACCAAATACTTCGCAGATGCTTCCGATATCGCACCCGTTGAGGTTTCTACCTTCGGAACTCTCGTTTCGGCACTTTCCTTCAAGTCGAACTCTGCTGAATACTATGCATTCTACTCCAGAAGCATGGGCTTCCACCAGATGGACGTTTACGTAATCATCGACGCAAACGGTGCTATCGCAAAGATCGACGCAAAGCAGTTCATCTTTGATGAAGAATACTTCGGCAACTTCGGCGGCATGGACGTCGGATCCTACAAGGCAGGCTTTGAGGGTCTTACCTCTGAAACCTGGACCGGTGACGCCGCAGTTATCGCAACCGCAACTATGACTTCCAATGCTATGAAGCAGTCCACCGAGGATGCTTTTGCGGCATTTAACGCTATCAAAGGAGGAGCACAGTAATGAAAAACAATAAGTTATCTATTCTCCTTCGCGGTATAATCGCAGAGAACCCCGTTCTCATCCTCATCCTGGGCACCTGCCCCACCCTTGCAGTAACCGGCAGCGTGACCTCCGCACTCTCGATGGGTCTTGCGGCAACCGTCGTTCTTATCTGCTCGAACGTTGTTATCTCGGCGCTTCGTAAGGTAATTCCCGACACCGTCCGCGTTCCCTGCTACATCGTTATCATCGCAGGCTTCGTAACCGCGGTTCAAATGCTTCTTCAGGCATTCCTTCCCTCGATCTACGAAATGCTCGGCGTTTACCTCGCTCTCATCGTTGTAAACTGCATCATCCTCGGCAGAGCCGAAATGTTTGCAAGAAAGAATACCGTTCTCGACAGCGCGATTGACGGTCTTGGAATGGGTCTTGGATTCCTCCTCGCCCTCTTCCTGATGGCATTCATCCGCGAGGTATTCGGTGTTGGAACCTTTATGGGCATCGAGATCGGATTTATGAAGCACTTCTGCATTCCCGTTCTTGCGGGCGCACCCGGTGGATTCCTTGTTTACGGTATTCTTATCGCCGTTATGAACAAGCTCACCGAAAAGAAGGGCGGCGTCAAGAAGAAGTCCTTCTCCTGCGAAGGCTGTCCCTCCGCATCGGTTTGCGTTAACAAACCCTGTCTTAACAATGAAAAGAAGGAGGAAGTAGAAAATGCTTAAGAGTCTTATCCTTATTCTTATGGGCGGCGTTCTTATCAACAACTACGTCCTCAACCAGTTCCTCGGCATCTGCCCCTTCCTTGGTGTTTCCAAGAAGGTAAATCAGGCGAGCGGTATGGGCATTGCGGTTATCTTTGTTATGCTCTTTGCTACCGCGGCAACCTGGCCGATCTACAACTTCGTTCTCGTTCCCCTCAAGATCGAGTATTTCCAGACTATCGTATTCATCCTCGTTATCGCCACACTCGTTCAGTTCGTTGAGATCATTCTCAAGAGATTCATCCCCTCGCTTCACGCGTCTCTCGGTATCTATCTCCCCCTGATCACCACTAACTGCGCGGTTCTCGGCGTTACCATCAACAACATCACCGCTGGCTACAACTTCCTCGAATCGATGATCTCCTCGCTCGGCGTTGGTCTCGGCTTCCTGCTTGCAATGCTTCTTTTCGCAGGCGTTCGCTCCAAGCTCGACGATTCGAACGCACCCAAGTGCTTCCGCGGTCTTCCCGTAACCCTTATCGCCGCTTCGATCGTCGCAATGGCGTTCTGCGGCTTTGCGGGAATCGTTGAAAATCTTCTCGCATAAGGAGGCAGAAAATTATGGCAATACTTATTCCCGTTCTTATCTGTCTTGCGGTCGCGGTTGTTTGCGCGATCATACTTACCGTTTCGAACATTCTCTTTGGAGTTCAGGAGGATGAAAAATTTCTCGCCATCCGCGATGCTCTTCCCGGCGCTAACTGCGGTGCCTGCGGATACAGCGGATGCGACGGATATGCTCGTGCTCTCTCCGAAGGCAAGATCACCGAAACCAACCTCTGTGTTCCCGGCGGCGACGTCGCATCTCAGGAGATTGCAAGTATTCTCGGCGTTGAAGCAGGAAAGGCTGTCAAGCTCTTTGCTTACGTTGGATGCCACGGCACCTGCGAGGCTACCAAGAAGGACGAAAAGCACCTTCGCGACGGCTTCAAGACCTGTCGTGAGGCTGCAGAGCATTGGGAAGGTGAAAACGTTTGTACCTATGCCTGCATCGGTCTTGGCGACTGTGCTTCGGTTTGTCCCAACAATGCAATCATCATTACCGACGGCGTAGCAAAGATCATCTCGAGCCTCTGCTCGGGCTGCGGTCTTTGCGCGAAGACCTGTCCTCACAGCACCATCAAGATGCAGGAGGACGGCACCATCATCGCTATCGGATGTTCCAACCACGACAAGGGCGCTCTCACCCGTAAGATGTGCACCAACGGCTGTATCGGATGCACCAAGTGCGCACGCACCTGCCCCAACGGCGCGATCACCATGGACGAGAATCTTCCCCTTCTCGATCACTCCAAGTGCACCAGCTGCGGCCTTTGCGTTGATGCTTGCCCTGTTGGCGCTATTCACAAGGACGTTTTCGTCTGCGATAAGTGCTTCTTATAAGCTCAAAACCATCCCCATTTGGGGATGGTTTTTTGATTTACCTATTGACTTTTATTAGAAATATATGTATAATATTATATGAACAGGTTCATAAAAAACGAAGGCGGTATTATAATGAAGAACAAAAGACGAATTCTGATATGGACGATTTCAGTCGCGCTGGCGATTGCAATATTAGTGGGCGGATGCGCGATATACGTCTCCGATTATTACGCCGCCTATACCGATGCTGTTTCTTCTTTTACCGCCACTCACTCGGTAGAACCCGCTCTGATTGACGATGAAATAATCGTCTACGAACCCATCGATCCCGTCGCGGGATTCATATTCTATCCCGGCGGAAAGGTTGAATATACGGCTTATCTTCCCCTCATGTCAGCACTTGCCGAGGAGGGCGTGCTCTGCATACTCATTGAAATGCCCTTCAATCTTGCGGTTCTCGATATGAATGCGGCGAAAGGAATGACTGATAAATACCCCAATATTGATAAGTGGTATATCGGAGGCCACTCGCTTGGCGGTTCGATGGCGGCTTCATTTGTTGCCAAGAATGCCGATGATTTCGAAGGCCTCATTCTGCTCGCCTCATATTCAACCGCCAAGATCACGCTCCCCGTTCTTTCGGTATACGGCAGTGAGGATAAAGTCTTAAACCGCGAAAAATATGATAAATACAAATCAAACATCAACTCGTCGATGACCGAAGCTGTCATTGAGGGCGGATGCCACGCATATTTCGGAATGTACGGCGCGCAGGATGGCGACGGCACGCCTTCGATATCAAATGAAGAGCAGATCAACATAGCAGTCGCCGAAATAATCAAGTTTATTAATAAGGAATAAAAATGCCAAAGATCATAGAAAACGTCCGCGAGCTGCTTCTTGATACCGCCAAGAAGCAGATCAAAGAGCGCGGATATGCAAACACGACGATCCGCTCTGTCGCGGGCGAATGCGGTCTTGCCGTCGGAACGGTATACAACTATTTCAAATCTAAGGATATGCTCATTGCGTCGTTTGTAGCCGAGGATTGGAATTCGTATCTATCTGATATTCGCGGCGCACAGCTTTCGGAGCCCAGAACGGCTCTGCGCACCATATATGACGCGTTGATTCATTTTTCGGAAAAGCACAAAGCCCTTTTCCGTGATTCCGATGCAGCCAAGGTATATTCCGCTGTCTTTTCAGAAAGGCATAAAACTCTTCGCGGACAGATCTCGGATATCATCCTCCCTCTCTGCCCTGCTGAAAATGCAGAGTTCACAGCACAGTTCGTTGCCGAATCCCTCCTGACATGGACAGTCGCCGGCAAGGATTTTGATTCAATATTCAACATTCTCGAAAAAATTTTAAAATAATATAAAAAGGAGCATTCAATCATGAGCAGTTTCGAAAACCTTCGCATCGTGGACAATTTCTATCAGACCTCGCTCTATTTCCCGATGCCCACCGTCATCATCAGCACACTCTGTGAGGACGGCTCGACAACTCTCGGTCCCTATTCCCTCGTGCAGCCCTACTACGTAGCAGGCAAGGATTACTACGCCATGCTTCTCTGCTGCCGAAATTCCTCGAACACCGCGCAGAACATTCTCCGCTCGGGCAAGTGCGCTATCAATTTCATTGATGACAAGCCCGCCACCTTTAAGGAAGCAGTCAAGCTCTCCTGGCCCGGCGACAAGCCCTCCGAGAAGATGCCCAAGTGCAACTTCAAGCTTGAAAAGAGCATGATAGAGGAAGAAACCGGTGAGGCAAGACCCATGGTTCTTTCGGATGCGATTCAGGTCATCGAGTGCACATGGGTGCGTGAGCTTGACGGAGCAGACAAGGATATGCCCGGCGAGCTTACAGGCTACGAGCCTCCCTACCACGACTTCAACGGCATCACCTCGAAATTCGGCGCACACTTCATCCTCAAGGTCGACAAGATCCTTATGAAAAAGAAGTACAGCGACGCCATCATCAACGGTGTACGTGCCAAAGACTTCCCCGCGCTCCCCGTTGACTACGGCTACCGCGATTCCAAGAACTTCTGGTTCCACAGAAAAACGAAGATGAGAGCCGAGCTTCTTCAGGTGCGCAAGGCTTCTCTCGAATCTGTACGCTACGCCGCAGATCGCGTTGACGATAAGGTCAAGTTCACCGACGACGCACTCCAGACCATCCTCGGCGTTCCGAGAGTATTCCTACCCACAGTCCTCAAGGGATGTGTTGCGTGGGCAAACGAAAACGGCGTTGAGCTCGTCACCGCAGAACACATGAAGATAATAAACGATAAGCGTTCCAAAGAAAAAGCAAAGAAATAAATTCTGATATCAAAGGAGAAAAAATTATGAAAGTTTTACTTGCAGGCGCATTCGGCAATCTTGGCGGAGAAATTCTCAAAGTTCTCTGCGCAAAGGGCTACGATGTTGTAGCCGCTGACCTTAAGGAAAGAGCGATCGAGGGAACCGAGGGCAAATACTCCTTCGTTTCGATCGACGCCACCAACCCCGAGACTCTGAAGGGTATCTGCGACGGCGTTGACGTTGTTATCACCACCATGGGTCTCACCGGCGCATCCACTCGCTTCACCTCCTACGACATTGACTACAAGGGCAACATGAACCTTTATGAGGAGTGCAAGCGCGCGGGCGTTAAGAAGTTCAATTACATCTCCGTTATCTCGTGCGACGAGCCGGGCGCAGAAGAGGTTCCCATGCTTCACGCAAAGTTCCTCGTTGAGGAAGAGATCAAGAAGCAGGAGATGGATTGGGTCATCTACCGTCCCACCGGATATTTCTACGACATCGCAAAGGTATTCAAGCCCTACATCGACAAGGGTGAGATGCAGCTTCTCAAGGGCTATGGCGGAGTCAAGGCGAACGTTGTTGACTGCCCCGATTTCGCGGCATTCATCGTTGAACACATGAATGACACCAACGTTACATACAACGTAGGCGGTAAGGAAACCTACACATACGAGGAAATGGCTGCAATGTGCTTTGACGCGGCAAAGAAGCCTCTCAAGATCAAGTGGGCGCCCATTTGGCTCTTCGGTATTCTCGCAAACCTTCCCAAGATCAAGAAGGCAGGTAAGCACGATATCATCCTCTTCTCCAAGTGGACCCTCAGCCACAATCTCGTTGGCGACACCGAGGTTGGTGAAAAGAGCTTTGCCGAATACATCAAGAGCTACTTCGGAAAGGAGAACTAAGTTATGTTCTGGGATCTTCTCGGTATTCTTTATATCGTTTGCGCAGTTATGTGCGCAGTAGGATTTTATAAATTCGTATATTTCCTCTCGATCGGCTACGGCTTTGCCGTTGCCGGCGGAGGAATCGCAATTCTCGTTATGGCTCTCATCAATCCCACCGCTACACCCCTTTGGATCATAGCGATCCAGGCACTTCTCTTCCTTGCCTACGGCGCGCGCCTTTCGGGCTTCCTTCTTGTCCGCGAATTCAAGAACGCGACCTTCAAGAAGACCGACGTAGCAAAGGACACCCTTGCCAAGAACGGCGAAAAGAAGATGCCCGTTTTCGTGCTTGCAACCATCTGGATCTTCGTTTCCGCTCTTTACGTAGCTCAGGTCAGCCCCATGCTCTTCCGCTATGCGAATGAAGAGATGACCGATTACATCGTTCCCGTTATCGGCTTTGCTGTATCGGTATTCGGACTTGTTCTCGAGTCGATCGCAGACAAGCAGAAATCGGTACAGAAGAAGGAAAACCCTGCAATGGTAGCAACCAAGGGACTTTACCGCATCGTTCGCTGCCCCAACTATCTCGGCGAGATCACCTTCTGGACCGGTGTTTTCATCAGCGGCATCACAGCATACAAGACCCTCGGCCAGTGGATCATGGCAGTTCTCGCCTACATCGCAATCGTTTACATAATGTTCAATGGCGCACAGCGTCTTGAAAAGCGTCAGATGGCTCGCTACGGAGACGATCCCGCTTACAACGAATACGCAAACAAGACCCCCATTATTATCCCGCTTCTCCCCATTTATCATCTCAACAAAAAGAACTAAGCGAAGGGAGATACAGAAATGAATGATTTTTCTGTTTCGATGGCACTTGTGGATTATATTCCCGTAATATTTTTCGCCATAGCAGCCGTCATTCTTCAGCGCGATCTTTACAACAAGATGAGCAAGGGCGCATTTGCACTCTTTGCGGCGGGAACGATCAACGTCACCTGCGCGGGAGCACTTAAGGCAACCTGGAAGCTGCTTTATGCACTCGGCGTTTGCGACTTCGAGGCGCTGAACGCAATGTTCTTCCCCGTTCAGTCGATAGGCTTTCTGCTTGCGGGTATCGGCATTCTTGCAATGCTCACGCACAAGCAGAGCAAGAACGCTGCGTTTGCCGTTGCTCCCCCTGTATTCAGCGGAACATTCGTATTTGTAGGTCTTATGGTTGCGGGACTCGGAATCATGGACGCAGTCCTCTGCATCATCGCCGCCAAGCTTAAGAAGCCCGCGCTTATCGCGATCTTTGTGCTTTCCTTCGTCTGCTCGCTCTGCATGGGCTATCTCTCGTCGCAGGATTTTGCAGAGGCTTCGATGAACTGGATCGCAGAGGGCGTTAACGTGGTCGGCCAGGGCACGCTCCTTCTGGGCGTTTATCTGCTGCATAAGAATGGACTTGCAGATTACAAGATCAGAGAGGAAAAGGCAGAATGACAACCAAGATCTTAGACCTTATCAAGGCAAAATATCCCCTCTCTCCGATCGACACGGGCGACATGGCTACGCTCAAGGCTAGCGGAATGAAGTTTTCGGTCGAGGCTTACAAGGCCGAAGGACTCGGTCACGTTTCCGTGATGCGTGCCAAA
>JAZORB010000134.1:0-21278 GCA_045656385.1 Eubacteriales bacterium | reverse complement strand
GCCGACCCCGCCGACCTCCCCGAAGGCATCATCGGCGACATCCACGAGCGCGACCTCCGCATCTGCCTCCGCGCGGCAGACACGAGAGAAAGCCTGAAGACGATGATCGACCTTGGACTTGATTATCAGCCGTCGAATTGTATTTTTACGCCGATAGCGTAAAAAGTTACCTTCATTTTGCATTTTGCATTTTGCACTTTGCATTAATAATCTCTCAACTAAAGAAAAGGAACCAAAACAATGATCTACATGTTTCTCGCCCCCGGATTTGAAGAAATCGAAGCCCTGTTGCCTCTTGATCTTATGCGCCGCGCGGGGCTGGAGGTTACTACCGTCGGTATTGGCGGACGCGACATCACCGGCTCGCACGGAATTACCGTTAAGGCTGATATTACCGACTCGGATTTCGCCGATAACGCTCCCGAATGCGTCATTCTTCCCGGCGGTATGCCCGGAACGAAGAATCTCGATGCTTCTCCCGTCGTTCATAAGGCGCTCGATTCCGCGCTTGAAAATAATTCCCTCATCTGCGCCATCTGCGCCGCACCGATGATACTCGGCAAACGCGGTATTCTGGTGGGCAAAAAGGCGACCTGCTTCCCCGGTTTTGAGGAGTATCTCGAGGGCGCGACCGTCGGTGGACGTGCTGTGCGTGACGGTCAGGTCATCACCGCAGTCGGCATGGGCGCGGCTCTTGAATTCGGCATCGAGATCGTTGCCGCCCTCCGCGGAAGAGAAGAGGCACAGAAGCTTGCCGCCGCAGTTCTTGCAAAATAATGAAATACTATTTAAAAAACTCCGCCAACACGGCGCCCTTGCTCGTTCTTGCGGTCTTTCTGCTGCTTTATTCAAGCAGATTGATCGATACCGCGCTCCTTACGCGCGAAAACGAGTACGTTGCCGTGATCGTGCTGCAGCTTGTGATCTTTCTCATGCCCGCCGCCTTTTATATCAGGGCGTTGGGGCTTGATGTCACAAGATTCCGCATCTCGATCTTCGGCCCCGGTCATCTGCTGCTTCTTATTTCGGGGCTGATCGCCCTGACATCGGGCACGATACTTATCGACAGCTATGCCCTCGGCGACTCGGCATTTGCGGCGGATTACGACCTTTGGGGCGTCTTTATCTCGAAAAACGAGGGCACGGCGCAAAGCTCGCTCTATCTCATTCTAGCCTATGCCGCCCTCCCAGCGCTTTGCGAGGAATTCGTCTTTCGCGGACTTCTGATCTCCGAGTATGAAAAGCGAAGCTCGACCGCCGCCGTTCTGCTCAGCTCGATATTCTTCGCTCTTCTTCATTTCGACGTCGAGCGTTTTCCGACCTATTTCTTCGCGGGGCTGATGCTCGCGCTGACGCTCTATGCCTCTCGCTCACTGCTTGCGGTCATGGTCATGCATTTCTGCCATAACATGATAGGCATCTTCGGCAGACCATATATGCAAACCCTTGCCGAGCTTGGCGGCAGCGAGCTGTTTATGACCCTGCTTACGGCAGTATTTTTGCTCTCGATCGGTATATTCACCGCCGATGCGGCAAGACTTTATAAGAATTACGCACGCTTCGATCTTTCGTCCGATTACAGAACGATCGATCCGCCCTATCCCCCCGCAGATGCCGATTCCTCGCCGATAGATGAATTCGCGGCGAAGCATCCGCGCGTAGCCGCAACGCTCGGCTCCTTCTTCTCCTTCCCCGCGCTTGTGTGCTATATTGCCTACACCGCGGCGGTCTTTATCGATCTTTGAGAAAGGAAAACCAATGGAAAAAGAAAAAATCACACAAAAAAAGCCGCAAAAACCGAATAAAAAGGAGCGTATCGGCGGGTACACCCGCGCGGAATATGTCGCGGCACTCCGCGAGCTCGACCCCGAGGAAAAGGACTTTTTTGACAAAAGCGACTATACCGAAACGCAAAGCACGGTCTCGGCGATCATCAAGGCGCTTGTTTATATCATCGCCATCATAACCGTGTCGATCGCGCTTTCGACCTTCGCACTTTCCTGCGCCAACGATATTTTTGCCTTCGTAAAGGAGGAAAAGACCGTCGAGGTCGTCATTCCCGACTACGTCACGACCGAGGAGCTTTCCGAAATCCTCGGCGACGCGGGCGCGATCAATTACCCCTGGCTTTTCAGATTTTATTGCACGCTCAAAAACGTCGATACAAGCCCCGCCTATAAATTCGTCGGCGGCACCTACACGATCGCCACGAATATGAACTACGACACCCTCATGCTCTCCTTCGTTGAAACGATGACGCTGACAACGGTGCGAATCACCTTCCCCGAGGGCTCGACTGTCGACGAGATCATTGCGCTCTTCGAGGCAAACGGATGCTCGAACCGCGAGGCGTTCCTGGAATGTATGACCACGTACGATTTCGGCGCGGAGTATGACTTTTTGAGGGATATCGACATGACGGGCAGATATTACCTGCTCGAGGGCTATCTCTACCCCGACACCTATGATTTTTATACCGGACGCAAGCCCGAATATTATCTTTGCCGTCTGCTCGATCAGTTTGCCAAGGTCTTCCGCCAGTCGAAATTCTTCGAGGCGGCAGAGGAATCCGAATACACCATCGATGAGCTTCTGACCATCGCCTCTATCATCGAGAAGGAGGCGTATCAGGTCAATGATTTCGATATGGTTTCCTCGGTTATTCACAACAGACTCAAGAATGCCGAAACCTACGCGAAGCTCGAGTGCGACTCGACGGTCGTCTATGCCCTGTCCTGCATCGCGGGCAAGCGAGTCACCGACATCACGTTAGAGGATCTCGAGATCGATAATCCCTATAACTCCTACAACGAGGAGGGTCTGCCCCCCGGGCCCATCTGCAGTCCCAGCTATAACTCGATCGCCTGCGCCTTTGACCCCGCGGAGACGGACAAGGCGTATTACTACTTCGTTTCCGACAAATACGGCGTGATGTATTACGCCACCACTCTCAAGGATCACGAGAAAAACATTGCGGCTATAAAGAAGGCGGAAGCCGCTGAAAAAGAATAAGGAGAAAAAACAAATGATGATGACGGATAAAGAAAGATTTATACAGATTTTCAAGGATAAGATAACCCGCGAGGGCTCTGCGGAGCTTCTGAATTACCTTTGCTCCGAGTCCTGCGATTTCTTCACGGCTCCCGCCTCGACCCGCTATCACGGCGCCGAGGTCGGCGGACTTTGCCGCCACAGCCTCAACGTTTATGATTGCCTTGTCGACATCATGAACCGCAGAAGAATGAAGGAGGATTACGGAATTCATTACAGCGACGAAAGCATTGCCATCGCCGCGCTCTTACATGACCTCTGCAAGATCAATTTCTACCGCGTCGAAAGCCGCAACGTCAAGAAAAACGGCGCGTGGGTCACCGTGCCCTATTACACCATCGATGACACCCTCCCCTACGGTCACGGCGAGAAGTCGGTCTATATCGCATCGGGCTTCATGCGTCTGACCCGCGACGAGGCTTTTGCCATCAGATATCACATGGGATTTTCGGGTCCCGAGGATAACGGCACCGTCGGCAAGGCGCTTGAGATGTTCCCGCTCGCGTTTGCCCTGATGGTTGCGGATATGGAAGCCGCATATTTCCTTGAGGGAATGCCAGAGGATAAATAAGATGGCTCAGCGTACCCCTTCGATCAAAACACGGCGCAGACATAATTTTGAGAAGACTCTGGTTTGGCTGAAATACTGTTCGCCCGCGATACTTACACTCTCTTCTTGGTTCTTCTGCCTCGTTAAATGCGTCCGTTTTCATGACGGAAAAACGGTATACAGCCTGCAATCGGTGAACGAAATGGTGCAGTCGGCATTAAAGGGAATCGGATCCTTCGATGCCGCAAAGGATGACAGCTACACCGAGCTTCTTGCCAACGCGCTCAAGCCCGCCACCGCCGCTTACGTATGGTGCTTTGTCATAGCGGGAGTGCTTTCGCTCTACCTGCTCGTCTTCGCATGCCTCATTCTTGCGGGCGATCCGATGTCGCCCTATACCAACCGCGCAAAGGTCTGGTTCAAGACATTTTTCCCGGGCAAGTGGCTGGTGTTCGTTGCCTTGCTTTTGCCTGTATATCCTAGCTGTATGCCCTACGTAATCAGGTATCTGTTTTTCAAGTATTACGTCATGAACGACCTCACCGTCATCGCCGCGCGATTCAATCCCGCACTGGCGGCGTCCATACTCTGCTTGATATTCCTCGTTCTCTTTTTTGTCGCCGGCCCATTTGAGAAAAGACACAGAATGGACCCCTTCAAGAGATACGATAAGGAAGATGACGAATAAAAGTACAATTATTGTTGAAAAATGCAGGAAGTAGCTTCACTTTCTGCATTTTTTGCTTGACAAATCAAGGGTTTTGTGATAAAATAAAGTGTATGAGTTTATTATTATTTATTTAGTATATATCTCATAATTAATATTCGATTTTGAAAGAAAGCAACAAAGGAGGTGCAAAAGAAATTGAATTTGGTTGAAATTATCATCTGTGTCGCTGTCGGTATTGTGGCTCTCGCAATCGGAATCGTCATCGGTATTCTCCTTCGCCGTTCGGTTGCCGAAAAGAAGCTCGGCATTGCTGAGGAACGCGCAAAGAAGATCGAGGCTGATGCAAAGGTTCAGGCAGAGGCTGACACAAATAAGATGATACTTGCCGCTCAGAAAGAGATCAATCAGATGCGTACCGAATCCGAACGCGAGATTAAGGAACGCAGAAGCGAGATCTCAAGATCAGAGCGCAGATTAACGCAGAAGGAAGAATCCCTCGACAAAAAGACCGAACAGCTTGAAAAGAAAAACGAGCAGCTTGATAAGCGCATCAAGGATAACGAGATCGTTCGCGAGCAGCTCAATGCATCGCTCGAACTTCAGACAAAGGCTCTCGAGCGTATTTCGGGTCTGACAGCCGAGGAGGCAAAGACAGAGCTTATTGAAAAGCTCGAAAGCGTTGCAAAATTTGAGTTTGCACAGAAGATGGACGAGCTCGAGGAGCAGTTCAAGGACGAGGCAGACACCAAGGCACGCAATTACATTTCGCTGGCTATTCAGAGATACGCCGCGGATAACGTTTCCGAAACAACCATCACTTCTGTCTCTCTCCCCGGCGAGGAGATGAAGGGACGCATCATCGGACGCGAAGGAAGAAACATTCTTATGCTCGAAAAGCTCACGGGCGTCGATCTCATCATCG
This sequence comes from Eubacteriales bacterium, assembly GCA_045656385.1. Taxonomy (GTDB): domain Bacteria; phylum Bacillota; class Clostridia; order Oscillospirales; family CAG-272; genus CAG-390. The sequence continues at coordinate 16,085 of JAZORB010000134.1, read as the reverse complement.
ACGACACCCCCGAGGCTATCACCCTTTCGGGCTTCGACCCCGTTCGCCGCGAGATCGCGCGACTTGCGCTTGAAAAGCTCATCGCAGACGGACGCATCCATCCCACCCGTATCGAGGAGATGGTCGAAAAGGCAAAGAGAGAGGTCGAGGCGGGAGTCAAGCAGGCGGGCGAGCGCGCAACCTTCGAGGTTGGTGTTCACGGCCTCAACCCCGAGCTTGTCAAGCTTCTCGGCAGACTCCGTTACCGTACATCCTATGGCCAGAACGTGCTCAAGCACTCTGTTGAGGTTGCATTCCTCGCAGGAATCATGGCTGAAGAGCTCGGCGTTGACGCGGCAACCGCAAGACGCGCAGGTCTTCTTCATGACATCGGTAAGGCATTCCCCCACGACGTCGAGGGTACTCACGTACAGATCGGCGTAAACGCAGCCAAGAAGTATAAGGAGAGCCGCGAGGTTATCCACGCTATCGAGGCGCATCATAACGACGTTGAACCCAAAACGATCATTGCAGTTCTCGTTCAGGCGGCAGACGCAATCTCCGCTGCAAGACCCGGCGCACGCCGCGAGGATCTCGAGAACTACACCAAGCGTCTTGAAAAGCTTGAGGAGATCGCCAAGGAATTTGAGGGAGTCGAAAAGGCATATGCTATTCAGGCAGGCCGCGAGCTCCGCGTAATGGTCAAGCCCGAGGAGGTCGATGACGTCACAATGAAGATCATCGCCCGCGATATGGCGCAGAAGATCAAGGAAGACGTCAAGTACCCCGGACAGATCAAGATCCACCTCATCCGCGAATCCCGCGCGGTAGATTACGCAAAGTAATCAAAATCACATTTTACTTTATCACTTTTTATCAGCCCACGCGGCTTAAGATATATTGATATAAAGTCCTAAAGCAGAAAACGCAGAAATGCGATGTGAATAAAAAACAAAACCGTCGGCGCAAGCCGACGGTTGTGTTTTTTAGTGGTCAGCGGTTAGTGGACAGTGGTCAGAAAGTTGTGGGGGCGCGGTTTTTTATTTGATAGTTAGATATATTTTGATATGGGAAACAAATTGTATCACTATCATCTATGTTCGCACTTGCAAGCGGGGGTGAAGGGGGCGCAGCCCCCTTCAAGAAAAAACGATGTCATCCTGAGGGCGTGCCCGCAGGCATATACGCCCGAAGGATCTCGTGCCGCCCCCCCATTTACAAGGGGCGGCGCGGTGCCAGTACGGTGGAGTTCGATGTGAATAACCGTAAAATGAAAGTCAAGCCGCTTTGTTAGCACATACTAAAGTCAACATAAACGAACTCACTGTGTAATTTTGAAAGTACACAGTGAGTTTCCATTTTCATATATATTTAGTTTTTTGGGGTGCAGTGCAGACCACCTCGCCAGCACCGCGCTGCCCGAGGAACAACTCGGTCAGCACGAGATCCTTCGGGCGCAAGCGGTCTGCGGACGCGCCCTCAGGATGACATAGTTGAGCAAAGCTCAACAGTCGGCTCTGCCTCGGCGGTTGAACACCGCCGTTTTCCAAGGAAAAACGTCAGAGTCGACGGGCATGTGCGTTTCGTTGGGCTGCGCCCCCTTCACCCCTGCATTGCGAGTGCGAACATAGCCTTCTGCTTTTCCCCACCGGCGAAAAGCTTCCAAACTTATTATTTCTTCCCTCTTACCTATTACCTCAATTTACGCTCTTCCGTTCGAACCGAAGAGGAGCATTTTTTTCATTGTTGCTTCCTTGACCGCCGCGCTCATTGCGCCCATAACGTCGGTCATTCCCTTGCCCTCGGCATAGGCATCGTGCGCCGCCTTGACGCAAGCGACGTTGATGTCGGTGAAGATGTTGATCTTCGAAATTCCGCACGCGATCGCGCGGCGGAAGTCATCGTCGGTAAGGCCCGAGCCGCCGTGGAGAACGAGGGGTGCATCGATCATGGATGCGATCTTTTCGATTCTTTCAAAATCAAGCTGGGGCTTGAATTTATAAGCTCCGTGCGAGGTGCCGACGGCTATTGCAAGCGCGTCGCAACCCGTGAACTCGGCAAATCTCTTTGCCTCGTCGGGGTCGGTGTAGGCATCCGCGGGAGCGCAGATCTCATCTGTGCCGACGTGACCGATCTCCGCCTCGACGGTGATGCCCTTCGAGTGCGAATAGTCGCAGATTGCCTTGACTGCGGAGAGATTATCCTCGAATCCGAGGGTGGAGCAATCGTACATTACCGACGAAAAGCCGAGCGCGATCGCCTTTTTGACGTTTTCCTCGGTCAGACCGTGGTCAAAATGGAGCACAACGGGCACGCTTGCTCTCTTCGCCATGGGAAGGAGCATATTTGCGAGATCGTCGAGCCCCGAATAGCAGAGCAGGCACTCCGCGCTTCCGATGATAACGGGAGAACGAAGCTCCTCTGCTGCCGCGAGCACGCCGACAGCCATCTCGAGATTGACGGTGTTGAAAAGTCCCACCGCGTATTTGTTCTTTTTTGCGTCCTTTAAAACTTCGTTGAGTGTAACTAACATGATTTATCCCTTTCTATGCCTCGATAATATTAATATTTGCTTTGAGAAGCTCTGCCTTTATGTCGGCGGAGAGCCATTTGTTTGTCACAAGAGTGTCGACCGACTCGATCGGTGCGTAGTGAATGACCGATGCCTTGGCTGCCTTTGATGTGTCGGCAAGCAGAATCCGCTTGTCCGAGCCCGCAACGACGAGCTGATTGATCCTTGCGGTGTCAAAATCCGACGCCGTCAGCCCGTTTTTGACCGAAAATCCGTCCGCGCCGACGAAGCATTTGGTGAAATGAAGCTTTTTGATGACCTCATCTGTAAGATATCCGCAAAAATCCTGCCTGTGTGGGCGGAATTCGCCGCCGATAAGGCAGACGTTCATATGATCCTTGAGCAGATTGAGATTGGCAAGTGAGTTTGTGAACACGGTCACACTCGAATATTTTTCTCCGTTTGCCACCGCCGCGCGCGCCATAGCGGAGCAGAGCCGCAACACAGTCGTTCCCGAATCGAGATAAAGCGTGTCACCCTCGCCGATCAGCTTTTCCGCCGCCTCGCCGATCATTATTTTCTCATTCGAGCGGTAAAGCTCGTTTTTCTCGAAGGAATAGGATTCCCGCATTCCCGAAACCGCATTTATACTGATGCCGCGATAGGTCCGCACAGCCATTCCGTCCGCCTCGAGCTTGCAAAAAAGCCTTCGCACCGTCGATTCGGAAACGTCGAGCAGAGCCATTGCTTCGCCGACGCTGACCTTTCCCGAAACGCGCAAAAGTGCCATTATTTCCTTTTCGCGTATTTCCGCCTTGTTCATGCCCTTCCCTCTCTCTGTTTGTTATATTTATGCTACCACAGATGACGGAATTTGTCAAGTCGATTTTGAAAATTTTTTCAATTTCAGCGAAAATTGCCCGAATTTCTTTCAAAAAATGAAAGAATCGGTCATATTTTGACTTTTTTGCATTTTAGCGTCAAAGTCTATTGACAAGCGGGCGAAATACGTGTATAATACAATATATAATTATATTAATACTACGAGGTAATAAGATGAATAAGAAAAAGATCAGATTTGCCGTTATCGGCTGTGGACTTATGGGCCGCGAATTTGCCTCCGCGGCGGCAAGATGGTGCCATCTCACCAAGGATATCCCCGCTCCCGAGATCGTTGGCGTTTCCGACGTAAACGAGAATGCAAGAAACTGGTTTACCGACAATTTTGACAGCGTAAAATACTCGACCGCCGACTACCGCGAGCTTCTCGAAAAAGACGACATCGACGCCGTTTACTGCGCCGTTCCGCACAATCTGCACAAGCAGATCTACGTGGACATCATCAATTCGGGCAAGCACCTGCTTGGCGAGAAGCCTTTCGGAATTGATATCGAAGCAAACCGCGCGATTATGGACGCCATCAAGGCGCACCCCGAGGTTATGGTTCGCTGTTCGAGCGAATTTCCCTTCTACCCCGCCTGCCAGAAGCTGATCGAATGGATCCGCGAGGGCAGATTCGGAAAGATCATCGAGGTACGCTCGGCATTCTGCCATTCGAGCGATATGGACCTTAACAAGCCGATCAACTGGAAGCGCACCCTCTCGATCAACGGCGAATACGGATGCATGGGCGACCTCGGACTTCACACCGAGCACGTGCCCTTCCGCATGGGATGGAAGCCGCTCAACGTTTTTGCAAAGCTTTCGAACATCGTCACCGAGCGCCCCGACGGCAAGGGCGGCATGGTTCCCTGCGAAACATGGGACAATGCGCTCCTGCTTTGTGACGTCAAGGACCGTGACGGCTCGATCTTCCCGATGATGTACGAGACCCGCCGCCTCTCGCCCGGCTCGACCAACGAATGGCGACTTGAGGTTTACGGCATCGAGGCTTCGGCAAAATTCTCGACAAACGACCCCGGCGCGTTCCTTTACACCCAGAGCTGGGACAAGGAGCAGGCGTGGTGCCGCATCAACATGGGCAACAAGCCGATGATCCCCTCGATCACGGGCGGAATCTTTGAATTCGGATTTGCAGATTCGATACTCCAGATGTGGGGCGCATTCATTTGCGAGCTCTCGGGCATCGAGATACCCTTTGGCTGTGTAACTCCCGAGGAGACCGAGCTTTCGCACAAGCTCCAGACAGCCGCAATCCGCTCGCACAACGAGGGCAGAGTCATTACGATTGAGTAAGAAAGGATAGAAAATATGTTTAAAAATATAAAAATGTCGCTTGCCGACCTTCTCGGAAGCGAATACACCAATGCCGTCGCGGCGGCAAATGCCGCTCTGGGTACCCAGAGCCTTGAAGAGGCGCAGGCTATTGCAAACGAAAAGGTCGATTTCTTCCCCGAATCGGTTCAGAAGAAGAATTCCGAAATGCTCGCCCTCGTTGGCAAGCAGGTAATGCCCGAGGTTCCGCACGTTACCGACGGTGCGCCCACCGATTCCTTCCGCAAGGCGGCAAGCCGCGAGGCTGCTCCCGTTGCGGCACGCGGATATTTCCGCGTCGGCGAGGACGGTAAGCTCTACTTCATCGGCAAGAGCGAGCACTATCACGCATCCCTCGGCCACTCCTTCCCCGGCTACCGCCTGATCGACAAGGCGCGCGCCCTCGGCATCCCCAACGCCACCCACAACAACACCCGCGGCCACATCACCCGCCTTTGCGAGGAAAAGCTGATCGCGTCGGACAACGGAATCGATTGGGATAACTCCGCCGAGATCGAAAAGGTCATCGCATCCACCGAGAAAAAGGTTCTCAACCGCGTCATCAACCTTGAAACCGGCTCGCTCGCAGTCGAGGCGGGCTTCAAGATGATGCTCGCGCGCTTCTATAAGCTCTCGCCCGAATTCCCCGAGCCCAAATATGCGGGCAAGACCCCCGTTTTCTTCGTGATGGGCGACAAGGTTGGCGGAGTTACCGCGAACTATCACGGCACCACCACCCTCATTCAGACCTTCCGCGGTCTTTGGGACGAGATCCGCGCAAAATCCGAGAACGCCGAGATCTACAAGGTCGTTCCCGTTTCGATCAACGACATCGCCGATTTCGAGGCGAAGATCAAGAAATACAACTCGGGTAACTACAAGACCGCGGGCTTTATGCACGAGATCATCCTTATGAACTACGGCGGAATCCGTCTTGAAAAGTCTTACCTCCAGCGCGCGCACGAGCTTTGCGCCGAGTACGACACCCCCACAATGGTGGACGAGATCCAGTCCTGCATGTGGTATGACGGCATGTTCCAGTTCCGACTTTATGATCTGAAGCCCGATTTCGTCATCATCGGCAAGGGCTTCCCCGGCGGCGAATATCCCGCAAGTAAGGTCATCACCACCGCAGAATACGACAACCTCAACCAGTTCGGCGCGCTTGTCACGAACGGTCAGGAGGAGCTTGCATCGCTTTCCTACCTTGTAACGATGAAGTTTGCGCTTGAAAACAGAAGCGTCATCGCGGAAAACTGCGCTTATTTTGAGGAAAAGCTCGGCGAACTCGTGGTAAAATACCCCGAAAAGTTCACGAAGGTCGAAGGCTCGGGACTTCTTGCGGCTCTGCATTGCGAAAATGTCGAGGAGGCGAAGAAGTTCATGGGCGAGCTTCACGAGCGTTGCATCGACGCCAGCGCGCAGATCTATAAGCAGAACTGCCTGCCCGCAGTCCTCTTCAAGCCTCCGCTCATTGCCGACCGCGACGCCATCGACTTCATCTGCGACGCGATCGACGAGATAGCAAAATGAAGATCTACATAGGAATCGACGTCGGAACGACCTCGCTCAAGGCGCTTGCCCTCACCGAAAAGGGCGAGTGCGTTGCCACCGCCAAAAGTGCCTACGACCTTTGCGCGAACGGTGCCGAGGCAACGCAGAACGCGAACGATTGGTACGAAGCCGCAGTCAGCGCCATCCGCGAGATCGCAGAAAAGGTGAAGGATCTTGGCGAGATCTGCGCCATTTCGGTCTCAGCGCAGGGCGGTGCGACCGTTCTGCTTGACGAAAAGGGCGAAACTCTCACCCCCGCCTACTCCTGGATGGACAACCGCGCCACCCGCGAGAGCGAGGAGCTGAAAAATGCCTTTGGCAACGAGCTGTTTTATAACAGATACGGCTGGCGCATGCAGCCGAATGCCGATGCGGCAAAGCTTCTTTGGATGAAGAAAAACATTGCCGAAACCTATGAAAAAGCGGCATCCTTCCCCTCCACCCTCGGTTTTATCAACCAAAGACTGGCGGGCAAATGCGTCGAGGATCCCTCCTGCGCCGCCATCCGCCGACTTTACGATATAAACGAAAAGAAGATAAACGAGGATATCCTCGATTATCTCGGCCTTGCGGAGGATAAGCTCCCCGAAACGCTCCCCACGGGCGCGTTTGTGGGCAATCTTACCCCCGAAGCCGCCGCTCGGACGGGGCTTTCCGAGTCCGTCCGCGTTTACAACGGCGCGCACGACCAATATTGCGCCTCGATCGGCAGCGGAACCGTCGAAGTGGGTCAGCTTTTGCTTGCCACGGGCACTGCTTGGGTACTTTTCGGAGTGACCGAAACTCCCCTTTTCGGTAAAAGCAGAATCTCCCCCTGCATCCATCCCGCGGGCGGATTTGGCGCGCTTTCGACCGTTTCGGGCATCGGCGCGGCTTTTGAGTGGCTTTCAAAGCTGACAAACACCCCCATCCCCGAGCTTTCAAGCGGTGCGGAACAGAGAAAGGGCAAAAACGACACCCTCTTCTTCCGCCCCTCCGCCACAGGCACGGGACTTCTGATCGGAGGAAGCGTCGGCGCGCATATCACGGGTCTTACGATCGGGCACGATAAATACGATCTCGCCCTTGCGCTGATGGAAGGCGCGGCGTTCGAGACCGCCCTCATCATCGAGGAGTACAAAAAGAGCGGTATGAGTGCCGTTTCCTCACTCACAATGGCGGGCGGCGCGACGGCAAGCCGCTTCTGGCAGAGCCTGATCGCCGACGTGACGGGGCTTGAAGTCTTTGCAAGCACGCAGACCGACTCCCCCGCGCTTGGCGCCGCTATACTTGCCGCGGCATCCGAGAGTGGCGAGGAGCTCGCCGCCGCCGCAAAGCGCACCTCCGCCGACAGCCGAAAGGTTTCGCCATCCGATTATTCCGAATATTATCAAGCCAAGTTCGAAGCATACAAAGAGTGGCGTCGATCTCATCCTTAAAGGAGCCGAATCATGAAGAAAAAGAGATTATTTTTAGCATTTTTATTGATCATTCTCGCGTTCGCCGCGGTTTTATCCTCTTGCGACGGCGAAGAACCCGTGGAGTCCCAGCCCGAAACGAGCGCGGCTGAAACCGAAGCTCTCACCGAGCACGTTCACGAATATACCGAAGAATTAAAGACCCCCACCTGCACCGAGCCCGGATATTTTGAGCGCAAGTGCTCCTGCGGCGACGTGCAGAGAACCGACACCTCGCCCAAAGGCCACACCTACGGCGCATGGGAGACTCTGAATGCCCCCACCTGCAACTCCGACGGCAAGCGCGCGGCAAGCTGCACCGTGTGCGGCGAAAAGGTCGAGGAGGTCATCCCCGCGGGCGAGACCTCGCTTGACGGCAAAAAGATCATGTTCGCGGGCAACTCGCTGACATATTACGGCGAGGTCGTTATCAACGATAGCGGCAGCCCGACCAGTAAAAAAGGCGTTTTCCAGCGTATCGCGGAGCTTTACGGCGACAAGGTGACCGTGACCAACTTCACCTACGGCAGCGCGGGCTTCACCGACGGCAGAGATAAGGCTTCTGCGGACGGAATCCCCGCAAGCTATAAGGACTACGGCCTCTATCAGCTCATGCTCGAGCTCCACCCGAACCACTATGGCAACAAAGAAGGCAAGGAGATGGACTCCTTCTACGATCAGGACGTCGTCGTCTTCCAGCAAAGAGGCTCTTCGATCGCGTCCTCGTATGAGCAGGTAATGCAGATTGCCGCCCTCTTCCCCGAGGATACACATTTTGCCGTGATCATCACGCATTACGACACAAAGAATTCCTCCTCCACCGGTGCGGCACTCAAAAAGACGCTTGCTGACGGCTGGACGGTCATTCCCGCGGGCGATCTTGTCACCGATCTTTGGAACGGCAGGATCAAGGATATGGAATTCAAATATACGAAGAACGATTTCGTCATCACCAAGGACAACGTTCACCCCAACTATCTGACGGGCTATATCAAGGCGCTCATGACCTATTGCGCGCTCACGGGCCGCTCGGCAGAGGGCGTGGATTACTCCTTCGTCAACCGCTCGACTTCCTACTATACAAGTGCGGCGGAAACGCAGTTTGAGGACGTTCTCGCATCGTCCACCGAAATGCTCCGAATTCAGGAGCTGATCGACGATTACATAGTCAAAGCCGGCAACAAGCCCGCCACGGCACATTCCTACACCGAATGGAAGGAAATTTCGACTCCCACCTGTGCAAAAGCGGGTGAGCGAGCACGCGAGTGCATCGTTTGCGGCAAAAAGGAAAGCGTGACGCTGACAGCTCCCCACACCTACGGCGAATGGAAGGTAGCAACCCAAGCCACCGCCTCTGCCAAGGGCACCAAAGAACGCGCCTGCACTCTTTGCGGCGCGAAGGAAACAAAGGGATACACCTTCAACCTCCTTTACGGCAAGTCGGTCGCAAAGACCGAGTCCTTCGGTTTATCCACGATCTCGAACTCCGCAAACCAGACCGACGGCAAATACGTTTACGATAAGGATGCAAAATCGACCTACACCGATTTCAAGATGTCCTTCTCGAAGTCGGAATGCGCGTCTTACACATCGATCTCGCAGCTTTACAACGCGAAAGGTCAGCTTGCCGCCGACGGCAAATACCTTTGCGGCTTCTTCTTTGAGCTCGACGAGACGACCTTCGTCGATTCCTTCTCGGTTTACAGCAGCGGTATTATATACGGTGTTGACGGTTTCGATATTCTCGTCAGCCTTGACGGCGAAAACTGGACTGCTGTCTGGTCGGGCGAAAAGCTCGCTTCGGGCTTGAAATACGAAAAGGTCGACGCTACAACCAACAAGATCACCGCGTCCTTCGAAAAGACCGAGGCGAAATACGTCATGTTCGCCCTGACAGCACCGCGAAGCCGCGACGAATCCGCTGTTGATGCATTCAACCAGAAATACGGCGTCAGCACAACCGTCAATGCAAATCCCCACTACTTCCGCATCGTTGAGTTCGAGCTTTACGAAGCGAATTAATAAGGAGTACAAAATGTTTGGTATTCAACTTACAGATTACGACAAGAAAGTTTATCAAGAAAAGCTCGCGGATTTTCTCCCCGACAAGATAATCGACGCGCACGCGCACGTCTGGACCGACGGCATGAAGCGCAAAAAGCCCGAGGAGCGCAAGGGCTGTGTCAGCTGGACAGAGCTCGTTGCTCCCAATATGACATACGAGGACATCGAAGAAACTGCCCGCAACATCTTCCCCGGAAAGCAGGTGACCTCGCTGATTATGGGCTCGCCCACCTGCTACCTCGATATGGTCAACGGCTACGTCACCGATCTCATCAAGAACCGAGGAGCTCACGGACTTTACTGCACCTCCTACAAGACCACCAAGCGCGATATCATCAACGCGATGGCGCAGGGCTATCTCGGAATTAAGCCCTATCAGGCAAACTGCGCGCCCTACATCCCTGCAGGCGAGATCAGAATTTTCGATTTCCTCCCCCACGAGCATCTTGAAGTGATGAACGAGCTCGGCGGCATCGTCATTCTCCACATCCCGCGATCGATGCGCCTTAAAGACCCCGTCAACCTCGCGCAGATGGCGGAGATCGACGAAAGATACCCGAACGCAAAGGTCATCATCGCCCACGTCGGCAGAGCCTACGTCTACGAGGACATCGGCGACGCCTTTGACGTCATCAAGAAGACCAAGAATCTCTACTATGATTTCTCCGCGAACGTCTATGACTACGCAATGGAGAGGCTGATCGACGCGGTCGGACCCAAGAGAGTGCTTTACGGCTCTGATATGCCCTACACCAAGATGCGCATGTACCGCATCAACGACGGCGGAAAATACATCAACGTTGTTCCGCGCGGACTTTACGGCGACGTTTCGAACGACAAGCAGATGCGCGAGACCGACGAAAGCGACATCACCCTCTTTATCTACGAAGAGCTTCTCGCCTTCCGACGCGCTGCCGAAAAGCTCGGCCTTACCAAGGAAGACGTCAGCGACATCATGTACGGCAACGCCGCACGTTATCTCGGACTCAATTAAGAAAGGAATACATATCATGAAAAAGGTTAAAATCGGTTTTCTTCCTCTTTATATAAAGCTTTATGACGACTGCGGCGCATCCGTCACCAGCCGCCCCCGCCTTGAGCCCTTCTATGAAAGACTCGCATGCGAGCTTGAAGGCCGCGGATTTGAGGTCATTCGCAACGAATTCTGCCGCATCAAGCCCGAATTTGCGGCGGCTGTCGAAAAATTCGAAAAAGCGGGCGCGGATTGCATCGTCACCTGGCACGCGGCATACTCCCCCTCGCTTGAGTCGATCGACGCCCTTGCAGGCACAGATCTGCCCATAATCGTCCTTGACACCACCGAAACCTATGATTTCAGCCCCGCACAGGACCCCGCCGAGATCAGCTTCTGCCACGGAATTCACGGCGTTATGGATATGTGCTCGCTTCTCCGCCAGCGCGGAAAGTCTTATGCAGTTTGCGCAGGACACATTGAGCACTCGGACGTGCTCGACAAGGTTTCGGGTTACGTTAAAGCCGCAGGTGCGGCGCGTGCTCTCGCGGGCAGCCGCGCGGGTTCTATTGGCGGTTCCTTTGACGGAATGGGTGACTTCCTTATCGACGACGAGACCCTTCTTTCCCGCTTTGGCGTAAGTGCTGTCTACCCCAAGGACGGCGAGATGGAGGCACTCCGCACATCGGTCACCGATGCCGAGGTTGAGGCTGAGATGAAGGAAAACACAGAGCTCTTCTACGAGATCGAGCCCATCGACGCAGAAGCGCACGCCGAGACCGTCCGCAACTGCTTGGCAGTTCGCAAATTTATCGAAAATAACAATCTCGATGCTTTCACTATCAATTTCCGCAAGATCGGCGGCACAAGCGGCATCACCGCAATGCCCTTCATCGAGGCTTGCAAGGCGATGGCTCGCGGAACCGGCTACGCGGGAGAGGGCGACATTCTCACCGCATCCCTTGTCGGTGCGCTTCTTAAATCCTATTCGGGCACCGCATTTGCCGAGATCTTCTGCCCCGACTGGAAGAACGGCTCGCTCCTGATCAGCCACATGGGCGAATACAACCTCGCGCTGACCAAGGCAAAGCCCGGCTACAAGAAGATCAAGTTCATCTATGCCGACGGCGCACTCGATCCCGTTGTTTCCTACGGATGCTACCGCGCGGGCAACGCCGTGTTTATCAACCTCTACAAGAGCGAGGAAGGCTACAAGCTCTTCATCTCGCCCATCGAGATGCTTGATGTTCCCGAAAAGGCGTTCGAGTATAAGGTCAGAGGCTGGTTCAAGCCCGCCGCTCCCCTGCCCGAGTTCCTCGAAAAGCTCAGCAACGCGGGTGCTACCCACCACAGCGCCATCATCTATGACGCAACCGTCGATCAGATGAAGTATTTCGCATCCCTGCTCGACCTCCCCACCGTTGTTGTGGAGTAAATCAGATCTCACCCGGCTCACCGAGCAGAAAGGAAAATACCATGTCCTCTTTAATCTCTCGCACCCCGGATGCTGACGTTCGCATCATGTCCAGCAATATTTTGTTTGATAAGACCCTCGGGGACAGACTCTCCTTGATTGCTGATTATTATCGTGCGAGCGATGCAGATCTGATCGGAATGCAGGAAGTCAATCGCGTTGGAACTGCACTTTTTGATACCCTAAGTGATATTTACGCTCCCGTGGCGCTCCGTCACGCGGGGGATAAGCATTGCTTTACCCCAATTCTTTACCGTCACGACCGTTTTGAGCTGATCGAGGGCGGAAGCGAGCTTTACCGCAGCCGCGGCACCGATACCAAATCGATGGCGTGGGCAGTTCTTGCTGACAAAAAAAGCGGTAAAAAAATGGCGCTGATCAATTCCCACGGCTCGCTGATCTTGAAAACATACAACCTTGATGCAACCAATGCTGTCGAGGGCGAGATGTGGCGCGTCGATAACGTTTGCCAGATGCTTGAAAAGAAGGATGAGCTCCGCGAAAAGTATGGCGCCGAGCTTCCCGTTTTCATCACCGGAGACTTCAATGCCCACCCGGAAAGCGAATCGATTCAAAATATGAAGAAGGTCCTGCCCGACAGTGCCGACATTGCAACCGTCAGCGCCACCACCGGCATCAACTCCTTCCACGGCGTCCCCGGCCGTCCCTGCGCCGAGGGTACTCCCATTGACTTCATTTTTGTCACCGATGATGCTGTCCGTGTGCTGGTGCACTCCATCCCCACCGATGAGGCATCGATCGCCATCTCCGACCATTGCCCCATATATGTGGACGCTAAATTGAACTAATGATAAAAACCCTCTGCAGAAATTTTCTGCAGAGGGTTTTCACTATATTTATATCTGATTTAATTTCCCCCGGGACCGTCCCTGCGTGCACGGGTGTCGGGGACTTCGATTTTCCCCTTGATTTCGCCGGGCTTGGTAAGAGGCTTTTGTTCCTTGGGTTCTTTCTCTTTTTTAATATTCTTGTTTTCAGCCATATCCATCACTCCTTTCCACCATTCAGTTTTCGCAAGTTCAAACCAATTCATACAAGTCATTGGTTGGCGGCAGACAACTGTGACCTCGACATATATAATAGGTAGTCTTTCCGTTTTTAAGAGGATATTCCTCTGCCGAATCTCTCAAAATTATGACCGCATCGTGCGGCAAATCAAGCGGCAAGACGCTTTTGTCGGTCGCTTCATCGAGTATGACGGTTATTTTCGTTGGCGGATTCTTGTACTCCAAAAGTGCCTTCAAAAACATGGCGTGCCCCGTGGGATACCTTGATGCGCTTTGAGAAAGAAAATCAAGCTGTCGCTCTGCCGCGATTTTGTATTTTTCATCATCTGTTAGAAAAGACAAGCGGACAAGATCATAAGCCATCAGCGAATTTCCGCTTGGGATCGCGCCGTCATGTGTCTCCTTGGGATGCAGGATCAGCTCTTCGTGCTCTTTGCCGTAAAGATAAAATCCCCCCGTATTGTCGCCGAAATCGCCCATCACTTTATCGCACAGATTTATTGCGCGGTTTAAATAATCGCTTTCCAATGTGGCGCGGTAGAGCGACAGTTGCGCAAAAATATATGCGGAATAATCATCAAGAAAGCCTCTGACGCCCTGTTTTTTCATATGATAGCTGACATAAAGCGTGTCGCCCTCGCAAAGATATTTACGGATAAAGCCGTCTGCATTTTGCGCGGCGGAAAGATATATCTCCTTCCCGCTGACAAGATAGAGCTCGCACATCGCGGCGATCATCAGGCTGTTCCAGGATGTCAGGATCTTCTCGTCGCGGTGGAGAGAGCTTCGCTTTTTTCGGTAATCATAAAGCTCGGAGAGGAAAAGCTCAAATCCTTTATCCTTCGGGTCGCTTTTTAACAGATTCGGGATATTCTTTCCTTCAAAATTACCTCTTTCCGTGATGTCAAAATGACTTTTGAAGCGCGCTCCGTCCTCCGCGCCGATCGCTTCGTCGATCTCGCTCGGGGTAAACAGATAATATCTGCCCTCCTCGCCCTCGCTGTCGGCGTCCTGCGAGCTGTAAAATCCCCCTTCGGGCGAGGTCATCTCGCGAAGAATATAGCTTGCCGTTTTTTCGGCAACGTCAAGGTAGATCTCCTTTTTCGTTACCTTGTATGCTTTGATGTAGGCAAGCATCAGAAGCGCATTGTCATAGAGCATTTTCTCGAAATGCGGAACAAGGAATTTTTTGTCTGTGGAATAGCGGCAAAAACCGAACCCGATGTGATCGAAGATGCCGCCGCGGTACATCTGCATGAGCGTATGCTCTGCCATGCGCAGACACGCGGGCGTTTTGTTTTGCTCATAATAATCAAGCAAAAAGAGCAGATTATGCGGCGTCGGAAATTTCGGCGCCCGCCCGAATCCGCCGTGCTTTTCGTCATAGATGCGCTCATAATGCGCTATTGCCAAGTGTGTCAGATCAATATCAGCAATTTCTGCTGAATTCTGAGATTGATTCAAATGCTTGATGATCTCCTCTGAATCGCGCAGCAGCATGCCGCGGTCGGACACCCATTTTTCGTGTACGGCAAGAAGCAGCTCCCGAAAGCCGATCATACCGCCCCGCGAGGTTTTCGGGAAATATGTTCCCGCAAAAAAAGGCTTCCCGTCCGCTGTCATAAAAATACTCGTCGGCCATCCGCCACTGCCCGTAAAAGCTTGGCAGACCGCCATATAAACGCTGTCAATGTCGGGGCGTTCCTCCTTGTCAACCTTGATCGATATAAAATATTTATTGAGTATATCGGCGATCTCTTCATCCTCAAAGCTTTCGTGGGCGAGCACGTGACACCAATGGCACGCGCTGTATCCGATGCTTAAAAAGATGGGTTTGTCCTCCTTTTTGGCGCGCTCGAACGCTTCCTCTGCCCATGGATACCAATCAACGGGATTGTCTTTGTGCTGAATCAGATAGGGACTTGTTTCGTTTGCTAATCGATTGCTCATATCTTCACCTCCGTTATCATTTTTATTTTTTGCACAGCCGATGAGATTTATGCGGGTTTTTGACAGGTATGCAAGGTTTTGAAATGACAAATAATATTTATAATAAAAATGGAGGTGAAAAGATGAAACAAGACGAAATGCCGATCGGCTTTGCCATGGCTTTGGCGATGAATCCCGACGCGATGCAGAAATTCGGGGCGCTTGGCGAAACACAAAAGCAGGAGATCATCGCGTTAGCACAGGGTATAAAAAGCAGAGAAGAAATGCACCGATATGTGGATGATCTCGTATTAACCAACAGAAACGAAACAAAGGCGTAAATTATGGTATCGGTGTTGATATGAAAGGGTTTTGAACCTATGTTTGCGCGCATAATTTGAGCGAAACTGACGTGCGGTGATCACGCGCAAATGATTGCTGTTGCTAAAGCAACAGCAAGAGCTTCGAATCCGCGGGCAGATCGGAAGTCGAGATGACAGGATTCTGAACCTCCATTTGCGCGCATAATTTGAGTGAAACTGACGTGCGGTGATCACGCGCAAATGATTGCTGTTGCTAAAGCAACAGCAAGAGCTTCGAATCCATAGGCAGATCGGAAGTCGAGATGACAGGATTCTGAACCTCCATTTGCGCGCATAATTTGAGTGAAACTGACGTGCGGTGATCACGCGCAAATGATTGCTGTTGCAGAGCAACAGCAAGAGCTTCGAATCCATAGGCAGATCGGTGTCGAGATGACAGGATTCTGAACCTCCATTTGCGCGCATGATTTGAGCGAAACTGACATGCGGTGGTAGCGCGCAAATGATTGCTGTTGCTAAAGCAACAGCAAGAGCTTCGAATCCGAGGGCAGATCGGAAGTCGAGATGACAGGATTCTGAACCTCCATTTGCGCGCATGA
>JAZORB010000133.1:0-5947 GCA_045656385.1 Eubacteriales bacterium | reverse complement strand
TTCTCGGGCGGCATTGAGGCTCTCGGCCATCTGATCTGATAAGATCCAATGAGCGATATTAATGAAATGAATGTCGGTGTGCGTTGGTATGTGGTGCATACGTACTCCGGTTATGAAAACAAGGTTATGGCAAATATCCAGAAGATCGTTGAAAACCGCGGTCTCGGAGATCTGATCTTTGAGGCAAAGATTCCGGTTGAAACAGTTCTGGAAAAGAAGGGTGACGAGGAAAAGGAAGTTGAGTACAAGCTCTTCCCCGGCTACGTTCTGGTCAAGATGATCATGAACGACGAATCCTGGCACGCTGTAAGAAACATTACAGGCGTTACCGGCTTCGTTGGCCCCGGATCCAAGCCCACCCCCCTCTCCGATAAAGAGGTCGAAGACCTTAATATCGAAGAAAAGAAAGCTCCCCGTCTCGCCGTCGGCGTTGGAGACGAGGTCGTCATCAAGGGCGGTCTGTTCGATGGATATAACGGAACAGTCCAGTCTATTTCCGATGACGCTAAGAAGATCACCGTCCTCGTTAAGAGAGGCCGCCGTGATATGCCGGTAGAGTTTGACGCCGCAAACGTAGTTCCGGTATAAATTTAGTGGGAGGAAGAAAAATTTCTGAATTCTTCCGCCAAAAACCACATGGAGGTATTTATTTATGGGAAAGAAAGTATTGGGCTATATCAAGCTTCAGCTGCCCGCCGGTAAAGCAACTCCTCAGCCCCCCGTAGGTCCCGCCCTCGGTCAGTACGGTGTTGCAATTCCGGTTTTCACAAAGGAATTTAACGAAAGAACCAAGAACGACATCGGTCTCATCATCCCTGTAGTTATTACTGTATATGCAGACCGTTCCTTCACATTCATCACCAAGACTCCCCCCGCACCTGTTCTTATCCTCAAGGCTGCTGGCATTGAGAGCGGCTCCGCAAAGCCCAACAAGACCAAGGTTGCACACCTTACCAAGGATCAGGTAAGAAAGATCGCAGAGACCAAGATGCCCGACCTCAACGCAGCAAGCATTGAAGCTGCAATGAGCATGATCGCAGGAACCGCTCGTTCCATGGGTATCACCGTAGAAGACTAAGAGGAGGTAAGTTAAAATGGCTAAAATGGGTAAGAAGTATACAGATAGTGCTAAGCTCATCGACCGTTCGAAGGCTTACGATCCCTCTGAGGCTATGGCTCTCGTTTGCCAGACCGCAAAGGCAAAGTTTGATGAGACTGTTGAGATCCACATCCGTCTGGGCGTTGACTCCCGTCACGCAGACCAGCAGGTTCGTGGTGCAGTTGTTCTCCCCAACGGTACCGGTAAGACCGTTAAGACTCTCGTATTCGTAAAGGATCCCGCTAAGATCGAGGCTGCTACCGCAGCAGGCGCAGATTACGTTGGCGGCGCAGAGTTCGTTGAGAAGATCACCAAGGAAAACTGGTTCGACTTCGACGTTGTAATCGCATCCCCTGACATGATGGGCGTTATCGGCCGTCTCGGTAAGGTTCTCGGTCCTAAGGGACTTATGCCTTCCCCCAAGAACGGTACCGTTACCCCCGACGTTGCTCGTGCAGTTAACGAGGCTAAGGCAGGTAAGATCGAGTACCGTCTTGACAAGACCAACATCATCCACTGCCCTCTCGGCAAGGTTTCCTTCGGCGAGCAGAAGCTCCAGGAGAACTTTGACGCTCTCGTTGGTGCAGTTATCAAGGCTAAGCCCGCTGCTGCTAAGGGTCAGTACATCAAGAGCTGCGTAATCGCATCCACGATGGGCCCCGGCGTTAAGATCAACCAGGCTAAGCTTGGCTAATTCAGCCACAATATAAAAAGACCGCCTAGGCGGTCTTTTTTATATTCAAATCTCCTTTAATCGCTTATTTTTCAATCTAATTATTAATTTTCGAGAAAAGGGGTTGACTTTTTTAATTTTTATGGTATGATATGTAAGGTTGTAAACCTGACGTTACAAAAGGAGAATTTCATCATGGCTTGGGGTACATTCGGTGCCGCGCATATTGCAACGCTCGTTTTTGCTGTAGCTTTGAATATTGCACTTTTTTTCATATTAAAGAAATGCCCGCAGAAGACGCAAGTGATCGTTCTCGGAATTCTGTCGCTCTCGGGAATCGCCGCGATAATATATAACCTCGGTTCGTGGGAGTCGCCGCTTGAGTATCTCCCCCTCCACCTTTGCTCGCTCAACGCGATGGTGTTGCCCTTTGCGGTCTTCACAAGGAACAAGGTGCTCGGAAATCTGACCCTGCTTTGGTCTCTCGGTGCTGCCATGGCACTGATACTCAACCATTCTATAGCAGATGCAGAGCTGGGAGGGCATGTTTTCTGCTTCTATTATTTCCCGCACGTTTTCGAAGCGAGCATACCTATCCTGCTTTTCAAGCTCGGGCTTTGCAAGCTTGACGCAAAATGCATCTTCTCCACCGTTGGCATCTCCGCGGCTGTCTACACCGCCGTGCACCTGCTCAATCTGAAGATCAACGAATACTGCAAGGAAAACGATATCGTCGACTGGGCGGGCGAGATCATTGACGTCAACTACATGTACTCAATGGCTCCCGACAACCCTCTTCTCGATCTTTTCTACGAGTGGATCCCGATACCGTTTTGGTATATGTTCCCCGTCATACCGATCGTGCTAATATACCTCGGCGCCATTTACGGCATAGCGGCGCTCAGGAATAAAAGAAAAGCTGCATAAAAAAGCAGCACAGAAGGCTCAAAAAGCTTTCTGTGCTGTTTTTTGTATTTTTACGAATACTTATCGGTCGCCTTGATGGCTTCGCCGGTGATGACCTTGCCGGCTTCCTCTGCGACCTTCTTGGTGAAGGAACGGAGGACTCGGAACTCGCCGTCGCCGTCGTTGACCGTGATCATAGCGGCGCGCTCGGAGTAGTTATAGTATTTGTATTCGTAGTAGGTGTATTTGTTAGTCTGGGGATCCTTATAGGATGTTTCAACCTTGATGCGAACGTCGTAATTATCGCGGTTTGCGAGAATTGCATCGACCTCTGCTTCGGTCAGACCGTTGGTTCCGTCGTGAACGCTTCCCTGCTTGGAGGCATAGAGGAGCGCCGAGAAGAACTTACGGAAGTTCGACATACCGTATCTCATATACTCCTTGACGAGAACGCCCTCGGAGGTGAGGATGCGGATCTGGTTTGCAGTGACGTAGACCTGATAATCGGGAGTGTCGATATAGCCCTTGAGGACCGCTACCTCCTCGCCGCGATTGTTGTCCATCAGATAACCGTCGCCCTCGATCTTTACTCTTTCGCCGGCGGTGTTATATACCTTGATGGTTTCGTGGTCGATGACCCACTTGAAGCCCTTCTTATCGATGACGGTAAGCTCGGAGATCGCCTCCATCTTGTTACCTTCCGAATCATAGCAGCTGATAGCCATCTGAGCAGAAGAGATCGTTCCCTTCTTCTTTGCATCCTCCGAACAGTTAGGGTTGGTCACCGAGTCGGACATCGAGTTGTCCAGATTGAAGGTGTAAAGCTTACCGTCATACTCGACCTCGACCTTGGTCGCCCATGCGAGGTTCATCGAGAAATAAAGGTCGTTTACCCAATCGTTCTTGGTGTAGTTGAGGAAGTTAAGCGAGGAACGGTCGACCTCGACGATGAAGTCGTAGAGTCCCGAGGTCATATAGCGGGTGCCCTGCTCGGTCTCGGCACTGATGAAGATCAGGTGCTCGTATTTATCCTCGAAGGTGAAATAGATAACGTATTCGGGCTTGTCGAGGCCGTATTTTACAAGAGAATCATCATCGATTCCAAGCTTGACAACTCCGAGAGGCGAAAGCGTATAGAACGCCTGCAGGCAGCTATCGATGGAGTTATCGTTTGCCACGTAGCCCCCGGGGAAGTCGAGAACGTAGGGAGTGTTGGCATTGAATGTGCCTGTTCTCTCTTCGAGATCCTGGAAAGTAAAGGAAACGATGGGATCGAGATTGAGCTTGTCGATCTCCTCGTCGGTAGCGTTATCGGGGATAGAATTGAATTTCTCACCCTCCCAAATGGTGAACATCTGAACGTCGAAATAGTTGTTAAGCTCCATCGGGTAGGTGACTAGAGGAGTTACAAACTTCTCGATCGGCTCGTGAAGCACGCTCTCGATGCTGTCGTAGGTCTTGCCGTCGTACATTCCGAGATAGGAGCCGTCAAGGCTGTAATTCATAACGTAAACCGCATCGCGGTCGGTCAGCTTGACGTAATAGCCCGTGTTCGAGGGAACTGCGTCGCCGACGTAGACGGTGTGCGAGTTGCCGTCGATGTCGGTCACGCGGTACCAGTTGGGAGTGTAATCGTATTCGTTGCCGTTTTCGTCCACTCTCTTTTCGGGAGCAAGACCGTATTCGGTGTAAAGTCCGTTTTCGTCCTTGATGGGATCTTGGATCTTTCTGGTCGAAAGCGAGTATCCGCAGGATACCGCAAGCGAGGAGAACATTACCTGCGAGAAGGGAGTGCCCTCATAGCCCTTGATCTGAAAATCGCCGTCCTTATCGACGTAGAAAACGTATGAGCCGTGCTCGTTGTGAATCTCGAGCTTATCGATGTTCTCCTGCTTGATCTGCTTGAACATCTGAATTCGGTTCGCAACGCCGACCTCTTCGCCCTCCACGGTATCAATCACCGAATAAACGGTGTTGATACCCGTGTCGGGATCGACCTTGACCTCGGTGCCGAGGGCGGTCACATAGATATAAGTGTTCTTTGAAGTATCCGCGGAAACCGACAATTCGAGCGTGTCGCCATTATCGTCGCACATAACGTAGATGCCGTTTTTCTGCTTGATCTGGTACTTCGCGCCGTCGTAATCCTCAAAATAAACGATATTGACGATATAATCAACGACAATGAAGGCTGCGATCAGAAAAACGATAAGCACGGAAAGCGCAATTATCCAGTTTCTCTGCATCTTTGCCACCGAACGGCGGCGGCGAAGACGAGCGGTACTTTCATTTATTACCTTGCCGTTTGTCATCTGTACTTTCTCCTTACGAGAACGTAGACGCCTGCAATAGCGGTAATGAGGGTGGGGATAAGGATGAGGGCTACAGTCCATCTGTTAGCCTGAGCGGTGGTGAGAGTCTCGATGGTGGTCGAAGCGAAGGGCTTGATATCGAGTCCGACGGGAACGTTCTCACGTCCTGTTGCGCGGAGTGCGCTGAGCATCAGGTCGGTGTTACCGTAGGTGTTCGAGAGAAGGAGAGTGCTCGAAAGGAAATCGGTCGAGCCGCAAGCGAGAACGTAGGAATAGTCCTCGTTGGTGTTGTCAACCATTCTCGATTCACGGGTGATGGTCATAAGCTTGAAGGGGTACTGCTGTGTTGCCTCTGCAACAACGGTGGTGTCAACAACTGCGGTTGCGGTTGTGGGAGAAAGGAAAACATCGAACATCGAGCGCGATACGCCGTCCTTGTAGTAGGAGCCGTAGCTGAAGTTCTGGGTGGGATCCTCCTCATCCTGATGCCAAACACTCTGATAAGTGTCGGAATAGGAAATACCCATAGCGTTCTTGAAGATGACCTTGGGGGGATAGGTGGTTCTCAGATCCTTGTGGAGAGAAGCACCCAGGCCAAGGGTAGCATAATTGCCGACAACGGTCATACCGTCCTCGGTCAGCGACTGATTATAATCGCGGATGGTGGTGCCGTGAACGTTTTCCATATTATCGGTGTGGCGGTCGAACTTGATGCCCCATTCCTCAAGATATTCCTCAAGATTGGGAAGGAGAGGTGTGGTGGGGTTGAAGAAGACCATAAGGGCGTTGGTACCGTCAAGGAAGCGGTCGAGCTTTTCGATCTCGGAGATATTCGAAACGCCGTCGTTGACAAGGAAGTCGTCCTGAGGATCATAAACGACCATAAGGCGGCAATCCTCGGGGATCTCCTGATGTGCAAGGTCAATGAGCTGAACCTTGTAGCCGCCATCCTCGAGC
>JAZORB010000132.1:0-2675 GCA_045656385.1 Eubacteriales bacterium | reverse complement strand
GGCGTTTCGGACAAAAGCACAGCCTCGCGCCAAAGCGCGCGGCTGTGCTTTTGTCATGCATTTTATTCTCCAAACACAAGAATCTCTCTCGTATTAATTCCGTGATAATCAACGTTCGCGCCGCGACGGACGGCAATGCGGATATACTTTCCGCTCGCGTTCTTCATATCAAAAAGAACTTCCTGTTTCGGCTCGTTATTGTTCCAAGGATCGCGGGTTCCGCTCTTGTCGTTAATGCTGGTAACGGACGCTATCTCGGTGTCAAAGCAAGCAGAGGGCACCTTTGTCCAGTTGATTCCGTCATCACTGACATAAACATCCTGCGCCTGCGGGAAGCCCTTAAGATTGCCCGAAGAATAACCGATCGCCTCAAATGTCTTGACAGAGCCGAAATTCAGCGTAAAGAGCGCGGTGTAGGGCGATGAAGAGTCCTCCTCTCCATTGATATTGTAGGTCTTATCATCAAAATAAATATTCGCGGTATATGAAGAGCCGTAATGACCGTTAAGCAGATTGATAAGCGAAGTGGTCTGCATCTTGCCTCCGTTTTCTGTCGTTACGCTGTACTCGGGCAGATCAAGATGCGACATTCCGATGACAGAAAGACCGTATCTGATGTCGGCCAGATCCTTTTTCTCCGCATCGGTCAGACCGTTCGGAGTTTTCGTACCCGCAAGCGACGCGATAGCATCTGCATCTCCGCGAAGACCAGAGAAATAGCGGTAGCCGTCAGTATTTGAAAGCTTCCACTTGGACGAGGAAGGTATCCAGCCGTTGCCCTCGGGCTTTTCGTTGCTGAAAACGACCGAGATAATGGACTTCTTCGGATGATCCTTCAAAAGCACGGTTTCGGTTTCAACCTTCGGCTTTTCGAAAGTTTCACCCCACGTCTTTTCGGCGATATATTTGTCAACAAGCTCCCCGATGCCCTTCATATCGCCTTCGGATTTGAAAACATCGTCGAAATTAGTGATCTTGTCATCCGTGTAATTAGCTTTAATATAGTTATTAAAACTGAACGCCGGATTGACTCTTACATTGTTGCAAAAACCATAAGGCTGTCCTACCGCACTCTCTCCCGTGACGGCGCAGTATGCCATCAGCGTAGCAATATATCCCGCAAGCATATTCGGATGGTAGCCGTCCTTGACGATGAAGGTGTATTTACCATAGCTCTGCGAGCCTCCGGGGACGCCCCAAATGCCGTGCATAATGCGGTAAACGAGCCCGCCCCAGTCTGCTATGATCACTCCCTTATCGGCGAGGGTGGTATAATAATTGTAAATCGCGGGCAGGTCGGTGAAAAAAGAGGAATAACCGTGGCAACCAAGATTTGCAAGACACACGATCTTAACGTCAGGGTTTGCTTCCTTGAAAAATTTGATAATATAATCGAAATCATCCGCAAGCGTGCTCGCCTGTCTGTCGCCTCCGCCGGGGGAAACGAAAACGTAATCGTAATAACGGTTTTTCAGCTCATACTCATGGCGAGTACCTCTGCACGCGCTCGATGCGTGAGCACAGGGCGCGCCGAAAAAATCGGCAAGTCCGTGGCCACCGAAAGTCCAGTTCGTGACATTGACCTCATATCCATTTTCCTTGCAAAGCTGATAGAAAAAGCCCTTGTCATTCTCTCTTTCCGCCTGCGTCATAACCGACGACGCCGCGGTCATTACGGTTCTGCCGTGATAAACGTAGGAATTGCCTATAAAAATAACTCTCTTGCCGTCAAGCGATACTTTTTCCTTGATCTCTTCCATTTCGGTGGTCTCCTCTCGTGCAGTGGTTTCTTCAGCGGTATTGATCTGTTCCGCCTCGGTCGTATCGGACACAGGTGCTTGCGGTTCCGTGCAGGCAAAAAATCCGAGACACATAGACAAACAAAGCAACACCGACACAGTCATTCTGAAGTATTTTTTCATAACAATCCCCTGATTATTGATCTTTGCCTACATTATATCATAAAAAATGCCTTTTGCCAAGGCAAAAAGCATTTTTTATTTATTGATTATTTTAAGGATCTCCCGAATATCCGCCTCAGTCGTCTCGGGTTTATCCCCGAAAGGAAATTCAATGCCGAGATTCACGTATTTGGGTGCGCAGAGCTTGCGGAATTTGAGGAGCTCGACCTTTTTGACGCAGGTATGCGCGGCGGAGGTGTCGTATAATTTTTGCACACTTGAGGCGTCGTCGTTTATACCCTTAACAATGACCTGACGAAGCCAAGTGTCGATATTTCGCTTCTGAAGCTCGTTCAGAAATAAATCGACAGATTCCTTTTTGCATCGTGTATATTTCTCATAATCGGAATCATTGCACATTTTATAGTCAAGCAGGCAAAGATCAGTCACTTCGAGAAGCTTTTCGATCTTTTCATTCCAAACGCAGCCCGAAGTGTCAAGCGCGGTATGTATACCCTCGGATTTGCAAAGCGCAAAAAGCTCGCGGACGAAATCGGCTTGCATTGTCGGCTCGCCGCCCGAAACGGTAATTCCGCCGTCCTTACCAAAATATTCGCGGTAACGCTTGACCTTTTCGAAGATCTCTTCCGCGCTCACTTCGTATCCGCCCGCAAAATCCCACGTGTCGGGATTGTGGCAATATCCGCACCTGAGCGGACATCCCTGCATAAAAAGCACAAAACGCACGCCGGGACCGTCAACGGTCCCGAGCGT
>JAZORB010000131.1:0-11329 GCA_045656385.1 Eubacteriales bacterium | reverse complement strand
GTCTACAGCGAGGTAGGCGTTTGCGAGCGTCTGAGCCTCTATTCCCTGCGTTGCGTCAACAACGAGAAGTGCGCCCTCGCAAGCATTGAGCGAGCGCGAAACTTCGTAGTTAAAGTCAACGTGGCCGGGGGTGTCGATGAGGTTGAAAATGTAGTCCTCACCGCTATCAGCCTTATAGTCAAGTCTTACGGCGCGCGCCTTGATGGTGATTCCGCGCTCGCGCTCGAGGTCCATATTGTCAAGGACCTGCTCCTCCATATCGCGCTTTGCGACCGCACCCGTTTCCTCAAGCAGACGGTCTGCAAGAGTCGACTTTCCGTGGTCGATATGCGCAATTATCGAAAAGTTTCTGATCTGTTTGTTGTTAGCCATTTTATACTCTCAATTATAGATTTTTAATTACATATAGTCAGTATATATTATACCTTAATTAGAGAAAGAAAACAAGAGGAAAATGAAAAAATTTATCAATAATTAAAGAAAAAGTTAGAAGAAATGAGGTCGGCGAAAAGCCGACCTCGGTATGATTATTTCCAGTAAACTCCGCTCTCGTCAAGCTTTGCTTCGCTTGAAGCCGAAGATGATATTTTCGCATCCTTATCTCCGATAAAGATAACGAGCCCGTTGAGAGACGTGGGCATTTTGAGGGTGAGAATATCGCCGACGGTGAGGTATTCGCCCGAATTCAATCGGAGTGACGTGCTCTGCGCAATCGAATTGAAGTTCTGGCAATGCTTTGCCTCGCTCGACATACCGCCCGAGGGCATAAGTGCGAGGACGTAGCCGCCCGTGTGGCTATAACCCCTCTCGGTGTCGATCGCGGAGTTTCCGCCCGAGGTTGAAATGACAACCGTCTTGCCGCCTCCGAAAATTATACCCTTGTATGAATCGCGGCTGTTGGCGTCGATACCGTCGCCCGAGGCGAAGATATAAAGCGTGCCGCCCTTGATCTCGATTCCCATGCCCGAGGTAGACTGCGAGTTGATGCCGTCGTCGCTCGACTTGACGGAAATATTTCCGCCCGAGATCACAACCCTGCTTCCCTCAATGCCCTCATAGCTATTTGTGATGCCGACGTCGCCGTTTGAGATCGTCAGAACTCCATCGGCGTGCATAGCGTCGTCGTTTGAGTAGATCGAAAGATTGCCGCCGCTGACAGTCACGTTGCCCGTGGGATTCTTGCCGTTTTCAAGCACTGTGTCGGCGTTTGCGTGGATGCCGTCGTCATAAGCCTTGATAAAGATATTACCGCCCTTGATTAAGATCTCGTTCGCCGCCTTGATGCCCTTTGCCGAGTGGTCGGATTTTTGCGAATTTCCCTCTCCCGGGAATCCGCCCATACCGCCGCCTCCGCCACCGGGATGGTTACCGCCCATACCGGGAAATCCGCCCGAGCCCTGCACCATCGAATAGTTCGTCCATCTTACCTCAAATGAACTGCCGTTTTGGGTAAGCTCGATCATGTCATAGCTTTCATTGAGCGAAAGGATCTGCGACGCTATGGCATATTCGCCGTTTTCGGGCTTTTGTTCCGCCGTATAGGCAAAGATCTGCATTTTTGTGTAGCCCGTAGGTTTATCTATCTCATAAACGAAGCCCGAAGCAATCGGCTGTTGCTGAGAGCCGGGCTTCTCCGGTCTGCTGCTTCCGCCGGGTTTGCCGCCTTGCATACCGCCTTGAGCACCGTCGGGAGGAGGTCCCTGCTCCCCTTCGGGAGCTCCGTTCTGTGTGTCATCGGGTGCGTTACCCTGAGGCTTTCCGCCCATATCGGTGCCCGATTTAAGCTTTGCGGTCTTCCAGACACTCTCGCCCGAATCGTTTGTGTATTTTACTGCGAAATTATATTCATTCGAGGAATAGCGGATATAATAAGCACTTTCGCTGACCGCAGTTATCTCCTCGGAATACTCGGAAAATTTATCGGTATAGATATTCAGCTCCGCTACGCCCTCGACGATCACATCGTGCGAGGCGTCGATGCCGTCCGAGGCGGAATAAATATCAATTTTACCGCCGAGGATACTGACGTCGCCGCGCTGATTACCCTTATCAGAGATGTCGCTATTCGAGGTCTTGATGCCGTCGCCGCCGCGCGAGATGAGTACGATATTGCCCGACTCGACGCTGACGCTGTCATTGCCCTTGAGCGCGTTGTCGATGCAGGTTACTGTGAGATTCAGATTCTTCACCTCAAGGTCATCCTTGGTGTGGATGCCATTGTTGTTCTGCGACTCGACAGTCAGGCTTCCCTTTCCGCCCACCTGCATGTCGCATTCCACGTGCAGAGCGCCCGCATAAACGTCCTCGAGGCTCGAATCGACCGCATCGCGCAGGTCGTAGATATAGTTTACAGTGTTCTTTTTCGCCGTCAGCGTAAATTTGTCGCCGCCAACAACTACAATGGGCGACTCGTTGTTGCTTTGAATAAGCGCGCCCTCGAGCACGAGTTCGAATTTATGCTCACCCGCGTCGATGACGATATGACCGCCAAGATCACCCTTTATAGTATAGATCGAATCGGCTGTCAGCCCCAAAAAGGTCAGAACACCGCCCTCAAGCGTGTATGCATTAGGCGTGCCCTCGGTGCAAATGACCTGCAAATTCGTTTCGATATTTTCCTTGACGTGCTCAAAGCCGATGTCGCTCACCTCTGCGGTTTCGCCAACGACGTTGCTCTCATCCTTTATCGGAACAACATTCGGCCCGCAAGATGAAAGCATCAAAAGCAATGCCAAAATAATCACAAAAAATCTTTTCATCAAAGCTCATTCTCCTCGGGTGCGGTGCTGAGCGCGATCTCAAGATTGCCGTTTCGCTCGCGCAGAGCATCGATCATCTCCTTCGAACGCGAGGGGTCCTTGAGATCAACTACGTACGTCAGCTTATAAAGGCTGCCCATGCTTGAGGTCTTGGTTGAAACAAGACGCGCGCTTTTTGCGTATTCCTTGAAGATCGGATCGAAAACACCGTGGAAATTCAGCGACTCGGGAACCGTCACGCGAAGCTCATATTCGCGCTCGCGCTTGATCGGTATGAGAGAAAAGCCGAGCATGATGACCGAAATGACTGCCGTAAACAGGATAGCAATTCCAATGTAACCCGCCGCAGAGGCAAGTCCCGCCGTCATGGCAAGGAAGATCGACGCGATCTCGCGCGCCTTTCCGGGCACCGAGCGGAAGCGAACAAGCGAAAATGCGCCCGCAACGGCAATTCCCGTGCCGACGTTGCCGTTGACCATCATAATGACCGTCTGCACTATCGCGGGGAGCAGAAGCACGGTGACGGCAAAGCTCTTGGTCACGTTGTTGCGGAATGCGGTTGCTAAAAGCACAATAAGACCGCAAACGAGAGAAACGCCGAGCGCAATAAGGTAGGACTTCAGGGTGAGCCCCTCACCCGCGGTGATTATTGATGCAAAAAGGTCATTCATTGTTATTTTTCCTCTTTTCGTTAATTATGTCAATATAAGCTCTTCCGTATTTTGAAAAGGAAACGGGATAAATATTCAGTTCGTCGAGAGCGTGCGAGAGCCACAGAGGCATCGCTCCGTGGGTCTTGATCTCCATAAGAAAGAAAGAATCTTCGAGCAATTTTTTGCCGTGTGAGCCGTGAGTCAGATCGAGATCGGTGTTTCTGTATCTCACCGCGCTGTCAAAGGTTATGCGAAGCGCGGGCAGATCGCGGACAAAAAAGGCATCGCGCTCATAGGAAACGACCGCCGCAGGCTTCGGATGCGAATAAAAGCACATCGAATAGTCGATCTCGCGCATTATCTGCGAATCGGGAGGTCTTGCGCCGCCGTTTATGTAGTCCATAGCCTCGGCGAGCGTCAGCGCGATCCTGCGCTTGTAAACAACGCCCTTGTATTTCTTTTTGATCTCAAGAAATACCTTTGTGCCATCCGTCGGGGTGCCGTAGGTTCGAAGGCGGAGCTTTTCCTTGTAGGCATGCCCCTGCTCCTTTGCCTCGATCGAGGCGCGGATGATGCGAAAATCGGGTGTGTCGAGGTAAAGGCTCGATATCGTGCTGTGCCCGTATTTGTCGGGGACAAGCATCGGGGAGATCTTTTCGAGCAGAGCCGCGCGCTGCCGCTCGGTCAGCAGATATTTCTTCTCCACCCGCTTAAATATGAAATTATCCTTTGCCACGGTGCACCTCCTTTCGGATTTTTCAAGAATATTATATACCTATTTTGAAATTTTCCGATGTTTCAAAACGAAAAATTATGTGAAGATTGCGTGTTTTTTCGTCACAAAAAACTGCCCCATATTCAATGAGGCAGTTGAAATAATTAAATCACTCGCAAAGAGAGAGATGAATGTCATAAAGACGCTTGATCTCGGATGCGCGGAATGCGCAGATCTCCTCCATAGTGCCGATCTGCTCGGGGGTAAAGCCCTCAAGCGCACCCTCCTTGAGCTTCTTCTTATACATCTTGTCTACGGTGAGCGCGAACTTGATGTCGAAGGATACGATGCGTCCGTCAACCTCTGCTACGATGCAGTCGCTCTTGCCGTCAAGAAGAAGGTCAACGGCATAGCTTCCCATCTCGGATGCTGTGAGTCTGTCGCGAAGTGTAGGTGCACCGCCGCGAACAACGTGAGCAAGGCGCGCAAACTTGGTCTCAAT
The DNA here is from genome assembly GCA_045656385.1 of Eubacteriales bacterium. Lineage (GTDB taxonomy): Bacteria > Bacillota > Clostridia > Oscillospirales > CAG-272 > CAG-390. The sequence continues at coordinate 6,700 of JAZORB010000131.1, read as the reverse complement.
GCCGGTCTTATCCTGAATGATCTTCTTGAGATCCTCGCCGTAAGGCTTGCCCTCGGCATTGAATACGCCCTCGGAAACAACAACGAGCATGCTTCTCTTGCCCGCGTTCTTTGCCTTGAGAATACGCTCGATAGCGGCATCCTCATCAAAGGGAACCTCGGGGATTGCAATGGCAACCGCACCCGATGCGATACCCGACTTGAGCGCGATCTCGCCGCAGTCACGGCCCATAACCTCAACAACGTTGCAGCGTGCGTGCGACTGGCAGGTGTCACGAAGCTTGTCGATAGCTTCCATAGCGGTATTCATTGCGGTGTCAAAGCCGACGGTGTAGTCGGTCGCGGTAATATCGTTATCAATAGAACCGGTTACGCCGATGGTGGGAATGCCGCGAAGGGAAAGATCGGTCGCGCCGCGGAAGGTTCCGTCGCCGCCGATAGCAACGATGGCGTCGATATTGTTCTTCTTGCAGTTTGCAACGGCAGCCTGCATGCCCTCTTCGGTCTTGAACTCGTCGCAACGGTCGGTAAGAAGGATAGTACCGCCGAGATTTTCGATATTTGATACGGCGCGGGCGTCAAGGTCGATCATTTCGTTCTTGATAAGTCCGCTGTAACCGCCAATAATACCCTTGACCTTAAGTCCGTTTGCAAGGGCGCGGCGGGTGATTGCGCGGATGGCGCAGTTCATGCCGGGCGCGTCTCCGCCCGATGTGAGAACTCCGATGGTGTTGAATCTTTTCATTGTTTTCTCGCTTCCTGTCGATAAAAATCGACTTTATAATTATTAACCCTTATATTGTAATATATTATTTCCCGAAAATCAAGAGGTATTTTGTGATTTTTGTTAAGTTTTGTCGTTTTTCGATGAATTTAATGCCAAAGACATGGCATTTGTCGCCGCGCAGATGCGGATAAACTCGCGCGAGCGCTTCGGCGAGAGCTGAAGGAGCTTAACTTTTTCACCCTCCGCGGTCGAAACGGCGATATAAACCGTGCCTACCGGCTTTTCGGGAGTTCCGCCTCCGGGACCCGCAATGCCCGTCGTTGCGATGCCAACGTCGGCACCGAGCGCAAGCCTTACTCCGCGCGCCATTTCGCGAGCCGTCTGCTCCGAGACCGCGCCGTATTTTTCAAGAGTTTCGTGCTTTACACCGATCAGCTTTTCCTTCGCCTCGTTTGCGTAAGTCACGCAACCGCCGAGAAAAACGTCCGAGCAGCCCGAAATATCGGTGATGCGCTTTGCAATGAGCCCGCCCGTGCAGGACTCGGCGCAAGCAAGGGTCATTCCCCTCTCGCGCAAATTCATCACGAGCGCGTTTTCCATACTGTCAACGTCGATGCCGTAAATGAACTCTCCGACCTCGGTCTTTTTGATCTCCGCGATCAGTTCGTCGCACATCTGCGACGCGGTTTCGGCATCCTTCGCTCTTGCGCTGACTCGTACTCTGCACTCACCGTTGCCCGCGTAAGGTGCAACCGTGGGGTTGGTCAACTCTTCCATCATATAGCGAAGCCTATCCTCAACCGCAGATTCACCCATACCGAGAATATAAATATTTTTTGAAACGATAACCGAATCCGAGCGTTCGAAAAGATAGGGCTCTACCCTCTCGCGCCACATCGGCTCAAGCTCAATGGGTGGGCCGGGGAGCAGGATCGCCGTTTTATCATCGTGCTCAATGACAAATCCCGGCGCGGTGCCCCAATCATTCTGAAGCACGCGCGCGCCTCGCGGTGCCATCGCCTGCTTTTCGTTGTTCTTGGTCATATTTCTGCCTGTTGAGGAGAAATATGCCTTCATACGCTCAAGCGCCTCTTCGTTGAGTTCAAGCTCGAGCCCCAGGTATTCGGCAACCATTTCCTTGGTTATATCATCGCAGGTGGGGCCAAGGCCGCCCGAAAGAATGAGGCAATCGGCGCGCGAAAAAGACTCGGCAATCGCCTGCCGCATCCGTTCGGGGTTATCACCCACAACAGCCTGCCGATAGACGGGAATGCCCAAAGCGGCGAGCCTTCGCGAAATATACGAGGCATTGGTATTGATTATGTCGCCGAGCAAAAGCTCCGTGCCGACACATAAAATCTCTGCGCTTCTGACATCTTTCATTGCCGAGTCTTCCTTTTCGTTATTAAATTTTAATTACTTGTTGAGAATGGTAACATCCATGTGAGGATATGCACAGGATACGCCCTCTGCCTCGAGTGCCTTGCGGATCTCGGTTGTGAGATCGAACTTAACACCCCAATAGTTGCCTGCCTCTGCCCAAACGCGGACGGTTACAGTTACAGCAGAATCGCCGAGGTTGGTAACGCGTGCAAATACGTCCTTGTCGGTCTTTACGTTTGCGTGAGCAGCTGCAACGCGCTTGGCTATCTCGCAAGCCTTTTCGGAATCGGATTCGTAAGTAATTCCAAAGTCCATATCAACACGGCGAAGGTCCTCGCGGGAGTAGTTGATAACGGTATTGTTCATCATGGTGCCGTTGGGGATGGTCACGTGCTTGTTGTCACCCGTGATGAGGAGAGTGTAGAAAATGCCGATCTCGCGAACAGTGCCGCTTACGCCGACAGCCTCGATAAATTCACCAACGCTGAAGGGACGGAACAGGAGAAGCATAATGCCGCCAGCAAGGTTCGAGAGCGAGCCCTGCATAGCAAGACCGATAGCAACACCGCAGGATGCGATAGCCGCGATAACGCTCGCCATAGGCACACCGAGGATCGCAACGATGCAAACAATGAGGATCACCCAAAGGCCGATAGAAACAAAGGAGTTAAGGAAGGACTTGACAGTCGGATCCATCTTTTCAAATTTCTTGCCATTGGGGAAGCACTTGAGCACCAGCTTTATGATAAGAGAGCCGATGATCCATGTAAGGAGTGCAGCGAGGAGCTTAAGGCCTACGTTCTGAGCAACGCCGATAAGCCAGTTGAGAAAGTTTTCCATAATAAAAATTCCTTTCGAGGTTAATTTGATAAAATATATTATAACACATTAATAAAAAAAAGTAAAGTAAAATAGAAAAAAAGATGTCACAAATCGTTGATTTTTCATAGCTTTCGATGTATAATATTCACGAGGTGAAATGCAATGAATGATCTTTACAAGCAATGCAATATTTGCCCGCGCGGCTGCGGAGTCGACAGACTTACTTCGACAGGAATCTGCCGTTCAGGCGTAAAAACAGTCATATCGCGCGTGTCACGGCACATGTTCGAGGAGCCCGCAATATGCGGTGCGGGAGGTGCCGGAACCGTCTTTTTCTCGGGCTGCAACCTCGGCTGTGTTTTCTGTCAAAACTCTCCGATCAGCAGAAGAATCGTCGGCAAGGAATTTGATGAAAAGGAGCTCGCAGAGCTCTTTCTGACCGTCGCCGAGAGCGGAGTTTCCTCGCTCGATCTCGTCACGCCCACGCATTTCACGCCAAGCATTGCCGCCGCCCTTTCCATAGTCAAGGACAGGCTCACTATCCCCGTCGTATGGAATTCGGGAGGCTATGAAAGCGTCGAAAGCCTCGCGCTTCTGCGCGGTCTGGTTGACGTCTATCTGCCCGATTTCAAATATTATTCTCCCGAAATATCCGCGAAATACTCGCACGCCGCCGACTACCGCAAGCGCGCCGAGGAAGCACTCTCCTTTATGTATGATATGCTCGGAGATGCGGAGTTTGACTCACACGGAATGATGAAAAAGGGAATCATTGTGCGCCATCTCGTTCTGCCGGGGCAAAGAAAGGATTCCATCGCCTGCCTTCGAAGGCTTTCGGAAATATTGCCCATAAGCGGTATCCGCCTCAGCCTTATGAGCCAATACACGCCCGATTTTTACTGTGGGAATGACAAAAATCTTCTCCGCAGACTCACCACATTCGAATACGAAAGCGTTCGCGCCGAGGCTCTGCGCCTGGGATTTGAGGGATACATGCAAGCGCCATCATCGGCATCCGCAGAATACACGCCCGATTTTTGCGACACTTTTTGTATTGATTTGTCTTGACAAAAGCATAAATATATATTATAATTACAAGGTATTATTAATTTATCCGAAAAACGGAGGTAATTTTTATGTCACAAAGCAGAGTTATCGTCTTCTCTTGCGACGCTATGGTATATGAGGATATCAAATATCTTCTCGAGACCAGCCCTCGCTTCGCAGAGCTTTTCTCTAAGGGCTCGATGGTCAAGCGCACCCGCACCATCTATCCCTCGGTAACCTACCCCTGCCACACATCGATGTCCACCGGCTGTTACCCCAACAAGCACGGTGTTACCAACAACAACATCTTTATGCCCGGCGTGACCAAGAACGTTCCCTGGACCTGGTTTGCCGACAACATTAAGTGCCCCGACATCTTCACAGCCGCTAAGAAAGCAGGACTCACCACAGCTTGCGTTTTCTGGCCCGTAACCGCAGGTCACGAATACATAGACTATAACTTCCCCGAGTACTGGCCTCAGTCCCCCGAGGATACCAAGGAGGAATGCTACCTCCGCGCGGGCACCACTCCCGAGCTCTACCGCGAGTGCATCGCACCCTACATCGACAAGGTTAAGATCAGAACTCACCCCGACACCGACGAGCTTCTCGTCCGCGTCACCTGCGATATGATCGAAAAATACAAGCCCCATCTTCTGATGCTCCACACCGGCGACGTTGACAGCTACCGCCACGGCACCGGCCTCTTCACCGAAAAGGTCACAAGCGGCGTCAAGGACACCGAGCGCTGGTTCTTCGAGATCATCGAAGCAACCAAGAAGGCGGGCACATTCGAGGAAACAAACTTCTTCCTCATCTCCGACCACGGACAGCTCGAGATCGTCCGCAATCTCAAGCCCAACGTCGTTTTTGCAGACAACGGTCTTATCGAAATGAACGAGGACGGCAGCCTCAAGTCCTGGAAGGCATATTGCCACTCCACAGGTCTTTCGGCTCAGATCAGACTTGCAGATCCCACCGACAAGGAAACATGGCAGAAGACCTACGACCTCCTCAAGTGGATGCGTGACGAGGGCATCTACGGCATCAGCGAGGTCTACACCACCGAAGAGATCAACGAAAAGGAACACCTTTCGGGTGAATTCTCCTTCGTTATCGAATCGGACGGCTACACCTCCTTCGCAGAGGACTGGAAGCGTCCGATGGTCAAGCAGCTTGACCTCTCCGACTACCGTTACGGCAAGGCTACCCACGGTCACAACCCCGACAAGGGTCCCCAGCCCATCTTCTTCGGCTTCGGCAAGGACATCAAGGAGGGCGTGCTCATCGAGCGCAGACCCACCGTTGACGAAGCTCCCACTTATGCAAAGATCCTCGGCGTAGAGATGCCGGGGGTTGATGGTACTCCCATCGAAGATATGCTTAAATAATTATTTGGAGGAAAGAAAAAATGCTTAAAATAGGCGTACAGACAGGCGGTTGGTACGATCACGACAACGCCCTCGCATCTTTTGAATACATCAAGTCTTGCGGTTTTGAAGCCGTTGACTACAATATCGACATCTATATGAGACCCGATCCCATGGCAAAGGACGGAATTATCACTCCCACTCTCTTTGATAAGCCCATCGAGGAGATCCTTGAATGGGTCAAGCCCCTCAAGGATGCAAGCGAAGCGACCGGCGTTGAAGTATCGCAGATGCACGCTCCCTTCCCGTGCTGGTATCCCGGCAAGGACGAGCTCAACGCGCATATCGTTATGGCTCTTGATAAGTGCTTCGCAGTTGCAGAGTACATTAACTGCCCCGCAGTTGTCGTTCATCCCACCATCCTTTCGGAGAGAGACGCAGAATGGGAAGAAAACCTCAACTTCTACCGCGGTCTTATCCCCTACATCAAAAAGTACAAGGGAGTTAAGATCTGCACCGAGAACATTTTCGGCAAGCACGGCGCGCACTTCGTTGAGGCAAGACTCTCCAATCCTTATGACGCCGCAAGAATGATCGACACTCTCAATGAGGAAGCAGGCGGCGACTACTTCGGCTTCTGCTTTGACATCGGACACGCAAATCTCTGCCACCTTGATCTTAAGAACTATATGAAGATCATGGGCAAGCGTCTGACCATCTTCCACATCCACGACAACAACGCGCACGACGACCTCCATATGATCCCCTATTCCTATCTGACCAGCGGTAAGTTCCACGTTTGCGACTGGGCACGCTTTGTAGAGGGCATCAAGGAGATCGGCTTCGAGGGTACTCTCGCATTCGAGACCTTCCGCATCTTCTCCGCTTATCCGAAGCCTGCGCACACCTCTGCGCTGAAGCTCATTTCCGATATCGGACATTATTGGGTTGACCAGATCGAAAGCAAATAAATAAGCAAAACCTCCGCCAAACGGCGGAGGTTTTTTATGCAAAAGAGTTGTAAATTAAGAGAGTACGCTCTGAGTGCAGAGAGCGATTATGTAGGCCATAAGACCTGCTGCGGTAGGCGAGGAGATCCACGCGATACCGATCTTGCCGAGGACCTTGAAGTTTACGTTCTTGGGACCCTTGACAAGGCCTGCGCCGATAACGGCACCGACAACTGCCTGAGAGGTCGAAACGGGAATACCGAGAAGTATCTTCATAACGGTGATAGCAAGTGCGCTTGCAAGGATTACAAGGAATCCGTCGATCTGGCTGATGTTTGCGATCGAACCGCCTACGGTCATCATAACCTTCTTGGAGTAGGTAAGAACACCGACTGCAATAGC
>JAZORB010000130.1:0-13096 GCA_045656385.1 Eubacteriales bacterium | reverse complement strand
AATTACAATCCTTCGAAAAAAGAAACCGATCTGATAAGAGAATCTTTGTTTGAATTCAACCGCGAAAAAGTCGGCGATGGCGGACACGCGCCATTAGATATCGTCGAGTACGACGGGGACGGAAATATAATAGGCGGCATTCTCGGCGGCACCTATTGGGGTTGGGTGGACATTGATATCCTCTGGGTACACGAAAAACACAGAGGGAAAGGCATCGGCTCAAAGCTGCTTTCCGAAGCCGAAAAAGAGGCAAAAGTGCGTGGCTGCCACCACGTTCACCTCGACACAATGAGCTGGCAAGCTCCGAAATTCTACGAAAAGCACGGCTATTCCGTCATCGGCATTCTTCCTGATATACCCGAGGGGAATCAGAAATATTTGTTGATGAAAGCACTGTAAAAAGGAACACGACATGAAAACTTCAATATACCACGTCCCCGAGCGGATCTTTATGCTCGATTGTGCGCGAAAGTACTATACTCCCGCGTGGATAAAACGCCTTATTCTTGAAATAAAGAACGCGGGCTTCAACACCATCAGCATCCATTTCGGCGAGGATATGGGGCACCGTCTTGAATCCAAAACTTACCCTTGGCTTGCGGGCGGCGACCACACTCTTTGTGTCTACGGCACGGCAAACGGTGAGGCTGAAAACGATGCGAAATTCATCACGCAGGATGAAATGGCTGATATCGTCCGCTTCGCGCAGAGCGAAGGCATCGAGGTAATTCCCTCCTTTGACTCCCCCGGTCATATGAACTACGCCGTCAAGAAATACAACGCGCAGACGGGCTCCGACATTTCGAATTACTTCCACAAAAACGGCAAAAAGTCGATCGTTCAGGGCTCGAGCATCAAAAAAGAGCCCGCGCAGTACACTTTCTCGCGCGGAATCGATATTTCCAATCCCGAAGCCGTCGAATTTGCAAGAAATCTTTATACCGAATACGGAAAATTCTTCTACGATCTCGGATGCAGAAAATTCGACATCGGTGGCGACGAGCTTCTCGGCTTCGGCGAGACCATCGACGCGACCCTCTCAAAATGGCAGAATCTCGACCATTGGGATGCATACGCCAAAAAGCTCACGGGCAACGAAAACGCCGTTGCATACGACGCCTTCATTCTTTATATGAACGACATTGCCGCGCTGATGCGTTCGATAGGCTATGAAAAGATACTTATGTGGAACGACGACGTCTACCGCGATTTCGACACCGGCTGGCAGGGCGCGACCGAGCTTGACCGCTCGATCGACATTCAATATTGGTCGGTCAAGTCGAACGGCGGCAAAAATAACGTCTACACCTACCTCGACCGAGGTCACAAGGTATATAATTTCATCAGCCCCTGCGTTTATTACGTTGTCGGCTTCGGCGGCGCGAAATACGGCACAACTCCCGAGATCCTCGAGCGCGATTGGAATGCATACTACTTTGATCCCGAAAATCCCGAAAACAACCTCCCCGCGCCCGATGATCGCGTCCTCGGCGGCGGCTACTGCCTTTGGAGTGATTCTCCCGCATCCGAAAGTGAGGACGAATTGCTTGAAAATCTCAAGCCGTATATCTATGCGTGCGGGAAAAAGTTGAATTAACAATAAGGAGTCTTTACGGCTCGTTCGGGTTACTGACAAACCTTTTCTCTAACAAACGATATGTCAAAGTGCATAAAAAAGTCAAACAACTGTGTTTGCACTTGCTAAACGGGGTGCAGGGGCGAAGCCCCTGCAAGAAAAAACGATGTCATTCTGAGGGCGTGCCCGCAGGCATATACGCCCGAAGAATCTCCCGCTGACCGAGTTGTTCCTCGGTCAGCGCGGTGCTGGTGAAGTGGTCTGCAGAGCACCGACTCAACTAAATGTATATGAATATGAAAAATCACTGTGTAGTTTCAAAATTACACAGTGATTTTATTATATTTTGTCTTTTAATAGTGCAAACAAATGCGCTTGACTATAGTTTCCCGATTATGCACATCATACTTTTTCGTACAGGCACCGCGCCGCCCCTTGTAAATTGGGGGCGGCGCGAGATCCTTCGGCGGCAGGCTGTCTGCGGACGCCGCCTCAGGATGACATCGTTTTTCTTGAAGGGGGCTGCGCCCCCTTCACCCCTGCATTGCGAGTGCGAATATATCTTTCTGCTTTTTGTACATATTGCTATATGTTGTTTTTTATTTGGGGTTTGTCAGCAATCTGACCGCCACGGCGGTCTTTATTTTTATATTTCCTTGCAATCAATGCCATTTTGTGCTATAATTATCTCAACAAACATTGGAGGTTTAAATCATGTCAACCATCCGACTTATGACCCACAACATCTGGAACAGAGATAAAAATTCGCCCGCTTGGGAGGAAAAAGGCTTCGATTGCTCCGCAGAGGTGCGTGCCCCCTCGCTTTTGCGCGTCTGGCGCGAGACTCAGCCCGACGTTATCGGCTGTCAGGAGGCTTCCGCACTTATGGCTGATCTTCTCAAGGAGGGAATGGCTAGCGAGCCCGTCAATTATACACTCATTTGGGGCAGATTCACTCCCATCCTCTACCGCGCGGACAAGCTTGAGCTCGTCGATTCGGAATTCTGCACCTACCCCGACCACATCGAAGGATTTGAGGGCAAATTCAACGACGTTCGCTCAAAGGCATACAATATCGGCGTTTTCCGCGTGAAGGAGGACGGCAAGCTCTTCATTTTTGCCACCACTCACCTTTGGTGGAAGCGTTCGCCCAAGGAGGACGAAGCCGAGCCTTACTCCAAGAATTGCCTTCCCTTCTCGGACGAGGCGCGCGAGTATCAGATCGAGATGCTGACGACCGCGCTCGAGCGTTTCCGCGCTAAATACAACTGCCCCGCATTCCTTGTCGGCGACCTTAACACAGGTTACGAATCGAAAGCCGTGCAGTCGGCATTCGCCAAGGGCTTCCGCCACGCGCACGATGTCGCAACCGACTTTGCCGAAGAAGCCGTCGGCTATCACTATTGCTTCCCCGACGGATTCAAAACCTTTTACTCCGACCGCCCCTTCAAAACTGCCATTGACCACATTCTCGTCATCGGCGAGGAGGAGGGCTCGGTCAAGCGTTTTGAACGCTATTCGCCCGATTATTACTATCCCATTTCAGACCACTCGCCTGCTTATGTTGATGTTGAATTTTAACTAAATAATAAAAAATCTATCGATCCAAATCAATAGTAAATCAAGGCAAAATCAGATATTCGCACTCACGTATCAGCCTTCCCCGGTGGGGGAAGGTGGCAGCCGTAGGCTGACGAATGAGGCGCCTGATAAGATACCGTTTTTCGCGTCAGCGAAAATCTTCCAAAACATAGCTCACTAAATATTTAGTTCTAAATTCAGATTGCAAAATAATACAATGCGATGGATATTTGCCAAATAAGATTAAGATATTACTTTTTAATTGATCGAACGGGAAGATTTTCTCGCTTCGCTCGAAAAACAATATCTTATTAGGCGCCTCATTCGTCACTTCGTGACACCTTCCCCCACCGGGGAAGGCTGATATGTGAGTGCGAACATAGCGTTCTAATTATAATAAAGATCAATTATTAACTGTTTTTAGGAGGTTGACAATGTATAATCCCAACTCTCTCGACACCATCTGCGGCGCGCTTGCTTACGCCCTCGGCATCGAGGCTCCGAGTGAAGCGGCTCCCGCGAATGCAGATCTTACCGCATATATCGACTCCGTTTTCGGCGGCGAGAAAGCCGACCGTGTCGTAATGTATAATCCCGATGCGATTGCAGAATGGATCTATCGCAAGTATCCCGCGCTCACAAAGGGCGCGCAGGCGCGTACCGAGATCGAGATCCCTCTCTGCTCGGTTATGCCCTCGGTCACTCCCGTTTGCTTCGGCACGATGTACACGGGTGCACAGCCCGCCGTTCACGGCATACGCAAATACGAAAAACCAGTCATAAAGATCGATTCCCTCTTCGACGCCGCTCTCCGCGCGGGCAAGAAATGCGCGATAGTTTCCTACGGCAAATCGAGCCTGAGCAACATCTTCCTTGAGCGCGAAATGGATTATTTCCTATTCCCAAATGGCGGAGTCGACGCTGTCAACGCAAAGGCTGCCGAGCTGATAATGAAGGACGAGCACGATCTCATCGTCATCTACAACGGCAACTATGACTCTGTGATGCACAAGAAAGCCCCCGAAGGGCTCGAAGCTCTCTGCGAGCTTCGCTCCAACGATCATGCCTTCTGCGAGTTCTGCGAGCTTATCGAGCGCCACATGAGCCATCGCAACGTCCTTGTCGGCTTCGCGATGGACCACGGCTGTCACGAGATCGACGGCGAGAACGGCTCGCACGGTCTTGATATGGAAGAGGATCTCAACATCGTTCATCTCTACAAAGGATACAAGAAAAAATGAAGCTTTATCTTATAAGACACGGCGAAAGCGAAACCAACCTTTCGGGTCATTACACCGGATGGTCGCAGGTAAATCTCACACCCAAGGGCATCGAGGATGCCAAAGGCATCCGTCCCATTCTTGAGAAGATCAAATTCGACAAGATCTATTCAAGCGACCTCATCCGCGCGATGAAGACCGCCGAAAACGCTATTCCGGGTTGCGTTTACGAAACATCCCCGCTTTTGCGTGAGATAAACCTCGGCTCTCTCGCTCACAAGCCATTTTTGCCCGCCGATTCCGAAGAAAGAAAGCTGATTGTTGACGGCTACACTGCATTCGGCGGTGAGAGCAACGTTGAATTCCGAGCCCGTGCCACAGAATTTCTCGACAAAGTAAAGACGCTCGACTGCGACACCGTTGCCGCATTCACACACGCGGGAATTTTGCGCACAACTCTCTCAATACTTTTTTCCTCAAACGTTAATACAACCAATTTTGTTTGCTCAAACTGCGCCATCGTCATTCTTGAGCTCAAAAACGGACGTTGGATGCTAAACGGTTTAATAAATCCGCAGTAAGGAGAATTATTATGGATTGGAATACTTATCTCTATCCCGAAAACGAACAGCCGCTTGACAGACTTGTCGGCGCTTACAGCCGTACAAGCATCTTCCGCACCATCGCCTTCATCGGCGACAGCCTTTCCTCGGGTGAGTTTGAAACCCGCGACGAGGCAGGCAAGGCGCACTACCACGATCTCTACGAATACTCGTGGGGTCAGTACATCGCGCGCAAGAACGGTCTGAAAGCCTATAATTTCTCCAAGGGCGGCATGACGGGCAAGCAGTATATCGAAACCTTTGCCGAGTCCCGCGGCTTCTGGAACCCCGAGCTGGCGGCTCAGGCTTACGTCATGGCTCTCGGCGTCAACGATATCTACAACAAGCATATGCCCGTCGGAACGATCGAGGATATAGACGTCACCGATTGGAGAAACAACAATACCGAGACCTTCGCGGGCTTCTACGGCGCGATCGTCAGCCGTTATAAGGAGATCAGCCCCGAGGCGAAATTTTTCTTCGTCACCTTCCCGCGCTCAAACCGCCCCGAACGCGACGAGGTAACCGCGCAGATGATCGATCTGCTTTATAAGCTGACCGAGATCTTCGAAAATTCCTACGTCATCGACCTCCACAAATACGGCCCCTACTACGGCCCCGAATTCCGCGAGCACTTCTATCTTCACGGCCACCTCTCCCCCGAGGGCTACATCCTCACCGCCGAGCTGATCGATTCCTATATCGACTACATAGTCCGCCATAACCCCAAGGACTTCAAGCAGGTGGGATTCATTAATTCGGGGATCAAGCACGATAAGATAAAATGAGTATTCAAGATTTAATTACCTATCTTAATCAAGGCAGAGAAATCGAATTTCGCTTGAACGGTAAAGTCTACTTTTTACAACCAGATTATAAAAACGGGCAGGGATATGTTTTGTACTACTGTGAGAGCGCAGATAATTCAAAAGTAATATTTAGCGGAACATCTGACGATATTTTGAAATATAGATTTGAAAACAGAATCCGTATGCAAAATGATTTTGAACTGTTTGAATTTACTTTTGTTTTGTAACAAATTTTCACTTGCAAGCAGGGGTGAAGGGGGCGGCAGCCCCCTTCATCGCTTTCGATGTCATCCTGAGGCGGCGTCCGCAGACATCCTGCCGCCGAAGGATCTCGTGACGACCGAGTTGTTCCTCGGGCGTCGCGGTGCTGGCGATGTGGTCTGCACCGCACCCGACAAACTAAAATTATTTGAAAATCCCAAATCACTGTGTAGCATCACAATTACATAGTGATTATTTTTTGTTGACTTTAGAATGTACAAACAAGGCAATTTATCTTGAGTTTTACGGTTGTTCACATCAAACTTCATCGTACAGGCACCGCGCCGCCCCTTGTAAATGGGGGGCGGCACGAGATCCTTCGGGCGCAAAACTGCCTGCGGGCGCGCCCTCAGGATGACATCGTTTTTTCTTGCAGGGGGCTACGCCCCCTGCACCCCTGCTTGCAAGTGCTAACATAGTGTTTCATTTAATTATATACTAAAACAACCTCAGAATAGATTCCTCCCTCAATTTTACCGCTTTCTATTTACTTTCTTCCATATTTATGCTATAATTATCCCAAACCGCAACCACAAGGAGGAACAAACTATGTGGGATCAGAACAAAGAAAAACTCGGTGTAACAGGACACAGAGGATGTCAGAAATATATGCCCGAAAACACCCTTATATCCTTCCGTGAGGCGTTCCGCCTTGGCGTGGACGTGCTTGAATTTGATATTCAGCTCACGCGCGACGATGTTATGATCGTTATGCACGACAGTATGGTTGACCGCACCACAGACGGCACGGGTTCGGTTTGGTTCAAGACGCTTGAGGAAGTCAAGGCTCTCGACGCGGGAGTTAAATTCGGATTTCCCGGTGAGCGCGTGCCCACCTTTGAGGAGGCTCTTGAATGCATCGCAAATGAAGCCCCCGCACATATGGTTCTCAACGTTGAGATCAAGGAACAGCGCCCGCACGTCGTTGATGTTGCGATCGAGCTGCTCGAAAAATACGGTCTGCTTGAGCGTTCCGTGATCGCAAGCTTCGATGCGCAGACTCTTCTCTACGTTCAGGATCACTACCCTCACGTAAAAACGCAGGGTCAGCCTCCTGTCAAGATGAAGCACTATGATCCCCGCGTGCTCGACCGTATGTACGGCATGGGCGTGCCGATGAGTATGTCGGACGAGGAGATCGCAGAGCTTGTAAAAATGCTCGACGAGCGCGGCATTCAGGCTTGGGCTTACCACGCAGACTCCCGCGAGGCGGCAGAGCGCTGCATGAAGTTCGAGTTCACCAACATCACCGCCAACGACCCGCACGATCTTATCGCTTATCTCGACGAGATCGGAAGAAGAATTTACAAATAAAGAAAAGCTGCTTCATTAAAATGAGGCAGCTTTATTTTAATGCTATAAATTAATATAATTTTTCAACTTTTGCAAAATCGAGTGCGGTTATTGTATATTGTTCAGTATCTTTTGGAAGATTTTCTCGCTACGCTCGAAAAACGATATCTTATTGAAACGCCTCATCCGTCACTTCGTGACACCTTCCCCCACTGGGGAAGGCTGTTTTAGCAAGTGCGAACATCAGCTATAGAGAATAAATCGTGTAAGTTAATTAATATTCCTAAGAGAAAAGTGCATTATTGCACTTAACGATATTTAGAAATATGCGCGTAACTCCAAGTCAGCCTTCCCCGGTGGGGGAAGGTGGCTCGCGTAGCGAGACGAATGAGGCGCCTAATAAGATACTGTTTTTCGCAAAGCGAAAATCTTCCAAAAGATGCTGCATAATAATCACTATCCGAATAATATTTTGCAAAAACCATACTATTATAGATATAAAAATAGACTGCCTCATTTTAGTGAAGCAGTCTTTTTGTATTATATCGAATCAAAAACTCTGACGTAATCGACCTCGAAGACGTCGGGGAGGATCGCTTCGAAGAGCTCGGGGACGGGATCGCCCGCACAGCAGCCCTTATCGGTGGACTCGCCCGCTTCACCGCTCTTTTTGAAGACGCGGTTATAGCCGTGGCATTCGGTCGAAACGAGGATGAACTGCTCGACACGCGAAACCGGACATTCGGGAGCCATCTGACGTCCGACGAGCTTGCCGTCGGCATAGAAGGTATATCCCTCGGGAGTCCAATCAACGGCATAGCGATGCCAGCCGTCCTCGGTCTCCTCAAGAGGAAACTCGAAATGACCTGCCCATTCGCTTTCCGCGCCGTAACCGCCCCAGCCGTTGCCGCAGATCATGGTGCCGAATTTATGCTGACGGTAGTTCTCCATAATGTCACACTCGACTCCCGCAACCTCGGGGTCGGGATGCGAGCCAATGCCGGGAGCCTGAAGCCAAAAAGCGGCGTGCCAGCCGTCGCACTTGGGAAGGCGGCATCTGATCTCGTAATAGCCGTATTTATGCATAAACTTTGCGGGATCCTTTTTGCCGAAGGACCAGAAGTTACGCGAGGTCTCGTCGCGCGGATTGTCAAAGGTGAGGCCGCCCGTCTGCAGATGCGCGGAGCAAAAATCGTCACCCTTGCGAAGAAGATTGATCTTCAGCGTTCCGTCACTGACCTCAACGCCCTCTGTCGTGAAAGCGGGAGAGCGGTAGCCCCAGAAATTGAGGCGGTAGTTCCACTTGCTCTCGTCAAGAGCCGAGCCGTCAAACTCATCGTTCCAGACGAGCTTCCACTTCTTATCCGAAGGAAGAATGCTCGGTGCGCGATCTGCGACCGCATTTGTCGCGGTCATATTACAATCGGTTAAATTTACCTGCTGAAAGGCCATTTTATCTCAGGAACATATAAACGAAATATCCGATATACGCCGCGATCATGATCGCGCCTTCTGCGCGGGAGATCTTCTTGCCGGTTGCGGAGAATGCAAGGACAAGTGCGCTTACGCCGATAACCGCGATGGTATCGATGATAGCGAGGATATCTACGGTCATGGGAGAGATAAGTGCGCTGAAGCCGAGGATGAATACGATATTGAAGATATTCGAGCCGATAGCATTACCGAGTGCGAGGTCGCTCTCGCCCTTCTTTGCTGCAACCATGGAGGTTACAAGCTCGGGGAGAGATGTGCCGATAGCAACGATGGTCATACCGACAAGGGTCTCGCTCATACCAAACTTCATTGCGATTGCGGAAGCACCGTCAACAACGAAGTTACCGCCGATGATGATGCAAGCAACACCGCCAACGATTGCGATCGCCGACTTGAGGGGGGACATGATCTTAACGTCCTCTTCCTCCTCAAGCTCGCCGGATTTACGAGCCTTCATAGCCGCGCTGATCTGCCAATACATATAGAAAGCAAAGAGCGCGAGAAGAACGAGTCCGCCTACGCGGGTGAGGGTATAGGTATTTTCTACAACAGCCGCACTTACGTCTCCTGCGGGAACAGCCTTGTTATAGCCGAGGAAGAGCGAGCCGAGAAGCGCGAAGGTGCAAAGAATTGAGAAGGGGATCTCCTTCTTTACAGAGTTGGGCTGAACGCAAACGGGAACGATAAGTGCGCTCGCGCCGAGAACGACGAGAGTGTTGAAGATATTCGATCCGACAACGTTGCTGACTGCAAGAGAGTTTGCACCCTTAAGAGCTGAGCTGATCGAAACCGACGCCTCGGGAAGGCTTGTTCCGAGAGCAACAACGGTAAGACCGATGACGATGGTGGGAACCTTGAGAAGCTTTGCTACGCTCGATGATCCTTCAACGAACCAGTCCGCGCCCTTGATAAGGAGCACGAAACCGCCGACGAGCGCAAGAATGGCGAGAAAAATGTTCATTTTTACCTGCTTTCCGCGTAATAGACGCTTTTTTACATATTTATTATAACTTTTATATTATACTACATTTCGACAGATTTGTCAACCAAAAGAAGGAAATTAAATGAGGCAACTCAAAGGAGCTGCCTCATTCATTGATATGTTATCAGATCATTCCGTATGCACGGAGGATCATATAGGTAAGATAAACCACGTATGTACCGACGAACACGCCGCCCTCCCAACGCTCAAACTTGAGCTTGGTTCCGGCAAAGACGAGTCCGACAACGGTGATTACGATAGCAAAAATCGTATCAATAACTGCCTCGGCACCAACGGTGATGGGGGAAAGGAGCGCGCTGAAGCCAAGGATGAAGATGATGTTGAAGATGTTCGAGCCGATTACGTTGCCGAGCGCGATATCGCTTTCGCCCTTCTTTGCCGCAACCATGGAGGTTACAAGCTCGGGGAGCGATGTGCCGACAGCAACGATGGTCATACCGATCAGGGTCTGATCCATACCGAGTACTTCTGCAATGGTGGTAGCGCCGTTTACGACCCAGTTACCGCCGCAGATAATGCCTGCGATACCGATAACGATGAAAATAAGCGACTTCCAGACGGAAATCTTCTTGCCGTCATCAGCTTCCTCTTCGATAGTACCCGACTTGCGCGCCTTGAGAGCCGCGCTGATCTGCCAGTACATATAGAAAGCAAAGAGGACGAGGAGAATAAGTCCCGCTACCCAGCCGAGGGTGTAGGTGCTTGCGCCGTCCTCTGCAACGCCTGCGCCAAGGAAGAGGGCACCGAGAAGTGCAACTGTGCAAAGGATCGAGAAGGGGATCTCCTTCTTGACCGAGTCCTTCTGACAGCAAACGGGCTTGATGAGCGCGCTTGCGCCGAGAACGACGAGCAGATTAAAAATGTTAGAACCGACTACGTTGCTGACTGCGAGCTCGTTTGCGCCCTTGATAGCCGAGCTGATCGAGACCGAAGCCTCGGGCATGCTGGTTCCGAAAGCAACGACAGTAAGACCGATGATGATTGAGGGAACCTTGAGAAGCTTTGCTACGTTCGAAGAGCCGTCAACAAAAAGGTCAGCGCCCTTGATAAGGAACACAAAGCCGACTGCAAGGAGGAGGATTGCCAATAAGATTTCCATTTTTACCTTCTTTCCGCGAAAAAACCTTACAAAATTCGCATGTTTTCTTCCTATTTATATATACCATAAATAGGAAGCGTTGATATTATACTACAAAGCAAGAAAAATGTCAACCCTATTTTGCATATTTATAAAAAAGTTCGTTATTTCACACAAAAAGACCGACTGATAAGCCGGTCTTTTTAAAAAATGATCACATCATTTTGAAAATCTGAATTTCACGACAATAGGATAATGATCCGAAGATTCGTTATCGTTCTTTACCTCATAGTGTGTTACGGTAATTTTCTTACCGTTAGTGAAGATAAAATCGATCTTACTTCCTCCCGAAAAAGTATTTCCGGGATTGAGCTTTGCGGCTGCGATTTTTTCGGTACTGACGTAGCCGTACTCGTTCATGATCTTTTCCACGCCCGCGCCGTTATAGTCTCCGCTCATAAACATGGGAAAACCGCGGAATTGCTCTATATACGCCGCCATACAAACTGCCTGGTCCGCCTGGCCGCCCATATGGTCAAAGTGTGTATTGATAAACACGAATCGCACGCCTGTCGCTTTTTCTTCAAGCACGGCAAATGTAAATATGCGTTCGTAAGTCGAATCGGGAACCTTGGTGTACTTGATTTCGGGAGTTTCGGAAAGCCAACGCGTGCCGCTGTCTATTAAGGTATACTTATCTTTGCGGTAAAGGATCGGATTGAACTGATCCGCAGACGTCTTTGTGCCGTCTCTGCCCTCCCCGATAATATCATATTCGGCTGAAAATCTTTCGGTAAGGAACGCCATCCACTCGTGCGTGCATTCCTGCAAGCCCATTATATCGGGAGATATCTCCTCTATCGTCTGCAATACCGCTTTTACTCTGCTCTCCTGACCCGCGGTATGCATCCAGACATTGTAATCGAGAACAACAATCTCATCGCCCGTTTGCGGAGATACAGACGTATCATTAAGCGTCAGCGCGGGAGTCTCTTTCAGCATAGAAACAAGGGAGTTAAACGCATTAAGAAGTCCCACCGAATCGTTCGCGGCAAGCAGAACGCTATCCCCACTGTTTCCGACAAAGTATTCATGCGCGGAGAATGTAGGTACGGTAT
This sequence comes from Eubacteriales bacterium, assembly GCA_045656385.1. Taxonomy (GTDB): domain Bacteria; phylum Bacillota; class Clostridia; order Oscillospirales; family CAG-272; genus CAG-390. The sequence goes on along the minus strand of JAZORB010000130.1, from coordinate 1,061 downwards.
CGCGCGAGGTCGCACCTATTCTGATCTCTTTTCCCACAGCCTCTGCGGAATCCGACTTGATCTCAAGCACATAACCGCTCATCTCGGCGATAACGGTACGGAGAAGCTTTGCGATATGATCCTCGGAGTTCTTTTTTACGCGCGAATAAACTATCGAGTATTCGGATATCGGAGTCCCGCCTATGCTGACCTCGGTATATTCATCGCGGAAAATATAACTCTGCGCGGCATTGTCAAAAAAGACATCGCCATCGCATTTGTTTGCCACGTTTTCAATAAAGTGCTCCATAGCCTTGAGAGTTCCGGCGGCAGTTGCACCTGCGATAACAAGCTTGTTTCCGACCATCCCATAGCCGTAATCGTTATACATAAGTTCAGAAACAAAATTTTTGCTCTCCTCTCGGTCACAGGCACCGACAAGTATCTCAAACTCGGCTTCTGCGTATCCGGGGATAGCATCAGTAACAAAGTCGGTCTTAACGTCCATATCAAGCGAAAAAGCCGATTCGATAGCCGTTTTAAGTCTCTTTGCTGAGGATTCGAACAAATAATTCTCGTCACTTCTGACGATCACAAACTCACCGAGGGCAGAAAGCCGAATGTTTACCTCTTCTATCTTTTCGGGCGCATCCGTTTCGGCTTCGGTTTCGGGAGCGGTCGTCTCTTCCCCGCCCTTTTCGCAGGAAGCAAAAAAGCCCCCTATACTACAGATAAGGGTGACACAAATAATCAGGCTGAAGAATCTTTTCATGATTTTTTCTCCATATTAAATTATTGCAACTCTGCCTATAAGCCGGGTTCTGTCGTGGACGACCATCTGTCTTTGCTATGTGTCGCCACATAGCTCTGAGGTTTCCCCCATGCCACCCGGGAGTATGTGTCGGGCAAACGACTCCCATGCGGTGTTGCTTCGGATAGGGTTTACAGCGGACCTATGTTACCATAGGAACTGGTGAGCTCTTACCTCGCCTTTCCATCCTTACCGGGTTTCCCCGGCGGATTATTTCTGTTGCACTTTCCCGGCAGTCACCTGCGGCTGACGTTATCAGCTATCCTGCCCT
>JAZORB010000129.1:0-10980 GCA_045656385.1 Eubacteriales bacterium | reverse complement strand
ACTCCGCGAACTTTTGAAAAAGTTCGATCAAAACTTGCCGCTTGTTTTAATTAAAAAATCCTCGCCGCGCGGGCGAGGATTTTGTATTATTCTTCGTTCGTTTTCTCTATCTTTTCTCTTTTCACACGCGCCGCCTTTTCCTTCGCGAGGAAGTAGATCTCCTCGGTCGCAAACGAGATCTTGGTGATCTGGTCGCGTTTCGAGAGGTAGCACCAGAAGGAATCCTTAGGGACAGAGATGTCTATGCAGTCGCCCCAGCCGAGGTAATCGTATTCGATATGCATCGAGTCAAGGTCGAGTGCGGGGCGGAAGAGGGTTGTCGGTTCGCCGCCGTAGTAGGAATCGACCTCCACGCGCGTGCCTTCGACGGTCTGAATAACGCGTCCGTGGCCGTGCTTGTGGAATTTCGTCCAGTTGGGGAGAGTTTCGATGCGCGCGTCGTTGTCCTCGAAGTAATACGTGCCGTTTCGCACCTCTTCGCGGACGCATTCGCGCTCCCACTTTGTCCAGTCGGGGATGTGCTCGTAGACCGTCTCGCCGCCGTCGGTGGCGTGAAGTCTGCCGTAAACATCCTGCTCCCAGCGCGCGCCGCAGGCGTTGCACCAAAGCTCGGTGCCTGCAGAATCGGTTTCGAATTCCTTGCCGCAGCGCGGGCACTTATAAAGGATCGCGTGCAGTCCCTTTGCGCGGTCGGGGTCGTCGATGACGACTTTGTTTTCATACTGCCATGCGTAATCGTCGTACTTGAAAGCCTCGGCGATGCGTTTGTTGACTTCATCGGCAGACACGCTCTCTGCCTCTTCGGGAAGCACGATCGGACGGATCTCGCCCTCAACGTAGGTGTGCTTGTTTTTCTTGTTCCACTGCGGATGAGTGACGAAATTTCCGTGCAGAGTCAGCACGGCAACCGGCACTTTCAACATATGGACGAGCGCGCCGACCGAAGGGGTGATATAGGACGTCGTTCCGTCGAGCGAATAGCGGCTCTCGGGGAACAGCACGAATATCGCGCCGAGCTCCTTGATGGTATATTTAATATTGCGGATAAGATTGAGATCCTGAATAAATTTGCGCTTACCGATAACGCCGAGAAGATCCATCAGCGGCAAGGTAAAGTCGCGGAAGCCCTCGAGGGTCATTACGTTGACAAGCGGCTGCGGGTGCGTCGCCTTATACATCATGTTGAGGTCGACCTTCGAGGCGTGGTTGATGAGAAGCAGATAGGGCTTTCCGTCAAGCGCCTCCATATTCGTGCGGGTCAGCTTTGCCCCGCGCTTTTTAAGATCGGGCCAACATATGATAGTCTGCGCTACCCAAGGAAGAAACGCGCGCTTCTTCGGCTTGCGCTTGGTATTGAAAACTTTAATATGCGCAGGAGGCTCGGGAATCAGTTTTTTTGCCTTGTCCTGAGTGTTCATGTTGAACTCCTATTATAAAAGCCGCATAGAATCGGGGTTCTGTGCGGCTTTATTGATTTTTAATTAAAACGCAGTTTTACAAGTGGATATATTAGGGATGCAGTCTGTCGGGTCCGCGGAAGAGGAACATTGCCTCCTTGATCGGGATGCCGAGGAAGAGCATGGTCAGACGGTCTACGCCGATAGCGAAGCCGCCGTGGGGAGGACAACCGTAACGGAAGAACTCAGTGTAGAACTTAACGTCCTCGCCAAGTCCCTTCTCTGCTGCGTTAGCGCAGAGGTGATCGTAGCGGTGCTCTCTCTGTGCGCCCGAGGTGATCTCGACGCCGCGCCAGATGAGGTCGTAGCCCTGGGGCACGCCCTGCTCGTCGCGCATATGATAGAAGGGACGCTTGTCCTGTGCAAAATCGGTAACGAAGAGGAATTCGTGGCCGTACATTTCCTTAACGAGGCGGTGAGTCATACGCTCAGCGTCGGTGGTAAGGTCGCCTTTCTCGGACTCGGGGCAGGTGTAGCCGTACTTCTCCTCGAGAAGTCTGTAAATTTCTGCAACAGAAAGGATCGGGAAAGGACGGGTGGGAACAACAACTTCGATGCCGAAGATTCTCTCGATATCCTCGCCGTACTTCTCTTTTACTCTGCCGAGGACGTATGTGAGCATCTCTTCCTCGAGAGCCATAACGTCATGGAAGGACTCAACGTAGGAGAACTCAAGGTCGAAGGAAGTGAACTCGGTCGCATGCTTGTTGGTGTGCGACTTTTCAGCACGGAAGCAGGGAGCGCACTCGAAAACTCTCTCGAGTCCCGCTGCCATTGCCATCTGCTTGTAGAACTGGGGCGACTGTGCAAGATATGCGTCGCGGTCGAAATAGTTGAGCTTGAAGACCTCGGAGCCCGACTCGGAAGCCGCGCCGATGATCTTGGGGAAGTGGAGCTCGGTGAACTTGTTCTCGAGGAGGTAATCGCGCATAGCCGCGGTGATCTCGCTCTGAACGTGGAAGATGAGGGTGTTGCGCTCGGTGCGGAGGTCTACCCAACGGTAGTCAAGGCGCGAGTCGATGGCGGAGTCTTCCTTGATGGGAAGCGCGTCTGCGATAGATTCGATGCGGATCGAGGAGGGGATGATCTCCATTCCGCCCATTTTTACGTATTCGTTAGCGATGCACTCGCCCTCGATGGTAACGACAGAGTCGATGGTGAGCTGGTCAACAACAGCTGCAAGAGCGTCGTTGCCCTCCTTCTCAACGTAGACCTGAACCTTACCCGTCATATCGCGGATAACGAGGAATGCGCGTGCCTTCTTGTTACGGCAATTTTCAACGAAACCGGCGATCTTAACCTGCTCGCCCGGCTTAACGTCGGCAATAAATGTTCTTTTCATTTCTTAACCCTTTCGTGGTTTGGAATTTTACATACATTATAATAATAGCACAAATGGCGAAAAAAGTCAAGGGGAAACGCAAAACTTAATTATGTTGTTCTACAATTAAATAAGTTGACAACTATAATATTTTATGATATAATTATTTTAAAGTATGGGAGAAATTAACAGAGAACCTCCCTGCAAAAAACATAAAAACGCTGCCAAGACGCGCTTTGCGCAGACGATTCGGCGGCAGAATGGAGATTACCATGAAAAGACTTTTAGCCTGTTTACTGATGTTATCCATGCTTATGTCTGCCCTGATGGCAGCGGGATGTGCGGATACCGGTGAAGAGACCCCCGAAACCACTGCAGGTGCTGTGGCCAGCACCGCGGCCATACCCGAGACGACCGAGGCTCCCGGAGACGATGACCTCGAGCTTGATCCCAATCTGAATTTCAACAATGAAACCTTCACAATGCTGCTCCGTGCAGACCGTGCGGGTGCGGTTGATGAATTTCTTGTTTCGGATGGCGATCCGGCGGATACCGTAAAAACCGCGATCAGCGCAAGACAGTATTTTGTTGAAGGTCAGCTCGGAGTTACTATTTCCTATGAGACCGTCAACGAAGGCGAGCTTATCGCAAGAGTACGCAACAACATCGCATCCGGATACGTTGTTGACGTTATCTGCGCCGCTGCATTCCAGGCTCCGACTCTTGCAGCTGAGGGCTTGGTTGCCAATCTGCTCGAAATTCCTCATCTGAACTTCGACAAGGTCTGGTGGGGTTCGCGTTCCGAAATGGCGAAAAACCTCTCGATCGGCGACCAGCTTTACATGGCATCGGGCGACGCATCCCAGCTCACTCTGGGCAAGGGACTTTGTATGTATTTCAACGAAGAGCTTCTCAGAACGCAGAGCAACAGAACTCCCCAAATGCTTTACGATGAGGTCAACAACCTTAATTGGACAATTGACCGTCTGTACGAAATAAGCAAAGAGTATTCTTATGATGACGGAAACCAGGACTGGGATGAAAACGATGTTTACGGCTGCAACATTTACCTGAAGACGATCGTTGACGGATATTTTGCGGCATTCAACCAGCCTATCGTATCGTGTGAAGACGGCGAATACAAGATCGCCATGAACAACGACAGAATGATAACTATCGTTGAAAAGCTCAACAAGCTTCTTTACAGCGACAACGCTACCTATATCACCTCCAGCAAGGGCAAATCCGAGAAATTCTTCATCGAGGGTCACACTCTCTTTACCCACGGCGGTATGGAATGGGGCGTTGACTTCAACGCGAGCTCGATCAACGGCGGCTTCGGTATTATTCCCTACCCCATGCTTGACAAGGATCAGGGCAAGTACTACTCCGCTCTCTCCGACGTTTACACAATGTTCCTCGTTCCCGGCAATGCAACGAATCTCGACAAGGTCGGTGCAGTTCTTGAACTCATTGCATCAAAATCTTACGAGACCACCACGGTTGCATACTTCGAGGTACTGCTGAAATCGAGAGTTGCAAACGACGTCAACGCAATGCAGATGCTTGACATCATTCACGACGGTCTTTGCTACGAATTCGGATTTACATATTCCGCAGCTCTCGGAAATCCCGCACAAGCGTTCAGAACTCTGCTTGCAAGCTCTTCTTCCGCAAACTGGTCCTCCTACTGGGCAAGTAAAGGCTCGCTTTTCCAGAAGCAGCTTGATGCAATGATGGCACAGTACGAGTAATTCGCTCTGTTATGAAGATCAATAAGATTTTATTTTCAATTTTTCTTGCTGTTTTGCTCGCTCTTTCTTCCGTTTCCTGCGATGATAACACATCGGAAACGGGAGAAACCGCAGAAACCACCGAGGCGCGCGAGCTGATAAGTCTTGAGGGCTATACCTTTGTTTACCCCGCAACCACCTCGCGCGAGGTGATTTCCGCGGTAAAAGCCGCCGCCGACACGATCAACGCATCCTTTGGCTTGAGACTCACTCACACCAATGACTGGATGGCGATCGCACCCGATCAACCGGTGCAGAATGACGACAAGGAGATCCTTCTCGGTGCAACAAACCGTGCCGAAAGCGTTGAGGCTCAAAAAAGCACGGAAGGCAGCTTTAGCTACTCGGTAACTCAAACGGGTTCAAAGATCGTCATTTACGGCGGCAGCGAGGAAGCCCTGCTTCGCGGACTCGAGCACTTCCTCGGACTTATCACAGCCGAAGGCAGTGCCTCGATCGAAAAAGATTACGTTTTCTCAAAAAATTACGTTGACGAGGCAGTATCCTCTGACAGCGTGCCCGCAAGGCTTGCCTCGGAATACGAAATTATCTTCCCCGTTATCTCAAACTCGGGAGAAAAAGCAATCGCAGAAGAGATTGCGGGCAAGCTTCTTGCAAAAACCGACATAGCTCCCAAAAGGCGCAGTGACAACAGCGCAGTCAAGGACAAGGAGATCCTGATCGGCTTTACCTCCCGCACACCCGCGCAGATCAAATGCGGATATTTTGAATATTCGATCAACGTTTCCGGCACAAAAATTTACGTTGTAGGCGGAAGCGGTGCGGCACTTCAGGCGGCGGGTAAAAAGCTGATTGAAATTGCTTTCTCTGAGGAATTGAAGCTTGACACGGATGCGAATTACAACTATTCCATTCTTGCGGAAGCGGATATGAATCCGATCGCAAGCAACATTTCTCTCTTCTCTCCGTTCTGGGCAAAGAATTACACTACGCCCGCGTGGATGCTCGACTTTGACGAAAAGACCTATGCGGTCACCTGCCCCGACGGCAGAATAACCATCAAGGCTCACCGCGGAGACAGTGACAACTATCCCGACAATTCTCTTGAGGGTATTGCAAGTGCAATTCTTGCCGGTGCTGACTGCGTTGAATTCGACACTCAGCTGACCCTCGACGGTATTGCCGTTCTGCTGCACGACGTTTCTCTGGCAAAAGCGACCGACGCCGCGTCCTACGTCGGAAAGACCGGCTATCCGCAATCGCTATCGGTCACCGATTGGACGTTTGACCAGCTTCGGGTGCTGAAAATGAAGGATGATAAGGGTAATCTTACCGAATACAAGGTTGCCACGCTTTATGAAGCCTTGAAGATCTGCGCTGGCCGCGTTTTCGTTCAGGTAGACGACAAGAGCGGAAAGCTTCAGATCGAATCAATGGAAATGTATAACCTCGCCCGCGAAACGGGATCCGAGAAGTGCTTCTTCTATTTCTACGGCGTATCTCTTCTTGACAAATGGCTTACCCTCGACCCCGAAAACAAAGAGCTTGCCGATTACGTAAAGCTTTGCCGCAGTTATCTTGCGGTCAGCGGACATTCGCTCCGCAAGCCTTACTGGACTAATGAGGTCAACAAATACGACAGCGGCAAATTCAGCGAAACCGAGGATTGGTGGAAAAAGCTGACCTCCCAAGGCAAGCTTATGATCTGGAGCCAGAACGTCTGGAAGCTTTCAAAATACGTAAGCGAAAACTATACGGCAGCAATGCCTAAATAATAATCAAGAAAGGAACTTTTACCATGAAAAAATTTTTCTCGTATTTACTCGCGGCTTGTATGATCCTTTCCCTGATGTGCACGATGATGATCGGCACATCGGCGGCAGAAGATTTTGACAAGTGGGACGGTACAACCACCGATACCGCTTGGTTCTCCGCAGACAAGGATTATTTTGAGCTCGACACCGCGGCAAAGCTTGCGGGCCTTGCATATCTTGTAAACGAATACCAGGGCGACGACCACAAGGATCCCGGTGCATTCTTTGGCAAGACCTTCGTTATCACCAAAAACATCGACCTTGGCGGACATCAGTGGACCCCCATCGGAATCAGCAACAACTATGCATTCGCGGGTCTGCTTGAAGGCAAGCTCGGGGGCGTTGAAGGCGAGGCTGTTACCATCGCGGGCATGAAGATCGGTACCGAAGAGGCTCCTCATACTACTAAAAACGTCGGTCTTGTAGGCTCTCAGGGTGCCGGAGGTATCAAAAACATCTACCTCACCGGTGCATACATTAACACTGCAGCCGACACCGCAGGTTCGTTTGTTGGTTATTCCAGACCCCAGAAGGCCGGCGCTCCCTGCGAATACTCCAACCTTCGCTCGGATGCTACCATCATCACCTCAGGTGGAAAGTGGTGCGGCGGTATCGTTGCATATTCGAACATCGCAGGCAACCTTTTCAAGAACTGCGTTTATACCGGTAACATCACCACCCAGAACTCCAGCCTTACAATGGTTGGCGGACTTATCGGCAACACAAATACCAGCACAAACATTGAAAACTGCTATGTAGGCGGCGATATCATCGCAGACTGCAAGCAGGTTGGCGGTATCATCGGTACCGTAACCGCAAAGACCACCATCAACCTCACCAACTGCCAGTTTGACGGTACTGTTTCTGCTACCGCAACACAGGCAGGTGCATTTATCGGCAGAGCCAACTCCGGCGACACCGCTCCCACCGTGCTGAATTTCACCAACTGCTTCAACAGCGGTATTTCCAAGTCATCCTATTCCCCCTCCTCTGCGGCTATCTCCTGGATAGGTCTCGGTGCGGGCTATGCATCTGCAGAACCCCACAACACGCTTGAGGCGACATTCATCAACTGCTATTCCCTTTCCGATACCTCGCTTATGGCAAGACTTGACTTCAGTGCCGACAAGGTCAACACTCTCTACAAGGTAAGTGCCGGCAACGAGTCTGTCGAAAAGCAGGCTGACGCATTCGATATGCTCGCGTCTCTCCGTCCCACCGTTGTCAGCTTTGAGGAAATTAGCGGCGTTATGGCTACTATAAAAATGTCCGGATTTGACTTTTCCGCACTCGGTTGGGCCACCCGCGACGGTATGTACCCCACTCTTGCTATTGCTGAGAAGGTTGCAGACACCAAGTACGCAAAGGCAGACATGTCCTGGTTCAACCCGACCTCCTCGTCCTTTGATATCCAGACAGAAAGCCAGCTCATAGGTCTTGCAAAGATCGCAAAGGTATATGATTTCGTTGAGCAGACTATCACCGTAGGCGATTCCGTCAAGGGACTGATCGACACCTGGTTCACCGGATCCTTCGCGGAAATGCTGAAGGGTGTTGTTCCCGAAACCACAATTCCCGAGACTACCGCGGCTCCCGAAACAACTGCGCCGGCTCCCGAAACCACAGCAGCACCCGAGACCACCGCAGCTCCCGAGACCACAGTTGCCCCCGAGGTAACCGAGGCTCCCACCACCACCACCACCGCAGCTCCCGAAAAGAGCGGATGCGGAGCTTCCGTAGCTTTCGGAACTATTGCAATCGTTGCCCTCCTCGGCACTGCGATCGTTTTCAAGAAAAGATAACAGCTCTAAATAAAGCAAAAAGCGGATTCCCGAAATTCGGGAAGCCGCTTACTTATTTTATCAGTCGATCGACTTATCGATATTGAATCTTGTGATCTTTCTGGAGGTGTTCTTGATGAACTCTTCCTTACGGATCTTGACAAGGCCTACCTTCTTGTAGGGTGCCATGTGGGTGTTGGCGATCTTGACGTGCTCGTCAAAATATTCCTTGACGTCGGTGACGCCGTCGTTCTTGAGCTGCTCGTAGTCGGGGAATATCTCGGCAACGATAACCTCGCGCTCGGGGTTCGACTTGCTCTCGCCCGCGTAGACAACAACTTCGAGAACGCCGCGGATGCGCGAGATCTCGGTTTCGATCTCCTCGGGATATACGTTCTTGCCGTTCGAGAAGATGATGAGGTTCTTCTTACGTCCCGTGATAAAGAGCCAGCCGTCCTCGTCGAGCTTACCGTAGTCGCCGGTGTGGAAGAAGCCGTCTTCGTCAATGACTGCCGCGGTTGCCTCGGGCTCCTCGTAGTATCCCATCATTACGTTGGGACCCTTGACGCAGATCTCGCCCTCGCCGTTTGCATCGGGCTCGAAGATTCTGACTTCCTCGCCGATGATGGGAAGACCGACGCTTCCGTTCTTCTGCCACTCGTTTCTGTTGCAGGAAACAAGAGGAGCGCACTCGGTGATGCCGTAGCCGTTGAGAACGGTGATGCCGATGGCATCAAAGAAATCGATGATATCCTGATTGAGTGCCGCGCCGCCGCAGATGATCATCTGGAGCTTGCCGCCGAACGTTTCGTGAACCTGCGCGAAGATCGAGCGACGCTTGTCGATGCCGATCTTGCGGAGAGCAGCGGAAAGCTTCATGCCGGTCTTGAGCTTCTTGTCGATGCCATTCTTCTCTGCCGTTGCCCAAATGCGGCGGTAGAGAGTTTCGACAAAGAGGGGAACAAGAACGAGGTGTGTGGGCTGCTGCTCCTTGAGCTCGTTGAGAAGATACTTGATACCCGAGGTGATATAGATCTCGCTACCCTGCGCGTAGTGGCCGACGTAGTTGACGGTCGAGCCGAAGGTGTGGTGGGGCGGGAGAACGTTGAGAGTCTTGGGGGTGATGTCAAAGAGGTACATACCCTGGGTCATATCGGTTACGATATTGGTCTGCGAGAGCATAACGCCCTTGCCCTTGCCGGTGGTTCCCGAAGTGAAAACGATGGTTGCAAGGCGGTCGGGGTCGATCTCGTAATCGTAGTAGGAATTGTCGCCATCGGCAAACTTCTTTCCGCCCGCCTCGATGAGAGAAGCAAGTGCGAGGTCACCCTCTGCAAGAGGATCACCGTTCATACAGACGTAAAGCTCTGCCTTGGTGTTCTGCTTGAGATAATCGAGCTTGCCTGCGATCTCTGCGCCGTAGAAGATGGCGTAGCAGGACGCACGCTCGATGGTTGCCGCGAGGTCGGGCGCGGGCATTTCCTTGTCAAGTGGAACGGTGACGGCACCGATAGCCATCAGCGAGAAATAGGTATAGACCCATCCGCAGGAAGCGCCGCCGACGATAGCAACCTTCTTGTCGCGCAGACCGAGCGCGATCTCCTCTGTGCCGAGGTCGCGGATGTCGTTCTTTGCCTGAAGATAGGTAACGCTCTGGGTTTCCTTGTCGCGGGGATTGAGCTTGTAGGAAATGGCGGGTCTGTCGGGGAAGTTTTCAGCCGACTGCTCGACCATTACGCGAAAATCGCGGAATACTGTTGTTTCATAAAGCGGATACGCTTTTTTTCTGTTCATTTATCTTTCCTCCATGGAATCTTTCTTTTGCTTACCCCAATATTATACAATTAAATCTCAAAATAGTCAAGATACTGTTTAAAAAAGATGTAAATTTTGAGTAGAGTGGGCTCTACCGGCAGTAGAGTGTCCGTCTTAAGCGGCAAATATTCGCACTTAAGGGCATTAAAGCATCAAATTCGGTCGATAATAATTGCGGAGGTGTAATATGGAATACATTTTGCTTGCGGCAGGTCTTTTTCTGCTTATAAAAGGCGCGGACTTTTTTGTTGACGGGGCTTCCTCGATTGCGGCGAAATTCCGCGTGCCCTCGCTCATCATTGGGCTTACGGTCGTTTCATTCGGCACCAGCGCGCCCGAGGCGGCGATCAGCATTTCCGCAAGCATCGGCGGAAGCAACGCCATCTCGCTCGGCAACGTTATCGGCTCGAATCTTTTCAACCTCTTGATGGTCATCGGTATCACGTCGCTTGCCATCCCGCTGTCGGCGGAGGCAGACGTGATAAAGCGCGACATGCCCGTGAATATTTTCGCGACGGGCGCGCTTGCCATTGCCGTCATCGACGGCGTCATCAAACGCTATGAAGCGGCACTTTTTCTTGCCGCGCTCGGCATTTATTTGTTTTTCGTCATTAAAAAAGCGCTCCGAAACCCGATCGATACGGATGACGGAGAGCGGCTTTCGTGGCTTTTGAGTTTGGTTTACGCAATCGGCGGGCTTTTTGCCGTAGTGGTTGGCGGAGATGTCGTTGTCGATAACGCAAAGGTGATTGCCGCAAGCCTCGGCATGAGCGAAACGCTGATCGGACTAACCGTCGTTGCCCTCGGCACTTCCCTGCCCGAGCTTGTCACCTCGCTCGTCGCGGCGAAAAAGGGCGAGGCGGGGATCGCGGTCGGCAACGCCGTCGGCTCTTGCCTTTTCAACATTCTCTTTATACTTGGAATAACCGGAGTTATCGCCCCCCTACGCGTCGAAAGCGGACTTCTCACCGACGCCAGCTTCCTTGCAATAGTCACACTCATCGTCTACCTTTTTGCGGCAAAAGGCAGAAAGATCGG
>JAZORB010000128.1:0-3907 GCA_045656385.1 Eubacteriales bacterium | reverse complement strand
CAACGGGCTCGCACAGCACGCCGTCAATTTCCTGGGTCAGGACACGGGGTGTGGAAACCTGGAATTCGTAACCTTCACGACGCATGGTTTCGATCAGGATGGACAGGTGCATTTCACCGCGGCCTGCAACATTGAAGCTGTCGGTTGCATCTTCCAGTTCGTTGACGCGCAGAGAGACATCCTTCAGAGTCTCGCGGAACAGACGATCACGCAGCTGACGGGAAGTTACGAACTTGCCCTCGCGGCCTGCAAAGGGGCCGTCATTGACCGAGAAGGTCATTTCGATGGTGGGCTCACTTACCTTAACAAACTCAAGGGGCTCGGGGTTGGTGAGCGATGCAACGGTGTCACCGATATTGATGTCGCCTGCGCCCGAGAAGCAAACGATGTCGCCCATCTTTGCCTCCTCAACGGGAACGCGGCGGAGACCGTCTATCTGGAAGAGCGATGCGATACGAACTCTCTTCGGCTTTTCCTCGGAATGGTAGTTGCAGATTGCAACGTCCTGATTGAGCTTGAGTGTGCCGCGCTCGATTCGGCCGATACCGATTCGTCCGACATAGTCATTATAGTCAATGGAAGAAACGAGAAGCTGAAGGTCATCGTCGGGGTCGCCCTCGGGTGCGGGGATGTACTCAAGAATGGTCTCAAAGAGAGGCTTGAGGTCGGTTCCCTGCTCGTTGGGGTTTCTCGAGGCAGTTCCCGCTCTGCCCGAGCAATAAAGCACGGGGCTGTCAAGCTGCTCGTCGGTCGCATCAAGGTCGATGAGAAGCTCAAGCACCTCGTCCTCAACCTCAGCAATACGCGCGTCAGGCTTGTCGATCTTATTAATAACTACGATAACCGGATGGTTCAGCGACAGTGCGCGCTGAAGAACGAATCTCGTCTGGGGCATGGGACCTTCCGCAGAGTCAACAAGCAGAATAACTCCGTTTACCATTTTGAGCACGCGCTCAACCTCGCCTCCGAAATCGGCGTGGCCGGGGGTGTCAACGATATTGATCTTTACGTCCTCATAGTGAACCGCGGTGTTCTTTGCAAGGATGGTGATACCTCTCTCTCGCTCGATGTCGCCCGAGTCCATAACGCAGGTAACGGTTTCCTGATTCTGTCTGTAAATACCGCCCTGCTTGAGCATTTCATCAACCAGAGTGGTCTTGCCGTGGTCAACGTGAGCAATGATTGCTATGTTTCGAAGATCGCTTCTTTTGATTTCCATAAAATCTTCCCGTCTCTTTCTCGTCAAATCAAATTTTTATATGTTTTTCGTGCAAAAATTACATTATATTATAACACAAAATCAGCTTCAATAAAAGAGTCATTTAGTCAATATTACAAAAAATTCACACTTTGTTTTGTGCATACTGCATAATTCGGATTCCTCGGGACAATAATCGCCCCGATACGACGATTGTAAGCCTTACGTATCGCCTCTCTATCGACCTGAATCTGACGCAAAATACGTCCAATTTCGGCAAAGATACGATTTTCACCTAAAAACACAATTAGATATACAATTAACGATTTCGTTCGATGAATTTCTTACAATATTTCAAGAATATATTCTAATCTCGTGTCGTTTTTGTTCGATATTTATCTATCTATTTTTGTCGAAATAAATTGTATTTTGACATTTGTCTAATTTATAACATATTAGTATATCGAATGTTAGATAATATTTTTCAAAAAACACTTGACAAAATTAGATTTATATGATATAGTTCTAAATGAAATAGTGTGACCTATATAAAATATATAATCAAGAGAGCTAAAAGGAGCTTGAATTATGGAAGCCATTTTGCTTCGCGAACCCAATCTGATATTCGAAACAGCGACTCTGCTATACAGCAGCAGAAGCAACCAATCATGCCGAGAGCTGAAAAACGCGATACACAAAAAATTCGCCATAGACGAAAACGTGCTTAACTCCTGCTTCGACGCCATCATCGAGGCAAGCGAATACGTGTGTGACGGTGTAGAGGCACAGACCGACGAGGAGCTGCTCAATTTCCTTTTCGGAAGACATTCTTCCATGAGGAGTCCCTTTGCCTTCTACATGATCCATGACCTCTGCAGACGCACGAAGCCCGATTTCAAAACAGATCTCGCTGACCTTCGCCGTCAATCGCCCGCAATCTTCTTTGTTAACTTCTCATCCCTGCTTCTGGCGGAATTTGCATCGTCCGACTTCGGTGGAGTTGTTACGAACTTTTCTGAGCTTTTTGCCTTTATTGAGCAGATGCCGGTGCCCGACGACGAAAAATGGGCTCTTATGAAGCTTTATAACAATTATGAGGACTACCGTGAGAAGCTTGCCGACATTCTTGCACTTGCGGGAGAACTCTATATGAGGAAATATGACACGATAAAGCACTATATCGGGTGGTTTTTGGCGGCTGCTGCCGAACCTCTGGCAAACGGCGGTGCGCGTTTTATCGAGCAGAACTACGGCGCGGAGCTGTCTGATTCTGCCGACGCGATCTTCCTGCAGCCTTCCATCGCTATGTGTAACACCACGCGCTATCTTATGAGCTATACCTCCGAGAGGATCACCGATTTTCTTTACGTCGGAGTTCTCTTTGAGCCCTTGCGCGAGATAACAGACGTTTCGACGGTTGATGACAAGATCTGCCGCACTCTGCGTACGATTGGTGACAACCGTAAGTATGAAATTCTCAAGCTTCTTGCAGAATCGCCTCGTTACGGACAGCAGATCGCTTCTCTTATCGACATTTCGACTGCAACCGTATCGCATCACATGTCGATGCTCATCGAAGCCGGCTTTGTCGACATCAAGCGCGAATCGAACCGAATTTATTATATCCCCAATAAGAAGAAAATACGCGACTTTCTTGATGAGCTTTCGGAGGCTCTGCTCGGATAAATTGGAGAATACGATGCACCGAAAAGAACGCAAACTTGCTCTTTGGATCAGAATCTTTCTCGCACTCGCATGCACCTCTTTTATTCTTGGCAATGTTTTGGCTGTTATTTTCTATATTTCCGCCAAATCGACTGTAAACTACGATGCCGAAATGATCATGAGTGGGCTTTCAGCGCTTGCAATTCTCGGCATGCAGTTCACCGCTTTTCTTTCCTGCACTTTAGCGGCGGGCATCGGCAACATTATTTCGATATTTTTTACCTCTTTCTCTATCTCCTTTTTATCGAAAACCGCCGATGCTCCCCGCGCCCTCTGCATATTTTTGAGCATTCTTCTCATTCTGTCAATTCTCGCACTTCTGCTCACACTCCCCACGTACCTTATGCTCTCATTTTTCCTTGGGATATAAAATGAACAAATATACAAAACGATCCCTGATTTTCTCGATCCTCGCAATCGTCGCAGTTGCCGTCGGAATAATCGTATTTTGTATTGCCGGGGAATCAATATACGATAACTATACGGTTTCGCCCGATAACGACGACCCCGGTGCGGCGTTCGGCGGCCTGATAGCGGCTTTAGCGGGAATGATCGCCCTTTTTATCGTCGCAGTTGTCGACCTGATACTCACCTCGATGATTGTCTATATGTTTGCCTACTTTGCGCACGAAAAAGCCCTTGAGGCGATTGCGGAATTAAGCGAAACGGGCGAATCAATAAGACTGCCAAAATTTCTGCGCGTTTTCTCGGTTATTGAAATGATATTATCGGGAGCTGCCGCGCTTATCACATTGCTGTTGTTTATGGCAATATTTGCATTCGGTTAATATATAAGGAAACAAAATGTCAAAAAAACTACTCATCTTCGATATTGACGGCACACTTGCCGACACCGACCACATTATGGACAACATCGTTTTCGACACCCTGCGCGATTCGGGCATCGAGATCGAATCGATCGCCGCAACCGTTGAATCGCTCAATACGACGGGCAGAGTCATCATCAAGCCACGCGCGCTCGTG
>JAZORB010000127.1:0-2754 GCA_045656385.1 Eubacteriales bacterium | reverse complement strand
GGATCTCGATATTTTCTGCAAATATGATGCGAAAACCACCGAAAAACCCTCAAAAGGCGAGGGTTTTCCCATCCCCGACCTCGGTTGGGAAGCTTACGGAGAGCTTTATCTGCGCTGTGACGCGGGAAATCCCGGCGAAGTTTTTTCTTCTATCGAGGCTCTTCCCCGCAGACATATGTTCTTCGTGGGTAAAAATGAACGAGTGAGTATCGAAAATCTCTGCCTCAAATATATAGGTACGCATGCGATCTCGGCTTCAAACACACGCTCGCTTCACGTCACGGGCTGCGAGATCGGATGGGTCGGCGGAGCCATTCAGCACTATTTCGGCACCGATCCAAACTATCCCGAAGGACGCCGAGGAAGCGTCACTCGCTACGGCAACGGCGTTGAGATCTACGGCGGATGCGATGATTATATAGTCAAAAATTGCTATATTTATCAAGTCTATGATGCGGGCATCACCCACCAGATCACCACGAACGGCAAGAAATTTGAGCTGAAAAATATTAAATATATAGGAAATCTCGTTGAAAATTGTGTCTACTCGATCGAGTATTTTCTTGACGAAAACATGGGCGTTGACGGAAGTATCGTCGAAAATTGTGAAATGGCGGAGAATATTCTTCGTTTTTCCGGCTTCGGCTGGGGTCAGCAGAGGCATAATACCTACACCCCCGCGCACATCAAGGGCTGGAGCTACACCAACACCGCGCGAGAGTTTTCCATCCATAATAATATATTCGACCGCGCCGCTTACCGCATGATCCACACCGTCGCGCTCGAGGAGTCCTCCTGCCCCGAAATGTATGAAAATACCTATATCCAAACCCTCGCCGCCCCCCTCGGTCAATACGGTAGCAACCGCGAAAACGAGCCCCATAACGTTGTCTTCGACGAAAACGCCGAAAAAACCATCGCCGAATACCTCAAAGACCGCGATGCAGTAGTGTATATAATATAGTAGATAGTTGTTTTATGTTTCATTACGAGTGATTAATATTTAACTACCATAAAAATAGTATTACGCTGTCATCCTGAGCGTAGTCGAAGGATCTCGGCGCAGCCGGGCTTACTAAAAAGTCTGTTTTTCATTTTGTCAATGTGAAAACATATTGATATTATTTACAGTAAACTTCCTAATTGACCCACTTCGTGAGATCCTTCGACTCCGCTGCGCTTCGCTCAGGATGACAACGTAATTTTATTTGATATTTATTTTGAATTTTGTCACTCGTAATGAAATAATTAATTTTATTACATCACAAAATCCTCTCACATTTACACCACGTTTACAAAAAGTTAATAGTTTATTGATGTAGGAATGATTCCTATCTGGTATAATAATGTCAGTAGGAATAATTCCTACTTTTGATGGAGAATCTTTTTCATGGGAGGATGCGTATATGTCAAAGCAGAAAAAACTGATAACCGAAATACTTGCCGCGTCGTATGCGCATCCTACCGCTTCGCAGATCTTCGAGGAGGCGCGAAAGAAAATGCCGAACATCGCGCTCGGCACCGTCTATCGCAATCTCGGCGTCCTTGTTGACGAGGGGACGATAGTCCGCCTTTCGGTCACGGGTCAGCCCGACCGCTTCGACCTTCCCGACGACGCGCATTGGCACGTCATCTGCGACAAGTGCGGACAGGTCAAGGATATTCCCGTCGACCGCGACATACTCGACAGAATCGAGCGCGACTCGGGCGAGCAGATCACATCCTACCTTCTGACAGCGCACTGTACCTGTAAAAAATGCCGCGAGGCAGAATTAAATCAATAAATTAAAAAATTAAGATATTTTTGGAGGACAACAAAATGGAACTTAAGGGTTCAAGAACAGAACAGAATCTTCAGACCGCTTTCGCAGGCGAGTCCCAGGCAAGAAACAAATATACTTACTACGCATCCAAGGCAAGAAAAGAGGGCTACAATCAGATCGCAGACCTCTTTGAGGAGACCGCTAACAACGAAAAGGAGCATGCAAAGATCTGGTTCAAGCTCCTCCATGACGGCGAAGTTCCCACCACATCGGTAAACCTTCTCGACGCTGCAGAGGGCGAGAACTACGAGTGGACCGATATGTACGCCGAGTTCGCGCGCGTAGCAAAGGAAGAGGGCTTCACCCGCATCGCATTCCTCTTTGAGAAGGTCGGCGAGATCGAGAAGCACCACGAGGAGAGATACCGCAAGCTTCTTGCGAACGTTGAGGGCGATCTCGTATTCTCCCGCGACGGCGACGCTGTATGGCAATGCTTCAACTGCGGCCACATCGTGATCGGCAAGAAGGCGCCCGTAAAGTGCCCCGTTTGCGATCATCCCCAGGCTTATTTCAGAGAGCTTGCGCAGAATTATTAATAAAGTTTCGAGTTGAAGATAAATTTCCGCCCTTTTGGGCGGAAATTTTCATTTATAATCAAAACTAAAGACAAAAGAAGCGGGAAAGTTTTGATCGAACTTTTTCAGAAAGTTATGCTTGACTGCGGCAAGCTGCGACTCTGTCACCCTTTGCCCAATTAAATTCAGAAAAATAGCGAAGAAACAAAATCTTCTTGAAAAAATAATAAAAATTGTACGTTTGTCATTTATGCAATACAGACGGTGTTCTCCTCATTCACCGCTCCACGCGGTCCCCTTTCCCCGCTGGGGAACGCTGGGGGCTTAGCGCTAATCACTAACTATTCAACGAAGATAATTTAGCAATATAATTTTGCATATCAGATTGGAATATTTTATTGAAAAAGTTTTCGGTA
>JAZORB010000126.1:0-26083 GCA_045656385.1 Eubacteriales bacterium | reverse complement strand
GTCGGGCTGCAAGCAGACGGTGTTGTCGGCAAGGCAACTTGGTACGCTATTCTCTTTTTTTATAACGCAGTCAAGCGGTTGAATGAGCTTGATTCGGAAGGGATCGCTTTGCAGGAGGTCACGCAGCAATATCCGGGTGTGCTTGCTCCCGGATCGAGCGGAAATGCGGTTGAAAATCTGCAATACTACATTAATTACGTTTCGGACTTTTATCCCGCGATACCATCTGTTGAGCGCGACGGAATATACGGTGCCGAAACAGAAAACGCCGTGAGGCAAATTCAGTATGTCTTTGGACTTTCGCCCGACGGAATTGTGGGAGAGCTGACATGGAATGCGCTTTATAATGCTTATCTTGGAATTGTTTCAGCCATTCCGCTTGAATATACCGAGGCTTCGGGTGTGCCCTTCCCCGGCAATTCGCTTCGTATCGGCAGCGAGGGTGAGGATGTGATGCTATTACAGAGATACCTTAACAGAATTGCCGAAGATTATCCAGAGATTCCTTCTGTGAGTGTTACGGGTTATTTCGGGAATCAGACAGAGGCGGCGGTGATTGCTTTTCAGCAATATTTCGGCACAAGCGCTCAGAGCGGTGTCGTTGATGCGGTTACTTGGGATGAGATAGTTGATATTTTTGACGATGTTACCGGTGCTGACAGCGTGCGCGAAGGTCAATATCCCGGCTTCCCGATAGAATGAGGTGAAAGATGGCAACGAACAACAGAACCGAAGCAGATGCTCGCAGAAACCTGCAAAAATATCTGCGGCAGCTTGCTTATTTTGATTCAAATATTCCCTTTGTTCCGATTGACGGAAACGAAGGAAGCAGAACAACGGATGCGCTTCGTGCTTATCAAGCTCGGCGAGGTTTGCCGGTTACAGGAGTGGCTGATCAAGAGACATGGGAGGCTCTTTACGAGGATTATCTCATTTCGCTTGAAGAGGAAGCGCCGCCCGCCGGATTTTCGCCTTTTCCTTCAGAACCGAAGGATTACGCATTGAAGATCGGTGACGAGGGATTTCCTGTATCGGCTGTTCAACATATGCTTGAAGAAATATCGGTGTTCTTCCCGATCACACCCATTGAGGTGACCGGCATTTATGATGATGCAACGCGCGATGCCGTGAGCGAGGTGCAGGTGCGGTATCTTTTGCCTGTGACAGGCGAAGTCGATAAGCTGACTTGGAATGCGCTTGTGCGACTTTATGAGTCGGCGCATCTGTATCAATAGCGAATAAATCGGAGCCGCTCGGATTAAAATATATTAAAAAACGAACGGCGGTAAAAGGATATGAAAAGCAAATTCACTCAAATGGCACAAAGCACCCTTGCGGGCGCGCTCGGATTTGCGCGCGAGCTTGGGCACACATATATAGGCTCGGAGCATCTGCTTCTCGGACTTTTGTCGGTTGGCGACTCTTCAGCCTCAAGGTTTCTTTTCGAGCGTGGAATAGACGCCGATCGCTTGCGCGAGGTGATATGCAGGATTGCGGGAACATCGGTTCCCACCTCGCTTATGCCCGCAGATATGACTCCGAAAACAAAAAAGATCATTGAAAATTCTGCGCTCATTTCGCAGAAATACGGGCAGAGCTATATCGGCACCGAGCACATGCTTCTTGCAATACTTGAGGAGCGCGACTGCGTGGCGGTCAAGATGCTTGAATCGCTCGGCATAAGGACATCGGATATCAGACAGGATATATCATCCTTTCTTGAAGGACTTTCGGAGATCTCGCCCGCATTGAGAAAGAACGATGACAATGACACTGGCAGTGTTTTGCGGAAGATGCCGACGCTCGCAAAATACGGCAGAGATCTGACGGCTTCCGCTGAAGAAGGTCGGATCGATCCGGTTATCGGGAGAAACAGCGAGAGTGAGCGCGTCATACAAATTCTTTGCAGGAGAACCAAAAACAATCCCTGCCTTGTCGGCGAACCCGGAGTAGGTAAGACCGCCGTGGTTGAGGGCTTGGCGCAAAGAATCGCGGACGGTAATATTCCCGATCTGCTTTCCGGCAAGAGGATCGTCACGCTTGATATTCCCGCAATGATCGCGGGGGCAAAATACCGAGGCGAGTTTGAGGAGCGAATGAAGGCGGTGATGGAAGAAGTCCGTCAGAGCGCCGAGGTCATTCTCTTCATCGACGAGATACACACTATTGTTGGAGCCGGCGCGGCGGAGGGAGCAGTCGATGCCGCAAACATTCTCAAGCCCGCGCTTGCAAGAGGAGAGATACAGCTGATCGGTGCTACTACTCTTGCTGAATACAGAAAGCACATCGAAAAGGACGCGGCGCTTGAGCGAAGATTTCAGCCGATAAGCGTTGGCGAGCCGAGCGAAGAGGACTCCTTTTCAATACTCCGCGGGCTGCGCGACAAATATGAGGCGCATCACGGGATACGAATCACCGACGCCGCAATAGACGCAGCTGTCAGACTTTCTGCAAGATATATCAACGATCGCTTTCTCCCCGATAAGGCGATAGATCTTATCGACGAAGCTGCGAGCGGCAAGCGTATTTCATCGCATGAGATTCCCGAGGACATCCGAGAGCTTGAAGCCGAGCTTAATCGTGTTATTCACGACAAGGAGGAGGCTATCGGAAACCAGCAATTCGAGCGTGCCGCGGCCCTTCGCGATGAAGAACGAGCTTTGCGAGAGAAATGCGCGTCACTTGAGCGCTCTTTTGGAGAAACAACTGCAGTCAGGGAAAAGAACGAGCTTGCCGCCGAGGATATTGCACGCACGCTGACAGACTGGACGGGTATTCCGATATCCGAGCTTACCGCAAGCGAGAGCGAGAAACTATCGGGGCTTTATGATAAGCTTTGCGAACAGGTGATAGGCCAGGAAAAGGCTTGCGAGGCAGTTGCTTCTGCAATAATCCGTGGCCGCACGGGTCTTGACAGAGAAAGCGGACCGATCGGGTCATTCATCTTTCTTGGTCAAAGCGGCGTCGGAAAAACAGAGCTTTGCCGCGCTCTGGCGCGGATAATGTTCGGGTCGCAAAAGTTTCTTATCCGATTTGATATGTCGGAATATATGGAAAAGCACAGTGTCTCGCGGCTGATCGGCTCCCCTCCCGGTTACGTCGGTTACGGCGAAGGCGGTCAGCTCAGCGAGCAGGTCAGGCGGAGACCATATTCATTGATCTTGTTTGATGAGATCGAAAAAGCACACCCTGATATTTTCAACATTCTTCTGCAGATACTCGAGGACGGTGTGCTGACCGATTCTCAAGGCAGGCGGATTGACTTCAAGAATACAATTATCATAATGACCTCGAATCTCGGATCGCAATACACGCGCTCATCGACCTTAGGATTTTCCGTGAACGAAAAAAGCGAGAGCAATTCAAGTGACGAGAGGGTGATGCGTGCCTTGCGTGAGGCTTTTCGCCCCGAGTTCATCGACAGAATAGATGAATGCATATTCTTCCCTTCTTTATCCGAAGAAAGCATTTCGTTAATTTGCCGTCGGCAGCTTGATGCGCTCGGGAAGCGACTATCCAACAAAGGAATCCGCTTTGGGTATACTGATGAAGCTGTTAAAATCATCTGTCAAAACGAAAAATCTCACGGCGGGGCAAGGCATATCCGCAGACGTATAGCTAAGCTTTGCGAGCGTCCAATATCAGAAAAAATACTCTCGGGTGAGGTCAAAAAAGACTCAAATATTTTCATTAGAGCCAATGAAAACGGGGATGACACCATCATTGTAGTACAATAATAAAAAATATGGTGTTTAGCATATATTTTTTGCAATTTTATGTTGACAAACTTTCTCCTTCGTGCTATAATTTTTATATTAATTCAAAATTCCATCATAAAAAGGAGATAGTTATGACACAGACCAATGAATATCTTGCAAGTGTAATGGCTGAAGTTGAGCAGAGAAATCCCGGTGAAGCCGTGTTCCACCAGGCGGTAAAAGAGGTTCTTTCCACCCTCGCACCCGCACTTGACGCTCATCCTGAATATATCGACGCAGAGATCGTGCGCCGCATCGTTGAGCCCGAAAGAATGGTTATGTTCCGCGTTCCGTGGGTTGATGACAACGGAAAGGTTCATGTTAACCGCGGTTTCCGCTGCCAGTACAATTCCGCTATCGGTCCCTACAAGGGCGGTATCAGACTTGACCCCAGCGTTAACGCATCCGTAATCAAGTTCCTCGGTTTCGAGCAGATCTTTAAGAACTCGCTTACCTCTCTTCCTATGGGCGGCGGTAAGGGTGGCTCCGACTTCGATCCCAAGGGCAAATCCGACGGCGAGGTTATGCGCTTCTGCCAGTCCTTTATGAACGAGCTCTTCCGCCATATCGGCCCCGACACTGACGTTCCCGCAGGTGACAAGGGTACCGGCGCGCGTGAGATCGGATATATGTTCGGTCAGTACAAGAAGCTGACAAATGAATGGACCGGCGTTCTTACCGGTAAGGCAATCTACTCGGGCGGTTCTCTCGCAAGAACTCAGGCAACCGGATACGGTCTTTGCTACTTTGTAAACGAGATGCTCGCTTCGAAGGGCACTACCTTTGAGGGCAAGACAGTTGTTGTTTCGGGTTCGGGTAACGTAGCGGTTTACGCTGCAGAAAAGGCTACCACTCTCGGCGCAAAGGTTGTTGCTATGTGTGACCGCAAGGGCTTCATTTATGATGCTAACGGAATCGACCTTGACCTTGTTAAGGAGATCAAGTTTGTCAAGAGAGGCAACCTCTCCGAATACGTTGATGCACACAAGGACGCGAAGTATGCAGAAGGTCCTCACGGCATCTGGACTATCAAGTGCGACATCGCTCTTCCCTGCGCTACCGAAAACGAGCTTAATCTTGAGGATGCTAAGGAGCTCATCAAGAACGGTTGTATGCTCATCGCTGAGGGCGCTAACATGCCCACCACTCCCGACGCTATCGAGGCTATCAAGGAAGCGGGACTTCTCTACGCTCCCGGTAAGGCATCGAACGCGGGCGGCGTTGCTACCAGCGGACTTGAGATGTCGCAGAACTCCCTGCGTCTCTCCTGGAGCTTTGACGAGGTTGATGAAAAGCTTCACGGCATTATGGTCAACATCTACAAGGCTGCTTCCGAGACTGCTGAACAGTACGGCAAGCCCGGAGATCTTGTTCTCGGCGCTAACATCGCAGGCTTTACCAAGGTTGCAAACGCAATGCTCTGGCAGGGTATTTGCTAAACCCATATATAAAGATACGTGCCTGACCGAAACGGTCAGGCACGATATTTTTATAATTTTATATAGTCATCCAATGCTCTGCAAAAAGCTTTGCCTGTGTTTATAAGTCGCTCGGCAGTTACCTTGTTATCATCTGTTCCGTAATGCGTTACCTCAAGAGTGAGTGCAAGCTTGCAATCGGGACGGCTGTTGAAATAGGTGCTGAACGTCGGAGTGCTGTCCTTATTCCAGCTAACGTTGGGATGAACGTCATATTTCATATCATAGGTCATTGCCTCTCCGCCGCAACGTTTTTCAAGCAGTCTGCCGAAGGTATCAAAACGCTCCGCAAGTTCAGGGAATTTGCGAACAATAAAGATGCGATTACTTCTGCCTACTCTGTGCGAGGGGGCGTGAAAATCGACGGCATAGGTTATTTCCTTATCCTTTGCATACTCAATAATTGCGCCCACCTCGGGATAGATATTACCCTCGATATAATCGCGGTTATGATCGTGAGGATCGCGGTCCTTGCCATGCTCACCCTCAATTACACCGTCAAAATCAACCATAGGAAGAACGAATAGAGTTGTATCAGGTATGGGATTTTCAAGATACTCGCAAATCATTCCCTCAAGCACGTAGCTTCCGGGGGATTCGCAAGCGTGATGACGCGATGAAAGGATAACGTTATTCTTTCCTTCGCCTATCTTAAAAGCAGGAACCTTGCGTCCGCGTAAGGTCTCGCAAGCGGTAAATGCAGTAATGCCAAGTTTCTCTAGCAAGGAGAAAAGGCGTGATGGGGTATAAAGAAGGTCGTGCGCAAAATATACTCGATCTTCGTCAGGCGCAAACGTATAGCTGAAAGATGCGCCATCGAGAGAGCTTTCCGACCAATGCCAATCAATAAGGTCACGCGAAACCGCGGCGCCGTAGGGGCCGACCCATTCGCAGTCGAGATGGAAATTCAGAGTTTTTCCTGCAGCGCCTTCTACGCAGAAAGCCCAATAATATGCAGAGTCACGCTTCGTGCCGCGCATTTCATTGGTAAGAAACACCTCATTATCTTCTTGCTTTATAAAGCGGATGTTTCCGCATTCAAAATCTGCATGAATTCTCATTATAGCATTATCCTTCTTATATGGATTTACGGGAGCCGACATTTATTATTCTGATTACTCTAACGATTCAAGAATCTTTGCAAGCTGATTCTTCCACATTCTGAGCTCCATATCAACGGTGGTCGTCCACGCATTGGGATAGCGGATCGCACCCTGCCACGCCTTATATGCACCGAGGGAATTGGAAAAGATTCGTGCCATATCAAATACGACACCCGACTTTGCAATATCAAACATCTGCGCGGCAACCTCTTCCTTAGAGTATCTGTATTGGAAGGAACGCTCATAGAGTGCGGGAATGGTCGTGCGATGCGATTCGGACGCAATACACTCGATTACAGCAGCAGACAGATCGGGATCAACAACGTCTGCGGGCATACTGTAGAGCGAGAATGTGTTACCCATAATGGTGATATAATCCTGCTGAGATTCGTCATATTTTGGAACTGGAAGCACTCCAAAATCCACCGCTGTTTCAGAGAAAGCAATAGCGCGATGGCAACGTTCGGGCATAAACAGCGCAAGTTCCTCGCCAAAATACTTATGTTGATCTTCCTTTATTGTGTGATGAATACCATCATCAGTCTTCTCGAAGAAGTTTTTCAACTTCTGCTGAAGGAGATACGTCTTTTCACCAAGGTAATCTTCGGAAAGTTCAAATTTACCATCGGTGCTGTCAATAATGAAAATGTCACTGCCCCAAAGGAACGGATCAAGGTGGAGAGTGTAAACGTATACACCTGCACGGTCACCTACATCCTTTGTTCCGTTAGAGTTTGTATCGGAGTAAACACCCTTGGAATAATCTATCATCTTGTCAAGGGTCCACTTACCGTCCTGAACGAGTTGGTAAGGATCATCAAGTTTGAACTCACTCTGGATTCCCTTGTTGAAGAAGATAACATACATAGCGTAAATTACGTTTGCGGAAATGTCACCCGATACAAAGTAGAGCTTATCGTTAATTGTCGACTGCTCGATAAGATTCGAGGGCCACCAAGGCTTTTCAAAATCAAGATGCTTTACATCAGTCATATCGTAATATAGATTTTGAACTGTGCACAATCCGGCAGTATAGCTGTATGCGCCCACCACATCATATGCTTTTTCGCCTGCACTGATGCTGTTGCCCAAAAAGCTTGCAAAGGCCGCCTCGTTATTTGTATCGCCAGCGGTGCCAACAAATTTAAGCTGGATGTCAAGTCTTGCCTCAACTTTGCTGTTACGCTGATAGATCGCATCATTTACGATCTCTCCGTTTTCGGATGCGGCAAAAAACTCTTCATAATCTGCATCGTTCCAATGCAGTACTGCAACTTCTTGGTTGCCGAATTTCAAATCTGATGAAAGATCGTCTTTCAGATAGCCATCATCATCATAAAGGCTTATGGTTTCTGCCTCAGTGACAACAGCCTCGGGAGATTTTGTTTCTGCTGAAGCGGTTGTTTCGTTGTTTGTCTCGGTTTCAGCACAAGCAATTACTGCGGGCAGGAGCATAATTGCTGCCAGAATCAGACAGATCAAGCGAAATGAACTTTGATATTTCATATTATACCTCCAATATATTTTACTATATAATAATAGTATCATTTTTTCAAAAAATAGTCAAGACAAGTTTGAGCATATTGCAGACAAATATTGCTATTCATTATGGAAGCTTCAATAACGAATAATCAGATATGCCCCGCGCATTTTGCGTGGGGCATATCTGAGTTGGGTTATTCAAATATCATATCAAGTAAAAGGTCGCCGATAGCACAGACAAGATCTGCAGCCTTAGGAATGATTTGCGGGGGCAGAATTTTAAATTTCACCTCAAAATTGATCGGATGCGAGTATCCGATCTCGCGCAGACCGCGGCAAGCCGCTTGCCAATCCGTTGTTCCGTAAAAGGGCGGAAGATGCTCGTCTTCCTCGCCGGCCCAGTTGTCGTTGATATGCGTCATAGTCAGACGATCTCCGACCTTAAGGAGTTCAGCATACTGATCGAGCCCCGAGGCATTCGCATGACCAAAATCCCAGCAGATCTCGAGTCCAAGCGTATCGGCGAGCGCAATGATCTCCTCCGCTGTTGAACCGAAACGGTGATAACCCTGAGCGTGCAGCGGATTTCGCATATTCTCCGTCACGATCTTAAAGCCGGCTTTTTCTGCCAGCGGAATATACTGCTTGTAGTACTCTGTGTTGTTTTTCAACCACTTCTCGTAGTTTTCGGGCGTATTTATTGCTTTATTGTTGCCTTTGGGGTGGATAACACCTCGTTTTACACCGAGAATTCCTGCCATCTCTATACCAACGAGCAAATCCTCATGAAGCTTTTCGGCGGTTGCGGCACGGAAAGGAAGATGACAAGATTCAACTATTATATCGGAAGCGTCGAGAACTTTTTTAAATTCTAAAGTCTTCTCTTTCCAATCCGATTCGAATTGCTTCAAAAGCGAGGGGATAGAGATATCGATGGCATCAAAGCCGTGATCAAGAAGGAACTGCGGCGCTTCTGATGCCGGCACTTTTTTCATTGGAGGGAAGGAAGCAGAAAGCGGAAGTTTGCGTTGTTTCATATTCTGCACCTCATTTTTCAAATATATTGTCAAGGAGAAGTTCTCCGATAGTAACGACAAGATCCGCCGCCTGAGGCATAATGCGCATAGGAAGCTTTTTGAATTTCAGTTCGAAGTTGAGGGGATTCGAATATCCGATCTCACGCAAAGCACGGCAAGCGGCATCCCAGTCGCCCGTGCCGTAGAAGGGCGGCAGATGCTCGTCATCGGGGCCTTTCCAGTTGTCGTTGATGTGTGTCATAGTAAGGCGTTTGCCAATCTTGATAAGCTCGGTATAGTGGTCGAGCTTTGCCTCGTTTGCGTGGCCGAAATCCCAACAGATCTCGAGTCCGAGCATATCTGCGATCTCGATGAGCTCGTCGGCAGTTGAGCCATAGCGATGACAGCCTTCAGCTTGATGCGCGTCACGCATATTCTCTGTTACGAGCTTGAAGCCTGCCTTATCGGCAAGAGGAATATATTGATTATAGAATTCAATATTCTTTGCGTACCAGGTGTTGTGATTCTCTTCACCTGCGAGCATTTTGCCATCTCCGACGGGATGCATTACCGCGCGCTCGATGCCGAGGGCGGCTGCCATTTCGATGCAAGCTTTAATTTTTTCATCAAGATCTGCTTCGTTTTTTCCTCTGAACGGAAGATGGCCCGAAACTATCAGCATACCGATCTCATCGGCGGTTCTTTTGACCTCTTCGATCATATCCTGCCAATTTCTGCCGTAGCTGTCAAGAGCTGCGACGAAGTTGAAATCCATTGAATCAAATCCGTGATCGTGCAGGAATCTGAGCCCTTCGGGCGGTGTGAACATTCCTGCGGGAGGGAATGTAGTGGAAATCGGGAGAGCGTGTTTTTTCATTTTGTATACCTCTTTATCGTTATGCATTACGAGCATTTTCGTATGCCTCGAGTTTTGTCTTTGAAGGAACGTAATTGACATCCGAACATGCGGGAAGGCTCGGAGCTTCGCCGTTCTTGCCATAGAAGGGCGTCAGAACATCGTTTTCATATTTTGCACGATCATCTTCCTTGCGGAAATCAGGGACGTCGAACGCACGGTTGCCGTCAAGGATGCTCCTGTGCGCAAGGATGGCTACGGATGCCATTGTGGTTGCAAAATACTCGTCAAACTCCGGGCGACGATTCTCTTTTATGCAAGAAATAAACTCACGGAAAACGTAGAAGTCGCTTCCGCCGTGACCTGCCTTTTCAAGCAGGGGCTTATCCTCTTCGGGGAATTCGGGCTTATAGAAATTGTGCTCCTCTTTTCCCTCGGGAACGTTCCACTTGTTGTAGTTAACCATAACCTTTCCGCCGCTACCGCGGACGTTTTCTGCCTGTCCGAGCTCACCACAGACTCGATAAGAATTCTCATGGCAACCGAAGCCTGCACAGCCGGTTACACGGAACACCGATTTATCGTCATTGAGTGTGGTTATGATAGCCGCGCGGTCACGCACGTTAAGGGGGCAGGTGACGTCCTCTTCATAGCCGTAGACGGGCATTGCGCTGACTCGTACGGGACGCTGACCCGTGATATACATAAGAGGCGCGAGAGAATGTGTGATATAATAGCTTCTCGGGAGATTATTTCGCCAATGCTCGGGTGAGGGGCGAAGCTTGACCACTTCAGCCATATTGTTAGGGTTCATCGGATGATTGTACTCTCCTTCGGCAAAAAGGACGTGTCCGAGGGTTCCCTCTCTGTATATGCGGCGCATTTCTTGATTGAATACCATAAAGGGGTAATTTTCCGCAAGCATATAGAAAGCTTTACTCTTCTCTGCCGCACGGACGAGCTTTACACCGTCAGACATTGTGGTGTTGCTCATAGTTTCGCTGAGTACATGTATATTTTTTTCAAGACAGCGCACTGCGTATTCCGCATGTTCATTGAAATAATTGCAGAGCATAACAGCATCCATGGGATGCTCGATGAATTCCTCAAAATCATTATAGACAGCAATATCGGGAGCGATCTTCTTTGCTTCCTCAATTCGTCTTTCATCCTTTTCACAAACAGCCACAATTTCGGCACCCGCCGCAAGCATACTTGAAAAGAGTGATCTTCCGCGTCCGAGACCGAAAACACCAAGTCTGATATTATCCATTGTTTTATCTCCTTACAAAGTTATTTCTATCGTGCCCTCAAACGCCTTGTGTATTGTATCGGCATTTAATTCTGTCATCAAATTACATTCTCTGCCTTCTCTACCGGCATACATATCCGAATGCATTGATCTGTCTCCCGCCACGGATATTGGTATAAGCAGAGTTTTAGCATTGACCTCGCGGTAAAAATCAGCATTGTAGGCATCGCAAAGTCCGTGATGGGGCATTTGAAGAATGTCGCAAGTGAGTTGTTTCTTATATCTCCAAGCCGTGACTTGCATACTTCTTCCGTAAGCGTCTCCCGTAAACATTACCTTTTGGTTTTTGCCTTTCACGGTAAAGATCAAAGAACACATATTGGCATTTCCGCCGCCCGTGTTGAGGATAGTGCAATCATCGGGAACGTAAACGAAATGAAGTTCGAGGGAATCGACCGTGATCTTTTCATCAAGAGCCGGACGGTGATATTCGGAGCCGAAAGCGGATATTACGCCCTCCATATGTTCATTTGCTTTGGCGAGCATACCCGGTTTGCCATCTTTGCCGCAAAATTCCATGGGGAACCAATAAACGATCTTATCAACCTTGATTTGAGAGTGATAGCTTTCGTTATTGGCGATTTCGCGGATAGCACCGTAATGGTCGACGTGCGGGTGTGTTATTATCCAAAGATCAATTTCGGGAACTTCATCATCTGAATTTTCTTTCAGCAACGAAATGATATTTTCCGCGTCGTCGCCAAAGCCGCCGTCTATCACAATGAGCTTTTTGTTTTCGGTTACAAGGATATATCCCATTCCTGCTGCAGACCAGCCGACTACGCTGTCAAAAGCACCGTCATACAAAGATGCATCCGTCCTATATTGAATCAATTTTTCCATTGCATAAACTCCTTTATATGAAAATGATACCACCAAACCGCGTGTTTGTCAAGTGATTTTTCGAAATTCGGTTGGCGTCATGCCTACCTTTTTTTTAAAGGTTCTGCTGAAATTGCTTTCATCCGAAAAGCCGCAAAGATCGATTATCTCCTTGATACTCTTATCTGTTGTTGAAAGCAGATTCTTAGCTGCAGAAAGGCGGCAGCTCATCAGGTACTCTATCGGTGCATATCCCGTGACTCTCTTGAAGATATGCGAAAGCTGAGATTCGCTTATATGATACCCGAGGGCGAGTTCGGCCAGCGAAAAATGTTCAGAATAGTTCTTTTCAAATCTTTCTTGCAATTCCCTGACGATCTCGGTATTGTGGTTTTCATCTGTGAGAAAGAGCTCGGGTCTGAGCCTATAAAGGCAAACAAGAAGGCGCGTGAGCATCGATTCAAGGACCTTAGCGTACATCGGATCTTGATTGGCATATTCTTCAGACATATCTTTCATGATCGATTCGATATCACTTTGTTCGTCTTCAAAAGTAATGATATGATCAAAGCTGCCGGAACGGTTAACGAGGACCGATGAAAGCAAATAATCGTCTCCTCTGGCAAATTCAGAAGAAATCAGCAATGTATACCTGCGATATTCCGAGCTTAGAACACGCACGGAGTGCTCCTCGAAACGGCTGAAAACAAGCAATGATCCCGCACCGGCTTCTCTCTCTTGACCGCCGATATTGACTGCTATTCTACCCGAAACGATATATAGAAGCTCGTGTGCGTCATGATAGTGACTGTGATAGCCTTTGACATTCTCGGAGTATTTTGCGCTCAATATTTTCATCTCACATCTCCTTTGCGTGATTTACATAATAATTATAGCATATTTTTCATAGAATTGCAAGTTTTACATATCATTTTGCAATAATATCATAACACGGTGAGGTAATATTGTTTTATAATTAATTATAATTAGGAGGATATAAGCCAATGAATAAAAAAGTATATACTTCAACCGAAGATTTCAACGAACAAAATATAGCACTAAATACAAAATTGCCCTATTCTGAAGATACCTCGATTTTACGGGAATCTGTGAAGATCGGATCAAAGATCATACCAAATCGACTTGCTTGTCAGGCTATGGAGGGCTGTGACGGAAATGCTGACGGCACTCCCGCAGAGCTTACTTATAGAAGATACAAAAGACTTGCCGAGGGTGGCTCTGGTATCATCTGGTTTGAGGCAACAGCGTGCCGTGAGGACGGGCGCGCGAATCCCCGACAGCTTTGGATCAAGAAGGACAATCTTGACAGCTACAAAAGAATCGTAAACGATATTCGCGAGGACGCTGTCAAAGCTAACGGCTATGCGCCGCTTATCATTATGCAGGCGACTCACTCGGGAAGATACAGCAAGCCTCACGGCTTTCCCGAACCCTTGATAGCTTACAATAATCCTATCTTCGAGGGTGACAAGCCCATAGACAAGAGCCGAATTCTTTCAGACTCCGAGCTCGACAGGATCGGCGAAGCTCTTATCGAATCCTCAAAGCTTGCAGAGGAAGCAGGGTTTGACGGAGTGGACATAAAATGCTGTCACAGATACATCAATTCAGAGCTTCTGTCAGCTTACGAACGAGAAGGAAAATACGGCGGTAGCCTTGAAAACAGAACAAGACTTTTGCGCGAATCCATTACCGGAGCTATGCAAGTGACCGGCAATGATTTCATTGTCAGCTCGCGCCTTAACGTCTATGACGGCTTCCCTTATCCTTACGGTTTTGGCGTATCGAAAGAGGGCGGTATAGAATTTGACTCGAGTGAACCCGCATGGCTTCTGCGTCAGCTTCGCGATATGGGAGTTGAGCTTCTCAACATAACAATGGGCAATCCCTATTTCAATCCTCACGTCAATCGCCCCTTTGCTCTTGGAGCTTATGATCCGGGGGAGCATCCGCTTGAGGGCGTTGCAAGAATGCTCCACGGTATTGCGGCACTAAAAAAGGAAGTGCCCGAGCTCAATATCATCTCCTCTGCCCTCTCGTATCTCGGAGTTGTTGCGCCCGAGGTCTGTGCTGGATTTATCAAGGACGGTGGATTCGATTTTTGCGGTTTCGGCAGGACAATTCT
This sequence comes from Eubacteriales bacterium, assembly GCA_045656385.1. Lineage (GTDB taxonomy): Bacteria > Bacillota > Clostridia > Oscillospirales > CAG-272 > CAG-390. The sequence goes on along the minus strand of JAZORB010000126.1, from coordinate 12,110 downwards.
TGCTTATCCCGATTACGCAAAGGATATTCTTGAAACAGGAAGAATGAAGAAAGAAAAGATCTGCATTTGCTGCTCAAAATGCTCCGAAATGATGCGCGCCGGAGGCACTCCCGGTTGCGTTGTGCGCGACTCGCTTTATACAGATCTTTATCGTGAATTCAAGGGAGAAAGAAAATGAAGCACGTAATAATCAGCGGGTGCTCGCGTGGAATCGGAGCGGCTTGTGCTCAAAAGTTCCTCGCAGCAGGATGGAAAGTTACCGGCATGGGCAGAAGCACGGAATCATCCATTATAAATGATAATTTCCACTATGTCAGCGGAGATCTTTCTTCGGGCGACGATAGGAATAGGCTCGTTCTCTCTGCGATTGAAAGATTTGGGCAGATAGATGCTCTCGTCAACGTTGCGGGCGTCGCGCCGCTCGAACGACGCGACCTTCTTGAAATGACAGAGGAAAGCTATGACAGAGTGCTGAACATCAACACCAAGGGAACTCTATTTCTTACCCAAGCAGTCGCTCGCAAGATGATAAATAATATAGAAGAAAACGGCATTCGCGGTTATATTTGCAATATTTCGTCGCTTTCGGCATACACGAGCTCGATAAGCAGAGGTGAATACTGTATCTCCAAGGCAGGTGTTTCGATGATCACCAAGCTCTTTGCGGACAGACTTGCCGAATACGGAATACCCGTAAATGAGGTGCGTCCCGGCATAATCGCCACCGATATGACCGCAAAGGTCAAGGGTAAATATGACACTCTTATCGAGGGCGGTCTGCTTCCGATTGCACGCTGGGGTAAACCCGAGGATATCGCGGAAGCGGTTTACGCGCTTTGCTCGGGCGGTCTGCCCTACGTCACGGGGCAATCTCTCGACGTTGACGGCGGATTCCATTTGAGGAGATTATAATGAAAACTTATTCTTATGACGCCGTAGTTGTCGGAAGCGGTGCGGCGGGTTTTGCAACTGCCTGCAACATAGCCAAAACAGGAAATAAGAGCGTGTGCATTGTCACCGAAGGAATCAATTCGGGAACCTCGAGAAATACGGGGAGCGACAAGCAGACTTACTACAAGCTCTCGCTTTCGGGAAGCACGCCAGACAGCGTGCGCGAAATGGCAGACACTCTGTTTGGCGGCGGATGTGTGGACGGCGACAACGCGCTTTGCGAGGCGGCACTTTCTTCGCGCTGTTTCCTCGACCTTTGTTCTGCAGGTGTTCCGTTCCCTTCGAACAGATACGGCGAATACATTGGTTACAAAACCGACCATGATCCAAAGGCCCGTGCAACAAGCGCAGGACCGCTCACGTCAAAGTTTATGACAGAGGCTCTGCAAAAGCGGGCAGATGAGATGAAGATTCAAATATTCGATAAGCTCTACGCGGTTGAAGTTCTAAAGGACGAGGGCGAGGTCTGCGGTCTTCTCTGCTTCGATGTTGAATGCGGAGATTACGTTGCCTTCGCAACGCCCAACATTGTTCTTGCGACCGGTGGACCTGCCGGAATATACTACGACAGCGTTTATCCCGTCAGCCATCACGGAACAACGTCACTTGCTTTGAACGCGGGAGCGGCATTGCAGAATATGACCGAATGGCAATACGGTCTTGCATCAAAAAATCCGCGATGGAACGTTTCGGGCACTTATATGCAAGTGTTGCCGCGACTTATTTCGATAGATGAGGCAGGTAAGGAGCGCGAATTCCTTTGGGAGTTCTTCTTTGAGCCTTATGAAGCGTTGTCTATGCTTTTCTTGAAGGGGTATCAATGGCCTTTCGATATTAACAAGGTTGCGGAAGGCTCGTCCGTGATCGATCTGCTTGTTTACCGCGAAAGTGTACTTCGAGGCAGACGAGTATATCTCGATTTTACAAAAAATCCGTTTGGTTTTGAAAACATTGAATTTGAAAGACTGTCGCCCGAAGCTTATGAGTATCTGCAAAAAGCCGATGCTTGCTTTGGCACGCCTATCAAAAGACTCGAAAAAATGAACGCACCCGCGATCGAGCTTTACCGAAGCAAGGGAGTGGATATTTCAAAGGAATACCTTGAAATCGCACTCTCGGCTCAGCATTGCAACGGCGGCGTTTCGGTAAATGCTAACTGGGAAACGCGTGTTAGCGGACTTTACGCAGTCGGTGAAGCAGCGGGAACCCATGGCATCACACGCCCGGGAGGAAGTGCACTGAATTCGGGTCAAGTTGGAGCTCTTCGTGCCGCAGATGCGATATCTGCAATCGATAGAGAGGTAAACCAAGAGCGTTTTAATATAATCTGTCAAGAAAGAATCAATCGTGCTATTGCTCTTTCAAAGGACGCAAGCTCGCCGATCAATCTCAACAGCAGACTGATGACCGCACGTAAAAAAATGAGCGCTTGTGCCGGAGCTATCAGAAATATTACCGAAATGTCGCGCTACCTTGCCGATATTAAAAGCGCAGTGTGGCTGATCAGAAATATCAAAGTCTTGCCGAGTGCTGAGGAGATATACTCCTGCTATATTTTGCAAGACACCCTGACTGTCCAAGCGGCAGTTCTCACAGCGATGATAGACTTTGCAAAGAAGAATTCATTCTCTCGCGGATCTGCGCTTTATACAGACGAAAGCGGCGATGCACCGATGGGACTTGAGGATATTTTCTTCTATTCCCTTCCGGAAAAGGAGTCACACAAGAAAGTTATTCAGTCTGTCGAGCTGCGAGGCGTTGATTTTATATGTTCCCGCAGATTTGTCAGAAAGATGCCCGTCGAAGAAGATTGTTTTGAAAAGGTATGGAGTGATTACCGCGAAAGGAAGGGTTTGTGATGTTTGATTTGGGACTTGTTTCTGTAAGCTTTCGTTCGCTTGAACCGAAGCAAATTGCAGAACTTTGCCGCGAAAACGGGCTCGAATACATCGAATGGGGCAGTGACGTTCACGCGCCTTGCTCAGATACTACCCGTATTTGCGAGATTGTTGAGTTACAAAATGTATTCGGTTTAAAATGCTCGTCTTACGGCACTTATTTCAGAATAGGTGTGAATGACGCGAGCGAGCTTTACGGTTACGTTGATGCCGCAAAGACGCTCGGAACCGATATTCTCCGCCTTTGGTGCGGAGACAAGAATTATACCGATATGACTCCCGATGAACGCGATTATATAATTTCCGAATCAAAGAAAGCGGCAAAGATCGCCGAGGAATGCGGTGTCACACTCTGCATGGAGTGCCACAACAAGACCTTCACGAATTGCCTCGAGGGCGCTCTTGAGTTGATGGAATCTGTTGATTCGCCGCATTTTCAGATGTATTGGCAGCCGAATCAGTTCCGCACGCTTGATGAAAACCTTGAATATGCCGAGAAGATTGCAAAATACGTTAAGGTTATTCACGTATTCAACTGGGAGGGTAAGAATAAATATCCGCTCTGCGAGGCTGTTGAAATTTGGCAAAAGTATCTTTCGTTCTTTGACGGATCGCAAATGCTATTGCTTGAGTTTATGCCCGACGGTAACCCCGAATCGCTCGGCTCCGAAGCCGAAGCGTTAAAGGAAATAAGGAGAGTTTTTTAAATGAAATCAATATTCCTATGTAATAAAAAGAACAGCGTGGAGAATGTATACGCTGAGAGCTTTGATAAGCTCCCCGAGGTTGAGAAAAAAATATATACTTCCGCGGAAGTTATTGCTGAGCCTGATAAATTCGCCGAGGTGGAATATATTTTTTCAACCTGGGGTATGCCTTCTATGGGTGAGGAAGAGATCAAAGCATGTTTTCCGTCGCTCAAATGCGTCTTTTATGCGGCAGGAAGTGTACAGGCATTTGCTCGTCCATTCCTCTCTTGCGGTGTAAAAGTGTTCAGTGCTTGGGCAGCCAACGCTGTTCCCGTTGTTGAATACACTCTTGCGCAGATTATTCTTGCTAACAAGGGATTTTTCGCGCATTCTCGCGAGATGAAAAAAGGGAACCGCGAAGCCGGAAAGGTAATGAAGGCAGCTTATCCCGGAAACTACGGCGAAAACGTTGGAATTATCGGAGTAGGAATGATCGGATCGCAGGTGGCTGAAAGACTGAAAGACTATAAACTTAATGTGCTTGCATTCGATCCGTTTCTTTCCGATGAACGTGCTGAAAAGCTTGGTATCAAGAAGGCATCTCTCGACGAGATCTTCTCGACTTGCCGCGTAATCACCAATCATATGGCAAACAATGATCAAACAAAGGGCATGCTTGATTACAAATATTTCTCAAAAATGCTTCCCTACTCTACCTTTATCAATACAGGAAGAGGTGCACAGGTTGTAGAAGCAGATCTTGTTCGTGTGCTTGAGGAACGCCCAGACGTCACAGCGATCCTTGACGTCACATTCCCCGAGCCGCCGGCAGAGGGGCACGCATTCTATACTCTGCCCAACTGTTTCCTGACACCTCACATCGCGGGAAGTCTTGTTAACGAAACACACCGTATGGCTGAATACATAATCGAGGAGTATAAGCGATATCTTAGCGGTGCAACCTGTCTTTACGAAGTCAGCTTTAAGATGCTCGAAACAATGGCATAATGAAGAAAAAATATCTCGAATTAATGAAAAAAGCCCTTTCGGCTTACTCCGACGAACATATACACGAATATTTTGACAGAGTTAAGGCAGAAGGGCTTACAGAGCACGGATTTCCGCGACTTACGGTTAACATCGGTGTGCTGGTCGCACATGGATATAGGCAGGATCTAATCCCCATTTTTGTTGAGATGATGGATTTTTGCTGTGAGCAGATACCCAAGGTTAAAGCCGCCAATGATTTTTCGGTCAGGGAGATAGTATTTTGTCTGTTTGAGCTCAAAAAGCAAGGAAAATTCTTATCCCATATCGAAAGATGGACGAACCTGCTTTCAACGATCGTCCCCGAAAATTGCTACGACAAATACGCTACCAAGCCCGATGACGTGATCGGAAACTGGGCACTCTTCTCGGCGCTCAGTGAATTTGCAAGGCAAAAGCTGACGGGCTGCGATTCGAATGAATTTATAGAGCTTCAGCTTGAAAACCAGCTGCATCGCCTTGATGAAAACGGAATGTATAGGGACAATCTAAAGCACGAGGCGCATCAGCCTATTGTTTACGATATCGTTCCGCGCTATCTTTTCACTCTGCTTTTGCACTTCGGATATCGAGGTCCTCGCTATGAGCAGATCGATTCAGTTTTGAAGCGCACAGCGCTTATTACGCTAAAAATGCAGTCAATAACAGGTGAAATAGCATTCGGAGGAAGGAGCAATCAATTCATTCACAACGAGGGAATGCTTGCCATAATCTTCGAATTTGAAGCGAACAGATATGCTCAGTTAGGTGATTTTGAAACTGCCGGGCGCTTCAAGGCTGCAATTGCAAGAGCTTTGGAAGTTACGGAGCATTGGCTGGATCGTGAGCCTATCCGCCACATCAAGAATCGGTTCCCCACCGAAACAAGATACGGATGCGAGAAATATGCATATTTCGATAAGTATATGATCACAACGGCATCGCATCTTTTCTCAGCATTTATGATCTGTGACGACAGCATTCCTACATCCGATTTCGACGATTCTGATTCGTGCTTTATGACAAGCGAGCATTTTCATAAGCTCTTTATGCGTTCGGGTGGATATTTTCTTGAATTTGATACCGATGCTGATCCGCACTACGATTCTTCGGGACTTGGACGTATCCACCGCTATGGTGCGCCATCGCCGATATGCATGAATCTTCCCTGCCCGAGCAAGCCGAATTATTCAATCTGCACGGATGAGAGAATCCGCGCCGCGCTATGTCCGGGTAAAGAAATTGACGGAGTACCGGTATTCACATCCGACGTTGACGAGAAAATCAAAATTGTTGACTATTCGTGCAATTCCGCGACTCTTGATTATCCGCTCGGTTTGCATGCAGATTACTCGATCGATAAGGATGGTGTCAAAGTTACTGTCACGGGCGATGGAAAAGTTCTGCATTTGCTTCCTGCTTTTGCATTCGACGGCGAAAAAGAGACTGAGATTACACTTGCAAACAATATCCTACTGATCAAGTATGACGGTTGGATTTGCCAATATAGCTCAAATGGCGAAATTAAGGAGCTCGGAAAAACAGCACGGAACAGAAATGGGTTCTATAAGCTGTTTTATGCCGAGTGCAATGATACGCTTATAGTTAATATAAAGATTATCAAATAAATAAAAGACCATCGGGAGAACCGATGGTCTTTTATTTATACTCAAGAGCATAAAAATCTAAAAGGAAATACCGTGAATATATTCACCAATCGCCTTGATAAACCGCGCACCGTAAGCTTTGGCCTTCTGCTCTCCAACTCCCGATACGCATAGAAATTCCTGCATATCAAGCGGTTTTTTAGCCGCCATGTCCGCAAGCGCAGCATTTGTAAATACGATGTATGCCGGTACATTTTGCTCGCTTGCAATTTCCATGCGAAGCTTTCGCAAATGTTCATAGAGGCCCTCGTCGGAAGCAATTCTGTATTGAACGCTTTTTGTCTTATCAGACTGCTCAACCTTTTCTTCCTCTTTGCACTTCATCGTCACCTTCACGCCGCCAAAGAGAATATCGTTTGACTTATCCGTCAATAAAAGTGAACCGTATTCCGAATCCTTGCTCAGATAGCCGAGCTCGCAAAGGTGATTAACGATATTGTTTGTCTGATGCTTTTTCTCTCCCTTCATAAGACCGTATGTACTCAATCGGTCAAGACCGAGCTCGGCAAGCCGCTTATCATGGCTTCCGTGGAGTGTTCGTACAATCAAAGCCATACCAACAGAAAATCCAAGGAGATCCTTTGCCCTTTTTACGCAGGAAAGGATCTTTTGTGCCTCGGTTGTGACGTCTCGATCGACGAACACAGTTCGGCAATTCAGACAGTTTCCGCAGGTATTGCCGTGCGCTTCACCGAAATAATCAAGGATATTTCCGCGAAGACAGCCCGAGTACTTACAGTATGCGATCATTCGCTCAAGTCTTTCGTAGTCAAGTTCCTTTTGGAGCTCTATGAATTTCTCATCTGCTCCCTCGGGATGTTCAGAGTTTTCAATCAGCATCTTGGAGGTTTGAATATCCCGCGACGAGTAAAGCAGGATACAATCGGCGGGTGCGCCGTCGCGTCCGGCTCTTCCGGCTTCCTGATAGTAAGCCTCAAGGCTCATCGGCATATTGAAATGGATAACGTACGACACGTTCGACTTGTCTATTCCCATTCCAAAGGCATTTGTGGCAACCATGATATTTTTGCGGTCATAAACGAAATCATCCTGATTCAGATACCTTTCCTCGTCACCTAGTCCCGCATGATAACGAGTCGCCAAAAAGCCGTTCTCATTTAGAAAATCGCATACCTTTTCGACGTTTCTTCGCGTCTGACAGTATACAATTCCGCTTTTATCATGACGCTGACGAATAAGATCGAGAAGCATTTCCTTCTTTTTTCGCGGCCAATGGACTTCGAAGTTCAAATTTGGACGGTCGAATCCCGTAACAATATGAAAAGGCTGATGCAATGAAAGCTTGCTCATAATATCGTCACGCACCAATTCGGTTGCGGTTGCGGTAAATGCCGCAACGACGGGACGTTTGGGCAAGGAAGAAATAAATTTCGCGATTTTCAGGTAGCTTGGTCTGAAATCATTGCCCCATTGAGATACGCAATGTGCCTCGTCGACCGCTATCATCGAAATATCCAAACAACTTGCAATCTCACGAAATCCGTCAGCTTCGAGACGCTCGGGCGCAATATACACAATCTTATACATCCCCGCGCGCAAATTATCATAAACCTTCAAAAGTTGAGGATATGTGAGCGAGCTGTTGATATAAGCTGCTGGAACATTTGCACTTTTGAGCGCCATAACTTGATCCTTCATAAGGGATATCAAAGGCGAAACTACGAAAGTTATACCGCTAAACATTAATGCCGGAATTTGATAGCAAAGACTTTTTCCGCCGCCCGTCGGCATAATACCGAGAACATCTCTGCCGCCAAGAACAGCGTCGATTAACGCCTCCTGCCCCTCGCGGAATTTTGAATAACCGAAATAATGCTTGAGCACGTCGTATTTGTTCATACCACCACCGCCCCTCGCTTTATTTACCTATATTATACCTATTATTTCTTTGGTGTGATAACTATACCTGTAAGATACTCTTTATAGCTCTTATCGGTGATATAATCCTCATTATTTATCATCGGATTTTCGATAATACCCGAACCGTTTTCCTCGGTTGCGGTGAGGAGGGCATTTACGGTATCGTTATGGAAGTTTACGCGGGGAGTTCTGATGACAGAATTGAACTTTCCGTTTACCTTAAACGCAGTCTCCACGCCGCCGCGGCTGGTATACCACATAATGTAGGAGTTGGTATAGATGTTGCGCGAGCTCGACTGCATAGAAAATGCCGTGCAGAACTGGTCGCTGTAGCAGATATCGTAATAGTTATCGTTCCATCTGTCCATAAACGCTACGCTTGTAAGGTAGTTCTCGTCCTCTGCGTTCTCACCCCCGTAGGTGTAGAGCGGATGGAGATTACGGAAGATGTTGCCGCCACTATCCGCCTGAATACCAACGTGAACGCCCGCTATACGCATATTGGTGAGCGTGTTGTCGTGTCCCTCAAGAAGAACACCGATAGAGGTCTTTGAATGATTGCCGACGATATTTACGTTGAGGATGTCAGCGTCGGAAGAGCGATTGTTCGCGCCCCACTTGATGTGAATACCGATTTCGGTATTCTTTATGGAAACGTGATGGATAGCAGTCTCTCTGCCCGAATCGATAGAAATACCGTTCGCCTTACCGTTTCCGTCAATGATACCGCCCTCAAAATAATAGTTCGAGCCGGGAATATAGATGGTGTTAAATGGCTCTGCCGCACCCATACGAACCACTGCTTCTTTCTCCGTCCACGAGTCCATAGCCTTGAGCTTTGCAAAAGTAGCAAGCTTGAGCGAAACTGCATTTACGGGATTTGCTGGAGTGCAGATCGGCTTAGAAAGAAGATATTCACCGTCGGGGAAGAATATCGTTCTGTTGGGGTTGGACAAAATAAGCTCCTGAAGAGCGTCGGAAACGTCCTCGCCCGTGTTGGGTTTTACATAGTCTGTAACTACGACGTACATATCTCTCATCATTTCTTCCATAATATATAATCCTTTCGTTTAGCCGTAAGAGAGTAGAACAAAATCGGTTTTGTCGGGCAGATTTTCCCGATAACTGCAGTTCTTCCCTTGTTAATATTAATATATAAACTGCGGAAAGAACTTTGTTCTCGAAAAAATCTGCTCCGTCAAAACTGCTTCGCACCTCACGGCGAATTAATTTTTGATGGATTTTTGTGGGATTTTACGAAGCAAGGTATTAACCTTGCGAATGAAATCACACCGAAAGACGCGAAAATTAATCACCGTGAGGCGATTAGGTTCGACTCTCTTACGGCTACGCCTTGAGGCGGCAATCGGGTATCGGATGATCCGCTGGGTTGTCGACCACAAAACGCATTATCTCCTCAAAGCTCATCCACTCTACCCTGTCGGAATAGTGCGTATTGATACGACTCGCGATTTCGTCAAGAATACGAAGTCCGGTGTAAAGACCGTTCGACATCAGGCTTTGCCAATGTGACAGGATGATGGGATAGCCGCCACTATTGAGCGTGCGGACGAATTCGCCCTCTTTGCCGTCCGCCGTGATGATCTCATCGGCAACACGGCTGACGTATTCGTCGCTCACGTCGGGGCAGTTGATCGTCTGCCAGGTGCAATCCTTAAGCGTACCGGGAATGGCAACGAGCGTTCTTCCCTCCTCCGAAAGTGCAATCCAAGGCCTCGCTTTCGGCACGTTACGAAGTTGGCGCAGGAAAAACCACGCTTCCCTCGATCCGCACGTGTCATAAACAGCCTGCGAGATCGACGCCTCGTATTCGTCCTCAACCTCAATTCCGAAATCCCACGGCGAGGTGACACCGATGGGGGAAAATCCGGCATCCCTCAAGATCGCAAGTGCTTTGGAGATATACGGAATCAGCGTCGTTCTGTCCTGAGTGGATGCCCAATCGCGCTCATTCATCACAAGTGCCTCGCCTGTGGCAAGGTCGACTGCCTTATGGTGAGTCAGCATCTCGGGACCGACAGTAAAATACGGCAACACGCGCGCTTTGACGGTATCAAGCCACTCGTCAAGCTCCTCTCTGCCGACGCCATCCAGACCGTTTACAATATCTCCTTTATTTCCCGGCATCGGAATAACGGAGAATTTTCCTTTGATTCCGTGCTTTTCAACGATGTCGCAAAAGCGATCGAGAAACTCGTTCGGAAAAGTCGGAATAATCGCTCTGCCGTCCGCAGTCGTTCTTCTGCCGACATGCTCATAATACACGGAAATGATAGGCGCGGGATCGTCAACGATCAAGCTCACGGGAATTTTCATCATTTTGCCTCCACGAGTGAAATATTATATAAGTTTTATCAAAAATAATTATAACACAAACAAAAAAGAAAGTCAAGCAACATTAAGCAGTCCACCCCATTCTTTGCTACGTTGGGTGTTGACAATATGCCTTTGTTATGATATAATACGATCAATGAACTATTTGTTTTTGGAGGTTTATGATGACGTTCGAAACACTTACTCCCAAAAATATGAAAATAACCATTCCCGATATGCACGGCAAGCCTTCGGTGGAGCTTGAACCGTTTGCGGTGCGTTGTCCCAACTTTCTCGAACTTAACGACGGAACCATTGTCTACTTTTTCTGTATGAAATTCGGTTCTCAAAGAGACGAGGAAATCGGCGGCACGGTTATTATGCGCTCGCAAGACGGCGGGAAGACCTGGGGAGAGATGCAGCTTCTTTGCTATGACGGAGCTCCCTGTGAGGGCGGCTTGCCAATTTACGACAAACTGCACGACACGCTCATTCTTATTGCCCGCACAAGACATTGGAAACCGGGATACGAAGAAGATCGCCTTCTTGCCGAAGACGATCAAATTTTAGGACACACTTACGAGCGTTTTTGGATGAACAAAAGCACCGATGGCGGTCGCACATGGGGAAATTACCGTGAAATCACCATCAAAAACACTCCCGCAAATTGGACAATTCAGCATTGTCCTTCCCCCGGCATCGGAATTCAGCTCGCAAAGCAAAAGGATAATCGCCTCAACGGCAGACTGATCGTGCCTTGTAACGATGCAAGTCTAAACAACGGAAGAAATGAATTCCGTGCTCATCTAATTGTTTCGGACGATTTTGGCGAAAGTTGGAGAGTTGCGGCTCTTGAAAACTATCTCGGTGCCAGTGAAAGTGTTATAGTCGAACGTAACGACGGAGTGCTTGTTTACAACTGCCGCAATCAAAGTGGTTTTCCCGCCAACAGACGTATTCAGTCATTCAGCTACGACGGCGGAGATACGCTTGAAGGAAGCGCTACGGTTGATACTCTATTTGATCCATTGTGTCACTCAGGATTTGCTATAGCAGAGGTTGACGGCAAGGAATATATCTTTTTGACTTCTCCCACAGGCCAGCTTGGAAATGCCACTGACTATTTCCGCACCGGGACTCCACAGCATTGGGGCATACGCGAAGCACTTATGCTTTACGCGTCTTCCGATGGCGGAAAGACATATAAAGCCATCAAGCAAGTAAGCGAAAAAGGAGTTTTTGCCGCTTACTCCGCTATCTGTGCAACCCAAAGCGGCAGACTTCTCTGTGCCTGGGAGTCGGGACCCGAGATCGGACTCTACCGCGATATCAAATACACTACCTTTGACCTTAACGAGCTTGTAAAACTTTGTGATTGATGTGTGATTGTTAGGTATGTTTGGAAATATAGAATTGCTGAGCTCAGAACCACTGTTTGCAAGCAAATAGTAAGTGGTCCATCGCCATAAAAAGAAACGAAAAAAGAAACCAAGGAATGAATCCTTGGTTTCTTTTTTGGCTCCCCAAGCGAGCTTGCTCGCATCTAGGCATCGTAGCGACAACATGTATCAACCCAGTTGCCGCCTTTGGCGTCAACAGCGCATATTCTCTTGAGGTCTTGACGACCTCATGCCGCAAGCGGCACCGAGAATAAGCGGTCAGGT
>JAZORB010000125.1:0-5495 GCA_045656385.1 Eubacteriales bacterium | reverse complement strand
ACCATAAGTCTGATAGCGGCATTCGCGTCGCCGCCTGCTGCTGCAACGATGGAGGTAAGACCTTCCGCCTGCTTGATGAGGATTTCGCGTGCACCGGCAGCCTCTGCTTCCATCTTCATGCGGATGGAGTCTGCTTCACCGCGTGCGCGGCGGCGCATCTGTTCAGCCTCTGCCTCAGCCTGGAGCTCGAGCTCGCGCTTGGTGATTTCAGCCTTGACGAGAACGTCAGCTTCGAGTTTTGCTTTTTCGAGGAGCGCACGTGCTTCCTCTGCCTTCTGCTGTGCGGCGTAGGATTCTTCAAGTGCCTTTGCAGACTGAATGTTCTCTGCGGCAACAGCACGCTTGTTTGCTTCTGCTTCGTGCTCACGGCGGGTAGCCTCGGACTCGGCGATCTTAACCTTAGCTTCGTTTTCACCTGCGATAGCTTCCGAGTTGGAGCGAGAAACGTTGATACGCTGATCCTTTTCAGCCGATGCGGAACCGATAGCACCGTTTCTGTCAGCCTCTGCAACAGAGATCTTCGCGTCGTTGATAGCCTTTGCGGCGGCCTCTTTACCGAGAGCGGCGATGTATCCGCTTTCGTCGCTGATATCGGTTACGTTAACGTTGATAAGACGAAGACCGATCTTCTTAAGCTCTGACTCAACGTTAGTGGAAACCGCTTCAAGGAACTTGTCACGGTCGGTGTTGATCTCCTCGATGTCCATAGTTGCGATAACAAGACGGAGCTGACCGAAAAGGATATCCTTTGCAAGCTCCTGGATCTCAACGAGCTTGAGACCGAGAAGACGCTCAGCCGCGTTCTGCATTACTCCGACGTCTGTGGAGATACCAACGGTAAATCTTGAGGGAACGTCAACACGGATGTTCTGGTGCGAGAGTGCGTTTGTCAGGTCTACCGAGATTGACATGGGAGTCAGATCGAGGTATTGGTAGGACTGGAACACCGGCCAAACGAAGGATGCACCGCCGTGGATGCACTTTGCCGAACGCTGTGTGCCGTCCTTGTTGGTTCCGACCTGACCACTGATTACCATGATCTTGTCGGGGGGGCATTTCTTATAGCGCGAGGCTATGAGAACGACGAAGGCGAAGAGTATTGCAACAACTGCAATAACGATCATCGGAACAGCTTCCGAGATTCCACCGGGGGCGGAGGAGAGAAGAGTGTTGAATCCGAACATGATTTTTTCCTTTCTTTGTTGTATATTTTTATTTTTATTATAGTATGCTTGAATAATTTCGATTTATTCTGCCGCTTTTTCCTTTGCGCGTGTGATTCGAAGGTTGATGTCCTTTACGTAATCGTCAGCCGCCGCGTCGGCAAGAATGGGGAAGTCGATGACGGTGTTTCCGCTGTTATCGGTAAGTCTGAGGTGTCTGTATTTTGCAAAACCCTCATATCCCTTCTTTTCGGGAACTTTTTCGAGAGAAGCCGCGCCGAGGTCGAGATACTTGATCTCTCTGAAGTCGCCGGGGATGGGATCGTTATCCGAGATAAGCGAGATCTCTCGCTCGGCAACGCAGATCGAATCGGGCTTGAGAATGAATCCCGACATCGAATAGATCGAGGAACGGCATTTTCCGTCGTTGCCCTTCTTGGCAAGAACTTCTTCACCCTCGAAGCAATATGTTGCAAAGGTCACGGGCTCAAGCTTGGGGCGCGAGATGTGATTTGTCATCTCGTAGCGGATGGTGCGAATGTCCTGAGGGATGAATTTCTGATTGAAATCATCCTGGAAGGTTGCATAAAGCTTCTTTGCCTGCTCGCTGATCTCGCCGTCGGGGATCTTTCGCGCCGAACGAACGATGAATATGGTAACGCCAACAGCTAAAAATGTAAGTCCGCCCGAGGTCATAAGGTATGAGGGCATTCCGCGTGTGTTGGCGAGAAATACCACCATCATAAATCCAATGGCTATGCAGGCCGCGGATATTACTACGGGCACGGTGCTGAGATTTTGTACGAAATACTTTTTGTTGCGATTGTAATCCATAAGAGAACCTTTTTAATAATTATAAGATGATTTTAATTCTTTTTGTCGATGGGCTCGACAACGAGCACTCCCGATTCGCTGACAGCGACAACTCTTACGAAAGAGCCGGTTTTGAGCTGTTCTGCGGAGGTAGTGATAGCGGTGAATTCGCTGAACTTTTCCTGAACTGTAAGGTTTACCTTGCCAGAGCCGTTGCCGGTAGAGGGGATCGGGATATAGACCTCGCCGATCTTGCCGACACAGTTCTCAATGTCGATGTTGCCGCTTGACTGCAATCTGTATACCGCACGCATGAGATATGCCATGCCGATAAGGGTGACAATTCCGCAAAGAATTGCGATTGCTATCGAAATTCCCTGAGGAAGAGAGGTTTCGAGAAGTGCAACTGCGACCCAACCGGTGATGCAGAGCATGGAGGTCACGCCTCTGACGCTGAAGATCGCAAGACCGTCGTCGGGAAGCTCGATGCCGTCGTCAATATCGACGTCCGCATCAACATCTGCGCCGCCGTCGCCGCCGATGCCGATAAGCATAAGTACTGTTTGAATAATGATGAGAAGCGTAGAGGGCAGAGCGATAAGAGCGAATATCTGCTGAAGCAGCATAAGTTCATTCCACCAGTTAATCATAAGTTATCTTCCTTTCCGTGTGAAAATGCAAGGTCGGTTAGCTTCGCATCAGTTTGTCGACCATGGTGTCCGAATGTGATTTGATGATCGATGCGTAGTATGCGATTATGATGATCTCGAGAGCGGTGTTTAGTCGTCTGCGCGCACCCGAAACCTTTTCCTCGTAGCCTGAGGTGATCTTTTCGATGGTTGTTTTGAGGGTGGGGTTGTCGGGCGAGATCTCGCCGGCGTTCATCAATTTGTCGAGAATACGGCAAATGTAGTCGTAAAGCTGCGAGTCACGGATGATGTCGTCGGATTCGTCGTAAACGCGTCCGTTGATGTAGGAAACAAGAAATGCGATCTTGTCAAGCTGCATGCAGGAGCGAAGCATATTTATAATAAGAATATGCGCTACCTGATCAATGTTGTAGCGTTTCAGCCTTGCGTTGGCGACCCATCCTCTCTTTGTCCAGTTCTGAAGGGTGGAGCCGTCGATGCCCGAGATCTCGCGGATCTGCGTCAGCATTACGCCGTCGGAAATGTAAAAGATCTTGTTAAGAAATTCAAGACCCGTAACGTCCCCCATATCTTTGCGGTTAAGTATTGTACCGGGGATAAGTTCTTCGTTGATTTGAAGGTTCATTTTGTTGCACTCCTTTCCGAATATTTTATCTTCTGGATTTATTATATCACACGGTCAAATGATTGTCAATAGGAATTCGAAATATTTTTGTGGATTTTTTATGATTTTTTGATTTTATAATCCGAATACACGGGGGAGATCTCCGATCGATTCAATATCGGCATCGGGGATGTCAAGCTCGCTTTCAGGCATACGGTTGCGGAAGAAGCCCTGACGGAGTCTTACGGTCATCATGCCGAGCTTTTTTGCGGGGCGGATGTCATTGTCAATTCGGTCGCCAACCATGCAAGCCTCCTCGGGAGAGCACCCTACGGCTTCAAGCGCTGAAAGAAAGAGATCCGGTGCGGGCTTTGAGCGCCCCATCTCCTCGCTTGAATAAACGATGTCGATATACTTCATCAGTCCGTGAAACTGCAATCTGTGCGCCGAGCCGCCGCGCTGATTTGCGATTATGCCGAGCTTGTAGCCTTTCGACAGTCTGCGCAGACATTCCTCGGTTTCGGGGAAGGGTGCTTCCAGAGCGGGATTATAGGGATATTTCTTCTTTGTGCCGTATTTCTTTGCGACTTCTCCAAAGGGGCTTCGTGCGCCTGCGGTGCCGAAATCTATCATTTCGGCGAGCATATCTTCAACTGGAGGGCAGGTCTTGCCCATTTCCGCAAGCTCTTCGGTCAGTTCTTCGAGGCGTGCAATATGAACCTCATCCTCGTCAAGCAGCGTGTGACCCATATCAAAGAATATCCATTTTATTTTTGATTGATCCATTTGTCATACTCCTTTGAGTTTATCTTATATATTTTATCATAAATTCAATTTAAAGACAAGATTTTTTGTCGAAAAAAGGAGTATTTTAAATGAAAAACGAGGCGAAATCGGAAAGGATACTTCGAATAGGCATTCTGCCTGCGCTCATCTTTTGCATTATGCTCGTCTTTCAACCGGCGGGCGTGGTGTTCCCCTCACTTGGCGGGGCGATCGTTCATGAGTGCGGTCATCTGATGGCTGCGGTTCTGCTTGGGGTCCCGCTCCGCTCACTTGATATCGGTCTTTGGGGAGCTTCGTTACGCGTGCGCGGATCGCTGATCTCGTATCCGAAGGAATTTCTTCTTTGCGCCGCGGGACCAGCGATGAATTTTCTTTCCGCGCTTGCGGTAGCCGTATTTTCGGAGCATCGCGAATATTACAGCGAATGTGGCGAATGGTTTGTGTCGGTTTCGGCAATGCTCGGGCTTCTCAACCTTATGCCCGCCGAGGGATTTGACGGAGGCAGAATGCTCTCAGTCGTGCTGACATCGTTCCTCGGTCCGCGCGTAGCGGCAAGAATACTTTCGGCCTCCACTTTTATAAGCATAGTGATGCTCTGGATGCTTTCGGTTTATCTGCTTTTGCGCTACGGCACGTCGCTCAGTCTTTTTGTTTTCACCCTATCGCTTTTTTACCGCCTTTTTATCGAAAAGACTTGACTCCGTTCCTTTTTGCGTGATATAATAAGGATGCAAAAGGAGAAGGAAAAATGGCTTTTGAAATTGAAAGAAAATTTTTGATAGAATACCCGGACACGGATAAGCTCGAAAACTATCCGAATTCATTAAAAAGCGAGATCGCGCAGACCTATCTCAAAACCGATGACGGCTTCACATCTCGTGTACGCAAGCGCACGTCTGAGGGTGTGACAAAATATATTTTCACCGAGAAAAAGCGTATCAACGACCTCAAATGCATCGAAAACGAGCGTGAAATTACTGCAGATGAATATAAAGATCTTTTTAAATTTGCGGACCCGGAGCGAATGACGGTCTACAAAACCCGCTATTGCCTGCCCTATAACGGCAGAGTCGTTGAGGTCGATGTCTATCCTTTCTGGAGCGACCGCGCCATTGCCGAGGTGGAGATGGAGGATGAAACCGAAAAGGTCGAGCTCCCCGATTTTATCAAGGTCATTCGCGACGTCACAGCGGAAAAAGCATATAAGAATGCTTCGATAGCGAAAAAGATCCCCACCGATTGTTGACATATACCAATAAAATATGCCCGAAAATGACAAAAATTTTCGGGCACTTTTTTGCTCAAATCCATTTACATTAAAAATTATTTTTGATATAATATATGTATTAATGACTTTTATCCGAAGGGAAGTGAAGAAATGAGCAGAAAGCTCGAGGGAGTGTTCAAGCTCCACAGCGATTTTGCCCCCACGGGCGACCAGCCTGCGGCGATCGACAGTATAGTTGAAGGACTCGAAAG
>JAZORB010000124.1:0-5940 GCA_045656385.1 Eubacteriales bacterium | reverse complement strand
ATCATCTTACCCTCGCCCAGGTGGATCATACCCTTGGAGATGGAAAGAACCGGAACTCCATCGGGGAGGCGCGGGATTACGTAATCGAGGTACCAGTCAAGACCAAAGCTGGAAACGCCGCAGATCGAAAGGTCAGCTCCCTCGAGAGCCTTGTCCATCTCGTCAACGGTGTAGAATTCGGTGCCTGCGGGAATGGGGCGCTTGAGTGTGAGGTGCTCGCCGGTAGCGCGTGCGTGCGCGATGATCTCGCCGTCAAGGGGAGAGCCTACGTAACGGATCTTGCAGCCGTTGTAAGCAGCGGGCCAGGTGATGGAAGAACCCATCATACCGCAACCGATAACTGTGATAATAGGATGCTGTGACTTGTTTTTCATGTTCGTCTTCCTTTATGTAATAAATTTTTTCCACATATTATTATACTACAAAAATATATCAATTTCAATACCTTTTTAAAAAAACGGCGTTTTGTTTATTTTGTGATATATTGGGTATTGGATTTATAGTAAAAATAACACCCGACGGATCGGGTGTTATCTTTATAAAATTAACCAAGTGTGCTGATGATCTTCGAAAGAGATTTGTTCCACGCAATTTTCTTGCTGGCGTAGAAGCCGCTCCAGGAGCTGCTGCCGCTTTCCTGTGCTGCCTGACGGAATGCAGAGAAGCAGCTGTCAAGCTGGTCAGCGAAGAGACGTCCGGGGTCAAATACGAGCGTGTCGTGGAGAAGGTCGAACATTCTTGCATTTTCAAGGGTGTCAAGGTAACGGTACTGGAATGCCTCCTGATAGATAACGGGAGTCAGATAGCGGTAACCGTAAGAGGAAAGACACTCAAGAACTGCTGCGGACATCGAGGGATCGGGAGCATTGGTGGGGATGGAGTACATACTTACCCAATAGCTTGTGATGGTGTAGTAATCTTCCTGATCCTTGTCATAGAGCGGGAAGGGAAGAATTGCAAAGTCGAAGCTTACTTCCTGAAGCGAGTTCTGAACGTCGGAGACACCTCCGCAATGGAAGAGAACGTTGCCCGATGTGAATCCGTTTGCGCCGTTGATAGCAAGGATCTCAACGTCAGCGTTATCAAAGAGGAATGCGCGGCAGGTCTGGAACCATGTTTCAAGTCTGTCGCCTGCGAGCTCTTCGGACATAATAAGCTTGCCGTCCTTGTCATGCTCAACAAATCGGAAGCCCGCGCCATAGAAAAGGCTGTCGTATTCAACGTTGTTGGGGAAGGTTACACTGTAAGCGGCAGAACCGTCGGGATTGATGCCCTGAATGGTTCCGACAGCAATTTCAGTGAACTTATCCATTGTCCATTCGTGATTTTCAACAAGCTCGTAAACATTGGGAAGATTGTGATTCTCGGCAAGGTCGAGGTTGCAGATGATGGCATGGATGTTACGAACGAGAGTACCGGTGATGTCACCTGTGATGAAGTAAACGTTGTTGTTGATGTGGCAGGATTCCTGAATATCAGAGGGCCACCAGGGTCTTTCCCAGTCAAGATACTGAACATCGGAAAGGTTCATATAAAGGTTCTTCATTGCACCGATGGGTGCTGCGGGGGTGTACTGACCGACAAGGTCGAAAGCATCGCTCTGACCTGCGTTAACATTAGCCTCAACGGTAACTATGAAGGAGTTTCTGTTGTTCCAGTCGCCGGTCTGCTTGGAAAGTACGAGATCAATGCCAAGGCGTTCCTCGGCGCGAACCTGACGGTTGTAGATGGCGTCGTGGATCTTGTCACCGTTGGTGGTTTCATCCTCGTTCCATTCCCACATCACCTGGTTGGACCAAGTGAAGAGAACGAATTCTTCGCCATTGTAGTTAAGTTCGGGAAGTCTGTCGAGTTCATATCCGTTTTCGTCAACGGGATATGTAGTCTCGGGTGTTTCTGTAGTTGCAGCTACGGGCTCTTCTGTTGCATCGGGAGTAGTTGCTGTGGTGCCATCGCCCTGCTCGGTGGGAGTATTGGCGCAAGATGCAAAGCAGAGAAGCACTGTCAGAAGCGCCATAAAGAACGCCGCAAAACGAATCTTTTTCATTTGAATAGTTCCTTTCATAAATAGTTTTATATTAATATAATACCATTTTTTTACCCCGTTGTCAAGCAATTTCGCAAAATAACGAAAAAACTTGCCAACGGGGTTAGACTATTTAATTAGTAGGTTCAAAAGCTGCTTTAAGCGCTTCGTATTTTTCTTCCGCGCTTTCCTTATCGGGTGCGCATACGCAATAGTAGAATTTGCATTTCGGCTCTGTTCCGCTGGGACGAACCGCTACCCAACAGCCGTCCTCAAAGATGAAGCGGAGAACGTCGGATGCGGGGAATCCCGCGGCTTGCATCTCGTCCGAAAGGTAGTCCTCTACCTTCTTGACTTTTACACCGCCGACTTTGGCGGGAGAATCAGCGCGCAGACCGGCAGTAAGAGCAGCAATCTTCGCCTTTCCGTCAAGTCCGGGGAAGTAGAAATTAGACTGCGAATCAAGGAAGTAACCGTATTTTTCGTGAATTGCGGCCAGAATGTCGATGAGGGTCAAGCCGTAATTCTTGTAGTAAGCTGCCGCCTCGCAAAGCATGAGAGAAGCCTGAACTCCGTCCTTATCGCGGACAAAATCCGAGATAAGACAGCCGTAGCTTTCTTCATAACCGAAAACAAAACCGTAATTGCCTTCGGCGCGGTGGCGCGCGATCTTGTCACCAATAAATTTAAATCCGGTCAGCGTCTTTTCAACCTTGACACCGTATCTTTCGCAAATGCGGTCACCGAGATCGGAGGTAACGATCGTGGTCAGCATATAAGGATCGGAGGGGAGAGAATTTTCGGTCGTGCGGCGTGAGAGAATATATTCAAGAAGCACAGCAGCCGACTGGTTTCCCGTCATAAGAGTCATCTCGCCCGCCTTATTCAGTGCGGCAACGCCGAGTCGGTCGCAGTCGGGGTCTGTGGTGATGACAATGTCTGCGCCCGTTTCCTTTGCGATCTTTAGTGCCTCGGTGTAAGCCTTGGGCGACTCGGGATTGGGCGATTCGGTGCCCGAAAAATTGGGGTCGGGATCGCATTGAGAAAGAACGGGAATGACATCGTATCCGCAATCTGCAAGCACGCGGCGAACGGGAATATTGCCTGTACCGTGCTGGGGCGAATAAACAACTTTCAGCTTGCCGGCACTTTCTCTGTCGCGCGAGATCGAGATATTTTCAACGCGCATAGCATATTCGTCGTCGATAGAGGAATCGAGCATAACGATTCTGTCGCCCGCTTCTTCAAGAGAGAGGCAGGGAACAGCGAGCTCATCTTTAACTTCACCAACAAGACGAATGACCTTTTCGCTTTCCTCGAGAGAAAGCTGACAGCCCTCCGAGTCGTAGATCTTGTAGCCGTTATATTCGGGCGGATTGTGCGAAGCAGTGATCATAACTCCTCCCGCCGCACGCATCTTGCGGACAGAGAAGGAGAGCATAGGTGTGGGACGGAGCGAATCGAAAATATAAGCCTTAACTCCGGCAGCGGCAAAAACCCCCGCAGTAGCAAGCGCAAACTCGCGAGAACAGCGGCGGTTATCATGCGAGATAACAACGCCCTTTTCTGCGGCATCCGCGCCAAGGCTCTTGATATACTCGGCAAAACCGAGGCTGACGCGCATAACGGTGTAGATATTCATTCTGCCGATTCCCGCACCGAGAATACCTCTCATACCGCCGGTGCCAAATTCAAGTTCAGCGGCAAAACGCTCGGCAATAGCATTTTTGTCATCCTTTATAGAAATAAGCTCTGCCTTGATGTCGGGCGCAATACCCTCAAAACCAAGCCAGCGATCAAAGTCAGTCATATACTTTTCGGTAGACATTAAGATCTCCTCTTTCAAAAATAATACCTTAATATTATACTATATTTGCGCGCGGTTTTCAAGTGGTGTGAAGGAAAAATAAAGACTTTTCATCGCAGGATGGGACAAATATTGACTGATTTAAGCAAAAATCACCCGACGGAGAAACCATCGGGTGATAATATGTAATTATTCGCAGTCTGAGTTAAATTCTTTGATGTACTCCTCAATCGTCACAACACTGCCCTCATGTCTTGAACGTTCTGCCGCGAAAGTGACGAGATGGTTTTCGATCGATGTGGAGATATCGGTTATGCTGTTGCCGTTGTAGGTTCCGCAGAGGTACTCGCAGAAGGTGCGCATGATGCCTCTGTCGCCGCCGCCGTGACCGCCGGTTATCTCCTGATCTGCAACCGCATCCGCAACAAGGATCTCACTCTTCTTTCCTGTTTCGAATTCGTAAAGAGTGACTGCCGGGTCAGACATCTTGGCATAGATCTCGCCCTTGGTGCCCATAATGTGAATACGTCTGCCGCCCTTGTTGAAAGCACTCATCGTAAAGGAAACGGTCGCGCCGCTTTCGTATTCGAGGTTTACTACCTGGTGGTCAACAACGTCGTTGTCGCATCCGAATACACAGCGGCCGTAGTTGGTTTCGGTAAGAACGCGGCGGACGTCCTCTTCGGTGGGATTATGTTTCTTGGACGCGCGACCAATGTATGAGGATTTCTCGCAAGCATAGATCTTCAGCGCGTTGTAGGGACATTTCTCGCCGACGGGGCAACCCATATAGCAGAATTCGGGTGCGCCCTCGGGCTTATTTGCCTTGCAGAAATATGAAAGCGAGCCGAAGCTGTGAACTCGCGTGCACTTCTCACCGAGAAGCCACTGAAGAATGTCGATGTCGTGACAGCTCTTTGCAAGGAGCATAGGAGTGCTGTCGGCTTCCTTGTGCCAGTTGCCGCGGACATAGCTGTGGCTCTGGTGGATGTTTCCGACGCCTTCCTGATGAACTATATTGATGATCTTACCGATCTTGCCGTCGTCGATGATCTTTTTGAGTGCGCGGAAGAAGGGAGTGAAACGCAGAACGTGGCAAACGACGACGTTTACGCCCTTTTTGTTAGCTGCGTCCGCAATCTTGTAGCATTCTTCGGGCGTCGGAGCCGCAGGCTTCTCGAGAAGAAGATGATACCCGAGCTCAATAGCCTTCATTGAAGGCTCGAAGTGCATCTGGTCCTGCGTTGCGATGATCGCCGCATCAGCCATTTTGGGCATATTCAGAATATCTTCCCAGCTATCAAAACAAGCGGAATCGTCAAGATTACATTTTTCTTTAACGTAGTTTCTTCTAACAGGATCGGGATCAGCAATTCCAACGAGCTCAAATTCGGGGCAAGCCTCAAATCCGTGCTTTGCATAAGTAGTGCCGCGGCTTCCCAAGCCGATAATGATAACTTTTAACTTTTTCATTTTATTACCTCGTCAGTAAAAAAGTAGTGGACAAATCTTGTTTAATTATATCACATGTTTTCGTGTATTGCAATATATTTTGGAAAAATAGTGCTATATTTTGCGCGATGGAATGGGATGAACCTATATTTGCGTACATAATAGGGTAGTAAAAATAAATGCGGCAGTAGCGCGAAATGATTGCTGTTGCAAGCGAGAGCAAGAGGCTATGACCCAATAGAACTCGTATCAATAGCAAAGGGAGCCTTAAGGCTCCCTTTGCTATTGGTGCGGGTGACAGGGGTCGAACCTGCACGAATTAACACAAGATCCTAAATCTTGCGCGTCTGCCAATTCCGCCATACCCGCATATCAACGCTCATTATGATAACACATTTTTGCGCATTTGTCAAGGGAAATTTGTCGGCGAAAGTAAACAAGCAAAAGTCCTTTGTCCGCTTTTTCTTTTGGTGTATTGACAAAAGTAAAGGAGTATAGTATAATAAATAAGGTTTTCGCGGGTATGGCGGAATTGGCAGACGCGCAAGATTTAGGATCTTGTGTTCATTCGTGCAGGTTCAAGTCCTGTCACCCGCACCAAAATAAGTGGACAGCACTTCGGTGTTTGCCCACTTATTTTTTTGCCTTCACTCCC
>JAZORB010000123.1:0-6326 GCA_045656385.1 Eubacteriales bacterium | reverse complement strand
TTCCGCAAGCTCTGCCAAGGTTGGGAAAAAGGTCTTGCCCTGATCGACGAAAATGACCAAAGCGAAGTCGCCGTCATGGCTCGCGCTGCTTATTGCATCTTCAAGTCATCCTACGATCAGATCCGCTTCATCCGCGCACGTGATGAGGGCAGATTTGCCGATGCAAAGGAACTCGTAAAGTCCGAAGAAAAGACCGCGCGACTTATGCTGGAACAGATGAACAAAAATGCTGCCATCGGTTATGAAGCATCAAATCACTATTATTTTTCTAAGGGACAAATAGTCGAAAAAATAATTAATTGCAGACATATCGCCGATATTTTCTCGAAGATCAATTGATATAAAAAATCACATCTGCCAAGGCAGATGTGATTTTTTTATATTATTCCTCGTCTATCTTCGCTTCGGCTTCCGCCTGAAGTTCGGGATCGTAGGAAAGCATGGGATCAATATCCTTACCCTTTATCTTTCTGTCAACATAGTTCTTTGTGATCTTCAATACCAAGGGGAAGAGCGCGAGAACCGCGATGAGGTTGGGGATCATCATAAGACCGTTGAAGGTATCCGAAAGGTCCCAAGCAAGTCCGCCTTCCATGATCGCGCCGAAAATGATCATTGCTACAAAAATGAATCTGTAAATCTTACCACCTTTGACACCGACGAGGTATTCAACAGCCTTTGAGCCGTACTGCGACCAACCGATAACGGTGGTAAACGCGAAGAACAGCATTGCAATGGCAACAAACCAAGCTCCGGGCGCACCGAAGCACTGTCCGAAGGCATAAGAAACGAGTGTGTCACCGTTTGCGCCCGCAATGGGAGTGCCGGTAGAAAGATCGACACATCCGGTGGAAAGCACAACAACTGCAGTCATGGTGCAGATAACGAAGGTATCAAGGAATACCTCGAACATACCCCACATACCCTGCTTTACGGGTTCCTTAACGCTCGAAGAGGAATGAACGAGAACCGAAGAACCGAGACCCGCCTCGTTCGAGAAAACACCGCGCTTAAAGCCCTGTGTCATGGTAACCTTGATAAGCGTACCGAATCCGCCTCCGATAAATGCGGCTGGAGTGAAAGCGAACTTGAATATCGACGCGAACATGGCACCAATGTTCGAGATATTCATTACGAAAATGATAAGCGAACCGATTATGTAAATAATAGCCATAAAGGGCACAACTACCTCGGCAACGCTCGCGATTCGCTGAATACCGCCGATTATGATGATTCCGGAGATCACAAGCAAAACTGCGCCGATGATGAGATGGATCACATTGATATCTGTTCCGGGAATCACGCCTAGAGAAACGTTCGAGAAGAATGCGGCATCCATATTAAGCACGATCTTGTTGATCTGCGCCATATTACCGATACCGAAGGAAGCGAGAATCGCAAAGAAAGCGAAAAGTACCGCAAGAACCTTCGAAACAGCCGCGATCCACTTCTTACCGCCAAGCTTTCCCATACCGTCGGTCAAGTAATACATAGGACCGCCCGACCATTCGCCATCCTTATTGCGACGGCGGAAATAGATGCCAAGAACGTTTTCCGAGAACTTAGTCATCATTCCGAAGAATGCGGCAACCCACATCCAGAAGACCGCGCCGGTGCCGCCAATTACGATAGCGGTGGCAACACCCGAGATATTACCCGTTCCGACAGTTGCGGCGAGAGCGGCACAAAGTGCCTGAAACTGCGAGATCGCCTTTTTTTCGGTCTTTTTGGTCGCCGTATTGTCTTTTTTAAAGATACTGCCGATCGTTTGCATCCACCAATGTCTGATGTGGCTGATCTGGAACACCTTTGTTCCGATAGTCAGCAGGATTCCCGTTCCGATAAGAAGTATCAGACCGGGCAGACCCCATACAGCAGCGTTTATGGCATCATTGATCGACGTAATTGTTGCAACAAACTTGTCCATTGTTTTTCTCCATAAAAAATTTTCGAGCCGCGCCAAAGCACGACTCAAAAAGAAAAAAGAAATAATTGCAATAGCATTTAGTCTTTGTCCTTTTGCCTGAGAGTTTGCGCTTGACGCTTGCACCTTCGGCCTCCGCTCGCAGCGGACGTCTCCAAAGCTCTGTCCATATACAGTTAACATCCTTGCGGTGTCCTGCATACTTCATACAGAATTATTTGATGTTGCACATTATATCACAAAAACTAACGAAGGTCAAGTGTTTTTTCATTTTTTATTAACGATTTCGCAAATAGATTGACTTCTCTGCCCTTTCGTGATATAATTACATCTAGAAAGGCGGTGTAATTATGATTAAAATTACATTTTTAGGCACCTGCTCGGGCACGGAACCGATGCCCGGACGCCACCATTGTTCTATCGTATTTGAGATAAACGGAATTTACTATTGGTTCGATGCGGGCGAAAACTGCTCGCACGCGGCGTATACATCCGGCATCGACGTTCAGCGTGTCCGCGCAGTCTTCATCTCGCATATGCACATCGACCACATCGGCGGTCTTGCAAATTTGATCTTCACTATCCGCAAGGTGGCAAGAAGCAGAAAGATTCCGCATATGAATAACAATTCGTACGATATTTTCGTTCCCGACCTCGAAAAGCTCGCGGCCATCAAGATGATAGCAAACGCTCACCGTCCTGCAGGCGGCGTGGATATCATCGATCACGAAATTTCGGACGGACTTCTCTTCGAGGACGAAAATATCCGCGTCAGCGCCCTTCACAACGATCACTTGCGCGAGGCTGACACGGGAGATTGGCATTCTTATTCTTATCTTATAGAATCCGAGGGCAAGAGAATCGTCATTTCTGGCGACGTTCACTACCCGCACGAGCTCGACCCGCTTCTTGAAGGCGGATGCGACCTGCTCATTATGGAAACGGGACACCACAAGGTCGCCAACGTTTGCGAATATGCAAAATCGCGCGGAGTCAGAAAACTCATTTTCAATCATCACGGCAGAGAGATACTCTCCGATCCCGCTGCGGCGGAAGAAAACGCAAAGTCTATCTTCCCGAACTCCTCTATCGCCAACGATCTCGACACACTGGAACTTTAAGGATAAAAAATGAAACTCAAATATTACGGCACGGGTGCGGGCTACGGTCTGCCCGAGGTATTTTGCGACTGCCGCGTTTGCCGTCACGCGCGTCAGGAGGGCGGCAAAAATATAAGAACAAGATCAATGGCTCTGCTTGACGGACAGCTCGCCATCGATCTTTCGGTCGACACTTTTCATCATTGCGCCTTCGCGGGACTTGATATGAGAAAAGTGCGCCACGTTCTCGTCACGCACAATCATCACGATCATTTTTTCACAAGCGACCTTTTCAGCCGCGTGCGCGGTATGGAAGAGCCCGTGAATTTCTATCTCAGCGAAGCCTCGGGCAACGGTGTCCGCAATACCGTTGAAAAACACAAAGCAGATTTTGCCGCAGGCACGCGCGACCCGAAGGCTTGGACTCTCGCCGAAGTTCACACACTTGAATATTACAAGCCCGTCGAGATCATCGGCTACAAGGTAACGCCTCTCCGCGCCCGCCACGTTGCAGCACTCGACCCGATGATGTTCGTCATCGAAAAGGACGGCAAGAGCATCCTCTGGGCGCACGACACGGGACTTTTCCACTCCGACGCGATCGAGTGGATAAAGGAATCGGGAATCGTCTTTGATTTTGTTTCAATGGATTGCACCCTCCGCCGCGGCGCTCAGATAACCAAATCGCACATGGACCTCGATTGGTGCATCGAAACCGCCGAAATGCTCCGCGCAGGCGGAAACGCAAACGAAAATACAAAATTCGTCCTCAGCCACATCGGCCACCTCGTTGACCGCACACACGAAGAACTCACCGCAGAAGCGGCTGAATACGGAATGATCGTTGCGTGGGACGGAATGGAGATTGAATTTTAATAGGAGAATAAAATGCAAATAAAAAAACTTTCAAACATCGTCGGCGGGCAGGACGGTGCGATATACAATAATTATCTCTTCCGCTTTTCCTCGAAGGGCGGTTGTACGGTCTATGACCTGACAAAGATCGAAGAAAATATGACTTCGATCGCGGAATTCAAGCTCGACAAAAGCGATTTTATCGTTCCGCACAGCAATTCCGTTATCTTCGGAAACGAATTTTACTCGCAGGATGATGAATTCCCCCTGCTTTACAGCAATGTTTACAATAATTACGCCAAAACCGAGGACAAGCGCGTCGGCATCTGCTGCGTTTACCGCCTCGTGCGCGATGGCAATACCTTTTCGACCCAGCTCGTTCAGCTTATCAAAATAGGCTTTACCGACGATCGCGATCTTTGGAGATCATCGGGCGACGTGGAGGACAAACGCCCTTACGGCAACTTTGTCGTTGACACGCAAAATTCTCTTCTCTACGCCTTCGTTATGCGCGACGGCGAGAAACAGACAAGATATTTCTCATTCGATCTCCCTAAATCTTCGGACGGCGAAATCGGTGCTTCGGGCGTTCGCGAGATCACCCTAACATCTGATATGATCAAGGAATATTTTGACACGCCCTATCACAATTACGTTCAAGGCGCGGTCTGCCGCGACGGCAAAATATATTCCGTCGAAGGCTTCGGGGAGAAGATCCACCCCGCCCTCCGCATCATTGATACCAAAGAAAAAAGACAGACCCTCTTCTTCGACTTCTTTGAAGCAGGCTGCACCGACGAGGCAGAGCTCATTGATTTCTATCAAGGCAGATGCATCTATGGCAACCACGTGGGCGAGATTTTTGAACTGGAATTCTGAAAATCAACAGACGGTTGTGTAAAAACGCAAAATCCAACAGCCCGTCGGTGGAATAGAGCGTCGTTTTATGCTAAAATATAGCCATCGGGAAAGTGCACGGCTCGAAATAATCAACCCAAGAGGTACACTATGAAAACAATCGGCGAAAACATCGCATATTTCAGAAAGAAGAATAAACTCACACAAGAAGAGCTTGCGGAAAAGCTTTCTGTCACATCGCAGGCAGTATCAAAATGGGAATGCGATTCCTCGTATCCCGACATTACGGGTATGCAAGCACTCGCAAAAGCGCTCGGCGTAACCGTTGACGATATCATAAACGGAGAACAACAGCTCCCCGAGATAAGCGAAGCTCCGAAGGACAAGATCGACCGAAGAATCGTTCTGATCAACGTAGAAGCAGCCGATACCACCGTCACAACGAGGCTTCCCGTTTCGTTTGTCAAGAAATCCATCGCAAACGGAATGCTTAAAAAGATCGTCGGTGAAGAAGCTTTCGAAAATATGGGAGCACTCGAAGATATGATCGACTCCGGGCTTACGGGAACGATCGTTGAAGTTGACAACCCTGAAGCACAAATCAGCATCAAGGTGGTTGATTATGATAACTGAGATCACATTTGGAGAATACCGCAAAATCATAAATTCCCCCGATGATGTGCATTATGTCGGTGTAAGCGTTAAATACAACGATAGCAACTTTTCTTTGATAACCGGCTTAGAAAGAACCGGAGCCATCAGAAAAGACGAAGTCATCATTCTCGATGAAAATATAAAAGTTATCCTCCATAATTACAGCTCACCGGAACTATCCGAGCTTGTGAAGGAACTGGACAACTTCAAAGGAATGAAGATATCCGAAGTCCGCACGGGAGAGTTACATCTGTTTCAGACAATATAATCAAAATATGCTCGCACTCGCGAGCAGGGGTGAAGGGGGCGGCAGCCCCCTTCACCAATTTCGATGTCATCCTGAGGGCGCGTCCGCAGACCGCTTGCGCCCGAAGGATCTCGTGCTGACCGAGCTGTTCCTCGGGCAGCGCGGTACCATAACGGTAAAGTCTGCTGTGAATTACCGTGAAATTTTGATAAAGCACTTTGTTCACGCATACTAAAGTCAACATAAATGAAATCACTGTGTAATTTTGAATCTACACAGTGATTTTCCGTTTTCATATATATTAAGTTTTTCGGTACAGTGCAGACCACTTCGCCAGCACCGCGACGCGCAAAGAACAATTTGCGCGTCACGAGATCCTTCGGCGCTATGGCAGCCTGCGGGCAGCCGCCTCAGGATGACATCGCTACGTTTGCAGGGGCTCCGCCCCTGCACCCCATTTGGTGCGGTGCGGACATAGCAAATATAGTCTTTGTATATTGGTTACTTTATGCTTTTCGTTGTAAAATCGCCCCGACCTCATCCGAGGTCGGGGCGGTATCTTTTTAATATTAAAGAATCTTATGAGTAAGTCTGTTTACGGTGCACATCTTGCCGTAGTTATTGTTCGAGCCGCTCGGTGTTACGCCGTCGAGGAGCTCGAAGGCAAGCTCGGGGATCTCGTCGATCT
>JAZORB010000122.1:0-3780 GCA_045656385.1 Eubacteriales bacterium | reverse complement strand
CCACTACGAGGAGGCTTACCAAGCGGTTCCGGTAAAATTCTCTATCAGTCAACCTTCTTATAATGGCGAATCTTTGGGACTTGGATCATCCTTGCTCCCATGGGTTGTTGACTTGTTTACCGAAAATAATACCGTGGAGATAATTGACGTATCTGCTGCGAAAGATCGTGTAGAGAAGCATTACATAGTAGACAATACAGACCCAACGGAGATCTCTTTGAAAGAATATGTAAAAGACCTTCAAGTCAAAATGTCAACTGCTTTCGAAACGGTCAACGGCAAAAGGTACAGAGGCTCGTCAGGCACCGCTTTCCTGATCGGTATGAGCTCGCTTTCCTGTGACAAACAGCTCTTGCCGGAATATGGCTGCAATATCACATGGTATGAAGGATATGACGAAAGCATCTTCGCAGGAAACGAGGCTGTTTGTCTTATTCCCGAAAGCAAAGCAACTACGAAGCATTATGATAACGGCAATGGAAATGCTGAACTGTATTTCTCTTATAGTAAAAGGAAAATGGTAGATGGCGTTTCTGTCGAGGTTGAGAGCGGTGAATATGAATGCACGCTTAAGATCGTCGGAACCTATTCAGCCGGAGACGAGTTAAGTATTTACTGCCCGTTTTCGATCATTGATCAAGTATATAAGGGACTTGGACAAGAACCGAAAGTTGATTCTCTGAGTGCTACGATCGCGGATAACAGACGTCTTGAGGAATTTATCCAAAAAGCAAATATGTTTTTTATGGATCCGTCGCAGAAGGATGAGGAGGTCCCGTGGGGGATTGCTTTGATCAACCGATCGACAGAGTATCTTAATGATTATTATCGCTATGCTATAGACATAAACTACGAGAATCTAACAGAGCTTTCAGCCATACTTCAAGAAAGCATCAAGTTCAACCGCTCCGTTACGGTATTGGTCGTTGTTCTTTCCGTAATTTCGGGATTCCTCGTCGGTTTCCTTATGGTTCGCCGCCGCAAGCGCGATATCGTACTTATGAGAACGGTCGGTGAATCGAATTTCAGCGTATACGTTGGTTTCGTTCTTGAGCAAATGATATGCATTTTGCTTGGTATAGCTGTCGGCGGAGCATATTATTCGTGGCATCCGATGGATAAATTGATTATTTTCGCAATTGTTTATTTTGTTGCCCTCACTCTCGCACTTGTAATCTTTATGAGCAAAAAGCTTCTTACAACCATTAAGGAGGATGAATAAATGAGTATTTCATTAAAAAACGTATCTTACAGTTACAAAGGAAAATATCAGACCGTCCGCGCGGTGGACGGCGTGTCCTATGATTTCGAGCCCGGAAAGTGCTATGCCATCATCGGCAAGTCGGGATCGGGAAAAACAACCCTTCTTTCGCTGATGGCGGGACTCGACGTCCCCACCGAAGGCGAGGTCATCATTGACGGCAAGTCCACAAAGAATTGGAACCGCAACCGCCTTCGCCGTGATGCCGTCAGCGTAATTTACCAGAATTACAACCTCTTCCCGCTTCTGACCGTGCAGGAGAACATCCGCTACCCACTCGATCTGAAGCGAATGTCCAAGAAAAAAGCCACGGAATTGGCAACAAAGGTCCGCAAGAGGGTCGAGCTTTCCGCAAACTACGATAATCGTCTTCCCGCCCACCTCTCGGGCGGCGAGCAACAGAGAGTTGCGATCGCGCGTACTCTCGCGCAAGGATGCAAGATCATCCTCGCCGATGAGCCGACGGGCAACCTTGACTCGACAAACACCGCAAACATAGTCAAGATCCTCTGCTCCCTCGCCCACGACGACGGCTGCACCGTCATCATAGTCACCCACGACCCCGCCGTAGCCGAACAAGCAGACGCCGTCCTCCAAATGAAAGACGGCGCGTGGATTTAAAGAACTTAATAAATAATGCATATTTTTTGTTATCACAGCTTGACTCTTCGTGTCATAAATTTAATTTTCTGATTTGAAAATTGTTTACCTTATTCATTCGCAACCATTCCGCAAACAAAGCAAAAAGCCTATTCGCAAGGATAGGCTTTTTTGATATAATAAAGCTATGGGGGCGAGTTCCAAAGTGGCTTCCAAAAGCGTTTCCGATTTGAGAGTTTCGGGGCATGGAAATTCCACGAAAGTTCCAATGATTTGGTGTGTATGTGGTTGTGTAATCGTCAAAAGAAAACAGGAACAGAGCCGAGGCTCTGTTCCTGAAGTTGTTATAAAGTTATTGTTTTACAAGGATTTTGAGATTATTTGAAATATCTCTTAAGCATACCCTCGAGGGCCTTACCGTGGCGAGCTTCGTCGCGGGCCATCTCGTGGACGGTGTCGTGGATGGCGTCGAGGTTATTCTTCTTTGCGCACTTTGCAAGGTCGAACTTGCCCTGAGTTGCGCCGTATTCGCAGTCAACGCGCCATGCAAGGTTGTCCTTGGTGGTAGCCTTCATGTTGGGCTCGAGGTCCTCGCCGAGGAGCTCTGCGAACTTTGCTGCGTGCTCTGCCTCTTCCCATGCTGCCTTTTCCCAGTAAAGACCGATCTCGGGGTAGCCCTCGCGGTGTGCGATGCGAGCCATGCAGAGATACATACCAACCTCGGAGCACTCGCCCTGGAAGTTAGCCATGAGCTGTTCGAAGATGTACTTCTTGTCCTCTTCGCTGATGTCAGCGTTATTCTTAACGGTCTTTGCGTAGATGCCGTACTCGTGCTCAGCTGCGAGAGCCGCGCCTTCCTGCATTACGTTGAACTTGGATGCGGGAACCTTACAAACGGGACACTTCTCGGGAGCTGCGTCGCCCTCGTGAACGTAACCGCAAACGGAACATACAAATTTTGCCATGATGATTTACCTCACTTTTATATTTTAGTTTTTTTAATTTATACCAAGCTTCTCGGCTGCTGCCTCGATAGCGTCGGATTCTTTAAGGGATGAGAAGAGCATATCTCTCTTGCATCGGATGCCGTTGCGCTCGAGCACCGTGTAAGCCGCAAGGCTGACGGCGGGGAGGATCTCGGGCTCGGAGAAGATATATGCATTCCAGGACTGACCCGCAAAGGAGCGTGTCCAATCGTTGAGATTGACAGCCTCCGACATCGGAATGAATTCGCCGTCATAGGTCAGAACGGGCGTGCGGGAATAGTCTTTCGCCATGCTGATGTGGGGGATGGCGATGTGAATATCATACATTTCGGGGCGCGGCATGCCGAGCGATTCGGCATAGATGCGCGACTGCTCAAGGATCTCCTCGCGCAGGCGGGGAAGAAGGCTGACAGCCGCCGCAAGACCCGAAATTCCAAGGTCGCGCGCGGCAATTCCGCCGGCGGAATGAATATTCGACTGGCTGATCACGAGCGCCTTTTTGGGCAGACGACGTGCAAGAACTCTTGCCGCCATATCGCCGACGGTGACGTCACTTTCCTCCGAAAGCTTCCAATCCGTGATGGCGGGGCGCAGAGCCTTGTCGGCAGAGGGCGCGCCGATCGAGTAGATGTCGTTGTCGCAAAGGTAGAGGAAGTCGATGGGGTGCGAGAAGCGGCCGCTTCTCTGCATGCCGACGACCATGTCCTCGATGAGCGACTCGGCGGCGAGCACTTTTTGGTGCTGATAGATATATCTCGAGAGCAACAGCTTCGAGAAGACCATTTCCTCAACCGTCGAAAGACCCGAAACGGGAACGGTCAGGTGGCGTTCAACTATGCCGTCATCGGCTGTGCGGTCGGCGAGGCGGAGCTTGTAAAGGAAGCGGTCGATGTGGTAGCCGAGGGCAAGACCCGTCGCGTAGCTGTCGCGGCG
>JAZORB010000121.1:0-13706 GCA_045656385.1 Eubacteriales bacterium | reverse complement strand
ATACTGAAAAGAGCCATAACGAAGCAGACAAAGCAAGCTGAGATGACGACGATGTCGAATATCTTTAGCTTGACACCGCGGCGGTAGATGATGTAGCCGACGATCGAGAAGATCAGCGCGAGGATGGCTATTATTGCGGCTTCGCCCTCAAACGCCCAATAGATCAGCATACCCGAGCAGACGGGGAGAAGTGTTTTATAGCTGAAGGGAGTATTCGAGATCTCGCCCGCGCTTTCGGTGCGCTTTTTATTGAAGAAATAAAGTATTCCCGCAACGAAGAGGGCGGTCAGGATCGGGACCACGATAAGGTAGATCAGCATAGCGTAAGGGTTGTCGGTGCCAAGGTCGGGCACGACCACGGAGCGTCCTCTTGACATACTCGAGAAATAATCGCAGATCTGAACAAGGGGCATCCAAAGGATGGTCAGGAGGGTTTCGCTGTCGATATTCAGATTGAACATTTCCGAGAATGTCAACAGAACAACGCAGATGATAAACTGCCACGCGGCGGCGGTCAGGAATCCGTCAACTGTTGAATTGCAGACCGAGAAGAAGAAGGCGTTGACCGAATAGTAGAAGAGCGAGCAGAGAAGCGAGATGAAGAAGAATGACCAAAGCGCGGGGTAGCTTATCTTATCGGCGCAGGGCAGAAGTGCGATGGTGTACCAGATAAATGAGAGGGTATACGCCGCAAGGAACTGCACAAATCCGTTGATGAGGTTGACCGAGATCAGCGAAATGCGCGCAATGGGAAAGGAGAATGCCGAATCGAGATATTTGCGGCTGTTGAAGCAGGCGAGCTCGAGCATCGGCAAAAGCGTGGTGAGGATCGCCGAGAAGGCAACGAAGAAGCCGAGGGAGGGGTCAAGTGTCCAGGTGAAATCCTCCGAGTAGCCGTATACGTACCAATTTTCAGAGTATTCTTTTTGTCTTTGATAGGTTTCATTTACCCCTTGCGCCACCATTGTGACTATGACAAGGCAGATGAAGGTTATAATCGCGGCACGGATGAGCGTGTCTTTTGCGTGGTGCTTGAAATAGCGGAGAGTGGTCTTCATTGTCTGCCTCCTTTCACGTCGGTGATGAAGATGTCTTCGAAGGTGAGCTTTTCCTGCTCAATGACGGCGGGATTCAGCTTAAGCAGCTCCGCATAAGCGGTTTCCGAGTCACCCTCGATGGTTACTGTGACGAATTTGCCCTTCATTTCGATGTCGCGTACTGCGAGATTCGAGAATGCAAGCTCATCGGGTGCCTCAGTGAACGCAAGACGGAAGCGGCAGTATTTCGCTGCGTGTTCCTCGAGCGAGCCCTGCGAGGAAACGGTGCGGTTGTCGATGAGGGCGTAAAGATCGCAGAAGGTTTCAAGCTCGGAGAGCGCGTGGGAAGAGATGACGACTGTGGAATCATTTTCCTCAACAGCGCGGTTGATCTCCTCGATAACGGTCTTTTTTGTGAATGCGTCAAGACCGTCGAAAGCCTCGTCGAGGAGGAGATATTTCGGTCTTGCCGAGAGGGCGAGCGCGATATAGAACTGACGGCGCATACCCTTCGAGAAATTGCGCTGATGCGCGGACTCATCGAGCTTGAAACGCTCGAGAAGGCGGCGGTAAAGCTCGCGGTCAAGGTTAGGGTAGAAGGTCAGATATGTATCAAAAATGCCCTTGCCCGTCGTTTGTCCCGCATAAAAGGGGTCGTCGGGGAGGAAGAAAACATCCTCGCGCACCTTGGGGTCGGTGGCGTCTTTGCCATCGTAGAGAACAACGCCGCTGTCGGGAACGTAAACGCCCGACATAAGCCGCAGAAGCGTCGATTTACCCGAGCCGTTCGTGCCGACAAGACCAAGCACCTTGCCGTCGGGAATGCGGAGATTTATATCTTCAAGAATCAGATTTCCGCCGAGATAATGCGAATTGATATTGACCGAGATCATTTGCCGTACACCTCCTCTATAAGTGTCGCGAGTGCCGCGCGCGAAAGTCCTTTTTCTTTGAAAGATATAAGAATTTCGCGTGCATCTTTTTTCAGAACGTTTTCGTTTTCGTTTCCTTCTTCGGGCGAGGAAACATATACGCCCTTTTTGGGCAGGGTGTAGATCAGCCCGCGCTCTTCAAGATATGAATACGCACGCGCCATTGTGTTGGGGTTGATACCCATCTCCTGCGCCGCCGCGCGGACGGAGGGGAGCTTTTCACCTGCAGAAAGAATGCCGAGCTTGATGTAAGACTCGTATTTTTCCGCGACCTCAAGATATATCTCCCGCTTGCCCGTGAAATTTGCTTGCACTTATATCACCTCGTTTCTGTGTGAACTGTGTTATCTGTACTAACTGTATTATATCACATGCGAGGGCGTATGTCAATAGGGTTTTGAAAAAACATAAAAAAGAAAAATTCCGCCCGAAGGCGGAATTTTTCTATCAGTTTAAATTAGCTTAGTCTTTCTTTTTGAAAACAACTGCTGTGCCAAGGAGAGTTACGAGAACTACTGCGCCTGCGATCATACCGCCGCATCCGCCCTCTGCCTTGGGAGCATCGGTTTCGGGAGCATCGGTCTCTGCGGGAGCGGGAGCCTGGGTCTCGGGAGCTTCGGTAGCGGGCTCAGTTTCGGGAGCTTCGGTAACGGGCTCGGTAGTGGGAGCTTCTGTTTCGGGAGCCTTGGTGGTCTCGGGAGCCTCGGTCTTTTCGGGGTACGCTGCTGCAAGGCGTGCGCCGATGGCTTCATTCCAGGATGCAACTGTCTTTGCTGCGGCATCGGTAAGACCAACCGCGAAGATCTGGTCGCAGCCGTTGGCATCGTTTGCCTGGTCACCAAGGAAGAGAATGTCGTTGATGACTGCAACGTTACAGATCGAGTTTGCGCCGACGTTGATAAGAATGTCGTCGCGGGTGATGGGAAGAACAATGTTATCTGTCGAGATAGCAAGAGTGCCTACAAGCTCGAGGCTGTACTTGTTGTAAACGCCGATGTTGCCGGTCTTCTGGCTGGAAACGAAGATGTAATCGCTCCAGAGTGCAACGCCGTAAGCGGTGGGATGGGAGATCTGGTTGAGGATGGTGGTGCCGTCTGCGGAGAGGATCATAAGAACCTTGTCAGACTGGGTCTGGCAACCGAGGTAGATGGTGCCGTCGGTGTCAACGTCAAGGTAGTTTGCTTCCTTGAGTGCGTAGGGATCCTTCTGGAGGTCGACAATGCCGCCCTCGCCGAACGCGGTGTCAAGAACGGGATTTGCGGGATCGTTTACGTTAACGCGGATGAGGTAGTCAACGTCGTAGTTAACAACAACGTATGCGTAATAGGTGCCGTTTACCTTTTCAACGGTGATACCGTTTACACCGGTCTTGGTTTCGGGGGAGGTGGTCTTGATGGTGGTGTGGCTTACAAGCTTGAGTCCGTCGGCATAGGAGTAAACCGCCAGGTCAGCCTGAGTGTTGTTGGGGTTATAAGCAAGTGCGGCATAGAGATATCCGCGGTCGTCGGTTGCAAGTCCCTTGGGGTAGGAGGATTTGCTGTTTGTGGACTGGATATACTGGATACCAGAAACGATCTTACCGGTTGCGGTCTCGAACATTTCGATAGCAGAGGAACCGTTGGGGTTGAGGAATCCGCCGAACATATACTTGCCGTCCTGCGAGATAGTCATACCTCTCATGCAGTATTTACCTGCAAAGAGAACGTCGTCTGCGGTGTAGGAATAGCCGTTGATGGACTGCTGAAGAACGGTATACTTGAATCCGTTGATATCTGCTTCGGTGAGTGCCGCGGAGGGCAGAACGAAGAGAGAGGCGATCATAGTGAGAGTGATTACGAGGGTGATAAGCTTTTTCATGGAGCTTCTCCTTTCAAATTTTTTCAAGTCCATTATAATACTTTTTGTATGAAAAGTCAATGCTTTTTTTGGTAAAGACTTGATTTTTTTGTGTTTATAAGTTATAATTATTCCATATACTTACGAAAGCGAGAAAAACAATGAAATTTGCTTCGTCACTCAATTTTGCCGAGCGTTCCCGTGAGGGGGCTCTGGAACTTAACCAAAGCCTTGAACTTATCAAAGCTGCCGGTATGAGCGCAATAGAGATCGATCTTTCGCGTGGTCTTGGCGCAAAACTTTTTGCCGAGGAACTCTGGGAGATAGCCTTCCGCAAACTTGGCACCTCGCTGAGTGAGTCGGGAATCAAGGTGGTCTCTGTCCATGCCACTCACGATCCCATGCTCTACATTCCTGAGGGCAATGCAACCAAAGATGATATAAAGAAAGCACGCACCGATGCGGCACGTGCGGCAAAGGTGGCGCATATTCTCGGTGCGGAATTTGTCGTCATCCATCCCGTTGACAATCACATCGACGCGGAATACGACAGAGAGGTCAATATTAATACCAACCTCGAGCACTATGGGATGCTCAAGAATTATATAGAGCAGTATTTTACAGATGTTAAGATAGCCGTCGAGAACGTATATTATTCAAGCCAATACCGTCTGCGCCGCCGTTTCGGCGAGAGTGCGGAGGATATCATTCTGCTTGCCGATGCACTCGGCGCGGGAGTTTGCTGGAACTGTGGACACGCGCATCCCGTAACGATGGATCAGGCGCGTGCGGTAGAGAAGATCGGCGATAAGCTCGTCCTTATGCACATCAGCGACAGCCGCGGCCACACCGACGCGGGTCTCCCGCCCATGATCGGCGGAGGCAATATCAAATGGGAAAGCATCATGCCCGCAGTTACAAAGATCGGATTTGAAGGCTACGCAGTCCTGCAGGCAGATCAGTACCTCACCAATATGCCAAAGGCATTGCAGAAGGACGCCGCAGAGTTTGCGGGGAAGATTTGCAGAAGGCTCGGGGAATTAGCGGCGGAATAAAAATGCAAAATGCAGAATGCAAAATGCAAAATGAAGGAAGATTTCCTCGCGTCGCTCGGAAATCGGATATTGTGATAATTTAATTCGGCGTTGATAATCAATTATTGGGTGGTATAGTTCAATGCCTAAATAGAAAAATCTCGGATATTGAGAAGATTGTACTTCAAAATATCCGAGATTTTTTAATTTTACTTGCTATATTCTTGTACTATACAAAATCTTATTCGCGCAGCACAAAACTATTGATATGTAATTTTCGCTTTGCGAAAATTTATCTTCATTTTGCCTTTTGCCTTTTGCATTATGCCTTTTTAATCGCTTCGTAACTCTTCATAAATTTCTCTTTGAAATCCTCATCCGCGCGGATTCCGATGTCGTAAAGAGCCTCGACTGCACCGCCGTAGACGGGGGAAACGTCGGCAAAGAAGATGCGCATGTCCTTGGGTGCCATAGCCTTGACGGTGTCGGCGTATTCGGGATAATTGCGGAAGATTCCGCCGTTGAATATAAGATCGTAAGCTCCGCCGTTCTTTTTGTACTGTGCCCAGATAACGTCGGCGAGGTCGGATGCGCATTCATTGAAGATGCGGCGTGCGACGATATCGCCCTTGTTTCTCGCCTCGAAAAGAACGTGCGCGAAGGATGCAACGTATGAGCGTCCGCGGGTGTAGATCTGATCAAGTCTGTACCAAAGCGGGAAACCTGCCGCCTCCTCGAGCATTTCGACGAGCATTGTCGGCTGGTCGCTTCCGTCAACCGCACGGAGAGCCGCGCGAATCGCCTTTCTGCCGAGAACGTATCCGCTTCCGCAGCTGTCGATCATATGTCCGCCGCCGCCGATGTGATAGTAGTCGTCTCCCTTTCGAACGTAAAGTGACGAGCCTGTGCCGCAGATCATTCCCGCGCCGTCGGCGTGTCCGAAAACGCCCGAAACAAGCGAGGGACCGTCTCCCTCGATGCGCAGGTGTTCAAAACCGTAACGTGAGAGGGCACCTGTGAATTCCGGCATATAGTATTCGCAAGCCGCTGCGCCGAGATAGAGCGCCACGGGCTTTTCGGGTGACTCCGCAACCAGTCCGTCAACACACTTGCAAAGATTTGTGATAGAATAATCAACTCCGTTGTCAAAGGGAGCGCCGCCCTTTTCGACAACACGGCAGATGACCTCGCCGTCTTCTCTGAAAACGACACCCTCCGCCTTCGTTCCGCCCATATCAACGGCGGCAAGATATCTATATGACATGTGAAACCTCCGGGTTCTTATTACGTCAAATTATAGCATATAAAGGAATCGAAGTCAAGAGAATTATTTTATTAATTTTTGTTTATGATTTCTCATTATTGTTGACATTGAGAAAATATAGTGATATAATTGGTATAATAAACATTAAGGAGTGTGCAACAAAATGCTTCCGACAGTAACCAATTACCGTGTAGTTCCCTCCGTTGTCCCGATGGGCAAGGAGACCGAGATCAAGATCGTTCCCAACGAGCGCGCCTTCCTCTTTTTCGACGGTGCAGAGTATAATCTCAACGTTATCTGTGCCGATGATGACGAGGTGTGTTATTTTACTCCCACTACAAAGCACCCCGTAAAGCTCATCGCCGAGGACGGAATTCTTAAATTTAACTATACATTCGACCGCGAGCAGGAATATCTGCTTCAGCTTGAAAAGGACGAAAAAAAGGTTGCGGAGTTTTTCATTTATTCGCTTGCGGAAGATCTTTATGAGCTCTCGCCCCTTCGCGGAGATTTTCACGGTCACAGCTACCGCTCGGATGCAAAGCGCGATCCCGGTGCACTCCTCGGCCATTACCGTGAGCAGGGATACGATTTTATGTCGCTGACCGACCACAACCGCTATTACTCGGGAATCGAGATGGACGAGGCTTACGAGGGCGTCAAGCTCGGTATCACTCACGTGCCCGGCGAGGAGGTCCATTTCCCGGGTTGTATGATACACACCGTTCATGTCGGCGGTAAGTCGAGCGTTGCCGCGCTTTACTGCAAGGATGAAGCAACTTGTCAGGCAGAAGCCGACGCATATCTCGAAAAAGTTCCCGAAAGCGTGCCCGAAAAGTACCGCGAAAGATATTCGCGCCTGATGTGGATCACCGATCATATCCACGAGGCGGGTGGACTTGCCATATTCCCCCATCCTTTCTGGAAGCCGGGAGGATCGAGAGTATTTAACGTTCAAGAAGAATTTGCACGCATCATCCTGAAGAGCGGAATGTATGACGCTTACGAGCTTGTAGGCGGAATGGGACAGATCGGAATCAATTTCTCGATCAATCTTCGTGCCGAGCTTCTCGCCGAGGGTGTGAAATTCCCCGTTGTCGGATCGAGCGACGTTCACGGTATAGTCGCAGCAGAAACTTTCCCCCACCTCTTTACCATCTGCTTTGCCAAGGATAACAGCGTGGATTCCATTATGGAAGCATTGAAGGCGGGCAAGACTGTTGCTGTCGAGGCAACAGGTGATGAATATAAGCGCCACTACCGTTGCTACGGCGATCTTCGCCTTGTATATTACGCGCAGTTCCTTCTCACCAATTATTTCCCGCAGCTTCAGCGCGTTTGCGCGGGCGAAGGAATCGCAATGAGAAATTACCTTATGGGAATCTCCCCCGCGACGCTGATCGAGGCGCAGGTCGAGCAGACCGAGTATTTCAAGAACGAATTTTTCGGCAAGCGCGAGTATCTCCCCGTTTCGGATGAAGTCAAGGAATACGAAAACAAATGGCGTGAGGTACAGCTTGCGGGTCCCACAGGCAAGGGAAGCGCATATCATTCGGAGAAGATCACCAGACAGATCTGATCGGAGCTTACAAAATGGAAGAAAAAGATAAAGTTCAAAATGAAGAAAAACACGCCCAGGGGAGCTCGAAATTCGAGCATTTCTTCGACGGGGGCAGGCATGACCACGAATCGATAAAGAAGGTCAGAACCAGCTTCCGCGTTGAAACCGCAACATGCGTGAAGCTTGCAATAGCTGTTTTTGCGGTTTACCTCAGCATAAGATATTGGCCCCAGGTTGCAAAATTCATAATGGGTGTCATCGAATCGGCAGAGCCGCTGATAATCGGTGCCATCGTCGCCTTCCTGGTCAATATCCTCATGCGAAGCCTTGAGAAAATAATTTTCCCGAAGGCGAAAAAGCAAGCGCTGATAACCTCAAGGCGAATAATTTGCATGCTTCTGGCATTTATATTGCTCATCGGCATAGTTGCGATTATCGTGTGGCTGATCACGCCCCAGCTTGTTTCCTGTATCGAGATCATAATTGCCGAAGTACCGCCCCTCTTTAACAGCATCATCAAATGGCTGCAAAAAACGCAGATCCTTCCCGAGGATATTTTGGCTGAACTTGCAAGCATAGATTGGAAATCGAATCTGACCAAGATATTCGATGTTCTGACCTCGGGTATCGGAAGTGTGTTCGACATCGTTGTAACGACGGTTACCTCCGTTTTCTCGGGCGTTGTTACCGCGCTTGTCAGC
This sequence comes from Eubacteriales bacterium, assembly GCA_045656385.1. Taxonomy (GTDB): domain Bacteria; phylum Bacillota; class Clostridia; order Oscillospirales; family CAG-272; genus CAG-390. The sequence continues at coordinate 5,341 of JAZORB010000121.1, read as the reverse complement.
CTGATCTTTGCCATTTATATTCTTCTCGATAAAGAAAGACTCTCGAAGCAGTTCAAAAGACTTGAAAAATGCTATCTCGGGCTTTCGAAGAGAAGAAAATACAATCACACCCTGCAGACAGTCAAGGAAAGCTTTGAAAATTTCATTGTCGGTCAGTGCAAGGAGGCTGTCATTCTCGGCGTTCTTTGCGCCGTGGGAATGTGGATATTCCGCTTCCCCTATGCAAGCATGATCGGTGCACTGATCGGCTTTACCGCCTTGATACCCGTTGCGGGAGCATATATAGGTGCGGCAGTCGGCGCGATTATGATACTTACAGAGTCGCCCATAAAGGCGCTGCTCTTTATCGTATTCATCGTTGTTCTTCAGCAGCTTGAAGGCAACCTTATTTATCCGAAGGTAGTGGGAGAATCCATAGGACTTCCCGGCCTTTGGGTGCTTGCCGCAGTCACCATTGGCGGCGGAGTTATGGGCATCCCCGGAATGCTTATCGGCGTTCCGCTCGTAGCCGCGATCTATAAGCTCGTCGGCGAGGATATGGACGAAAGGCTTGCGGCAAGAGCCGCCGCATCTGCCCCCGCACCCGCAGAACCGCCCACTCCCGTTCCCGAAGAACCCAAGGCCGAACCCATAAAGGTTCAGGAGCAGCCTAAACCTGCAAAGGTGAAAAAGAAAAAGAAGAAAAAGTAAATAGAAACCGGAGCCGACCCATCAAGGTGAGTCGGCTCCGATTTTTATTAAAGTTTTCCTTTTTCTTTAAGCGTATGAACACGCTTGTGGCTGTAGGCTATGACAAGTACAGAGATCAGCGATGTGATTATCCAACCTAAGATTGCCGCGATGATGGAATTTTGAATAATAAAATAAATGGGGAATATAAAGGAGAGAAGTGTTAAAACAAAATTTCCGCCCTCAACGGGAATTAAACCTGAGATCGCAAAAATCACGGCTAAAATTCCGTAAAGAATAAGCAGAGTTTTGCCTTCACCTTGCATTATTTGCTTAATGTCGTTTACTAATGAATACTTTTCTTCGTTCATAATGAGAGAATAATCTTCCGCGGTTTTTTTGGCGTGCATAAGGTAGAAGGACACTGCAAAAAACGGGTGGAATAGTACTCCCAATACTATATTTTGGACGGATTTGTCATTGTTACCTTCAAGACAAGCGCGGATCAGATTGACCGAGAGGAAAAAGATCACAAAGGAAACGCCGATCGTTTTCAGAAGATCAAGCATAAGGCGGAGGTAGGTTTTTAATGTTTTTGACATAATAGCTGTCATCCTTTCTCGCGATAACGCGTTCATGTGACCATATTATATCATAATTGTTTTACATTGTCAATAGATTTGATTACATATTTTAGCGATTTTTCAAAGAAATATATCAAAAATGCGCAAATTGACAATGACGAAACGTAAATTACCGAATTCACCGCCACTCCGAAGCGCGCGGTGATCTCGCGGCAGAGGGGAAGATTTGACGGCTTCGGTCCGATATAAAACATATTAACATCCGCGCCGGGTGCTTCAAGGCAAATGATATTTATGCCGAATGCGACAAGGCAGAGCGACAGATATAATATTTCCGCGCCGAGGAAACCTTGTTTTTTATATTCGGTGTTGTGAGAGAAAAAGACATAAAAACCGAGAAATATCAGAGCAAGATGCCAAAGGAAAGAATGCAGAGTCAGCTCAAACCAATCGCGGCACATTGTTCCGGGTGCGATATATGATGCAATCCCGCCTATCATCCCGAAAGTTGAAATGAATGTTCGCATCGCGTGCGATATTTTTCCTTCGGGTATCATGGGTATCAGTATGCAGAGATACATCGGGATGCTGCAAAGCTGAAAGGGAATGAGATCGAAGCGGAATGCGCCTTCGATTGCGGTAAAGGCAAGTTGCTTGAAAATTTCTGATATGACGAAGACTCCGCCAACCGTCAAAAACAGATGTTTTTCGCTCTTTTTCGATATTTTCCGAAGAAAAAATGCGAGCAGTATAGCGGTGGGTATTCCTATAAAGAAAAATAAAGAATGAAAAATTCCCCATGCCGCCGGTCGTTCCATGCGGTGAAGCAACGGCAGAAGATATTTTTGCAAAAGTTCGGTCAATTTTATCACCTCGGGAAAATGATACAATAATTTGCAGAGTTTGTCAAGGTTATTTTTCGGTCGGGCGTAAGATAATAATCAAAAAAGGAGTTTTTGATGATCTCGAAAGCGAAAATTGCATTGTTTTGCACTGCTGTGCTGTTGACTGCGGCGGTTATATTCGGATCGGCTTTTGCCGTCAGCCGCGCAATGAATGAAAAATCAAGATATATGGAAGCCGAGAAAAGACTTGCTCTCTTTGATCTCCGTGATGCCCTGAGCGAAATGGAGAATGCCTTGTCGGAGGACGACGCGATGGCTCTCAACCGTGCCGCGGGGATGGCGCAGGCGTATCTTTCGCGCGCGGGACTCGGCGACACTCCGGAGGTTTACAGAACGATCTGTCTGATAGCGTCGGGCGAATGCGGAGAGGGCGAATGCCGAGCTCTTATTGATGCTGTGAAAAATGCACTAGATGGTGACACAGACACATTGAGGAGAAGAGAAGTGAGAGTAGCAGAAAGTGAGCAGGAAACAACCGAGGATATGCTTGCCTCGCGTATGCTTGAAAGGATAGGAAAGGGTAAGGACGACGTCGCCTTGGCGCGCGCAACGGCGTTTGCCTGCCCTAATGCCCTTTTTCGCCCCGCGGTGTGCGATGACGGATGCTTCAAATATTCGGGCGACAATATTTTTATCTCGGTCGGCGGATCGAATTCGCGTGTCCTGATGTATTGCTTCGAGCGTGAGCTTGATCCGAATCATTCTGTCAGCGAGGATGAGGCGCTCCAAACCGCTGTGAATGTGGTAAAACGAGAAAAGCTGAAGTTGCACGGCGAAGCACATACCGAGCTGTGCGATGGGATATACCGAAGTGTTTGGTATAAGGACGAGACCGAGGAGCCTCTCGTTGTATTGGAGGTCTATTCGGACACGGGCAGACTGCGTCTCTACAACGCCGTGAATTATTACAAAAGCCTGAGCTGATTTTTCACTTCGCTCTCGACTTTTTTGAAAAAAACAAATAATTTTTCCAAAAAAGTGTTGACAAACGGGGCAAAATGTGGTATTATATATTGGTCTGGAAAAGACCCATTAGCTCAGGTGGTAGAGCACTTGACTTTTAATCAAGGTGTCCGGAGTTCGAATCTCCGATGGGTCACCACATAGAAAAAGGGAAATCCGTTTGCGGATTTCCCTTTTTCTATGCGCTGCCCCCTCCGATTCGAAACTCCGCGACTTTTGCCTGCAAAAGTCGCTATAGTGTGCGCGAAGCAGTTGCAAAATTAAAGCACAGCACATACGCGCACACACGAGTTCAGAATCTCCGATGGGTCACCACATAGAAAAAGTGAAATCCGTTTGCGGATTTCCCTTTTTCTATGCGTTGCCCTCTCCGATTCGAAACTCCGCGACTTTGAATTAAACTCTTGACAAACCACGACAAAAATATTATAATATATATGATTATACATTTTTCGGAGGTATAAAAGAATGAAGGCAGTAATTACCGTTACGGGTAGGGACAATGTAGGAATCGTTGCAAAGGTTGCAACCGAGTGCTCCTCGATGGGGGCTAACATTATTGATATTTCGCAGAGCGTTCTGCGCGAGTATTTTGCCATGATCGTTCTTGTTGATATCGACGGACTCTCCTGCACTTTCGGTGATTTCGTTGATAAAATGAGCGCGCTCGGCGACTCAAACGGCCTGCGCATCGCAACGATGCACGAGGATATTTTTAATTCGATGCACCGCATCTGATCGGAGTTCGCTATGCTTAACATAAACGATATTCTTGAAACCATAAATATGATACGCGAGGAGAATCTCGATATACGAACCATCACCATGGGTATATCGCTGATCGACTGCGCGGGCGACGATATAAATGCCGTCTGCGACCGCGTATACGATAAGATCACAACAAAGGCTGCTCGCCTTGTTTCGGTCGGCGACGACATCGAGAAGCAGTACGGTATCCCGATAGTCAACCGTCGTGTTGCCGTTACGCCCATTTCTCTCCTCGGCGGAAGATTTTCGTCCGAAGATTATATTAAACTCGCTAAGACCCTCGACCGCGCTGCAGATACTCTCGGTATCAACTTCATCGGCGGCTACGGCGCTCTCGTGCAGAAGGGCTGCACAGTCGGCGAAGAGCAGCTCATCGAGTCGATTCCCTATGCCCTTGCCGAAACCGAGCGCGTTTGCTCTTCGGTCAACGTTGCGTCGACCAAGGCGGGCATCAATATGGATGCAATTCAGAAGATGGGCGATATTATCGTCAAGACAGCCGCTCTGACCGCAGACCGCGATTCGATCGGTTGCGCGAAGTTCGTTGTCTTTGCCAACGTCCCCGAGGACAACCCCTTTATGGCGGGTGCTTTCCACGGTGTTTCCGAGCCTGAATGCGTTGTCAGCGTCGGCGTTTCGGGCCCCGGTGCGGTTGCTTCGGCTATTAACAGAGTCGGTGATTGTGACCTTACCGCGATTGCCGAGACCGTCAAGAAGACTGCGTTCAAGATCACTCGTGTCGGTCAGCTCGTTGCATTTGAGGCATCAAAGCGACTCGGCGTTCCTTTTGGAATCGTAGACCTTTCGCTCGCGCCCACTCCCGCAATAGGCGACTCGGTTGCTCATATTCTCGAAAACATGGGCCTTGAAACCTGCGGATGCCCCGGCACCACGGCGGCTCTCGCGCTCCTCAACGACGCGGTCAAGAAGGGCGGAGTTATGGCGTCCTCGCACGTTGGTGGACTTTCGGGTGCATTCATTCCCGTTTCCGAGGATGCGGGCATGATCCACGCCGCAAGAATCGGTGCGCTTACTCTCGAAAAGCTCGAGGCTATGACCGCTGTTTGCTCGGTAGGACTTGATATGATCGCGATCCCCGGCGATACCCCCGCATCGACCATCTGCGGCATTATTGCTGACGAGATCTCGATCGGTGTTGCAAACACCAAGACCACGGCTGTCAGAGTTATTCCCGCAGTGGGCAAGAAGGTTGGCGACGAGGTCGTCTTCGGCGGTCTGCTCGGAAGCGCGCCCATTATGCCCGTCAACACCTATTCTCCCGCAAAATTTATCGCGCGAGGCGGTCGTATTCCCGCGCCTATCCACAGCCTTAAGAACTGATGATAATAGATTTCCACACCCACGCGTTTCCGGAAAAGATCGCGTCGCGTACGATTGAAACGCTCATCGGCAACACTGCGAGAATCAGCGACTATCCGATGAAGAATTACA
>JAZORB010000120.1:0-5229 GCA_045656385.1 Eubacteriales bacterium | reverse complement strand
CCCGCCAATCCCCCTTCGGGATGCCGCTTCCACACCCGTTGCCCCCACGCAACCGAGGAATGCGCAAAGAGCGCGCCCGAATACCGCGAGGTCGAGCCCGGCCACTTCGTAGCCTGCCACCTCTGCAAGGGATGCTCAAATGGCTAAAAAGGAAAAGAAAAAGCGCGAGAAGGTCACATATATCGACGACGGCAGAACCATCGCCGATATGTCGAACCTTCCCACGCGCGGCTTCGGCAGAAGCCTTTCGGACGCCCGCCCCAAGCGGCAGATGAGCGAAACCGAAAAAGCCTTCAACCGCTCCCGCCCCGCATGGCGCGATCATCTTACCACATACTTTGCCGCCGTGAGAATGATGTTTCTCCCGATGCTCGCCGTTATCGGCATCATCTGCATCGCGTTTCTGATTCTCTACCTTCTCTCGCTCGCGGCGTAATCAAAAAGCTGACCGAAAATCGGTCAGCTTTTTGATTTTTCCACTGTTAACAAATTAGACTTGAATTTCAGCACAATCTGTGCTATAATAATATATAGTTCAGCACACAGTGTGCTAATTGTGTGCTGAACCTCAATCAGAGTTGAACTCTACTTTCAGTTTACATACGTTCTCTGCTCGGTAGAGTGATTTTTCTGCAAAGTTTCGTGACAATAATAGTATAAATATGTTATAATATTATCATCAATCAACAGGGAGAATACTATGAACAATATCTACCGCATAGTTACAGATTCCGCCTCGGATATGGGCGAGCATCTCAAAGAATGGGGCGTGACCTCGGTCAGCCTCACGCTCAAGTTTGAGGGAGAGGATAAAATTCAGCGCAACGACGAGGTTGAACCCGTTGCTTTCTATAACCGTATGCGCGAGGGAGGCATTGCCAAGACCTCGGCGGTCAACCCCGAGGAGTTTATCGGCGCCTTCGAACCCATTCTTGCCGCAGGCGAGGACATCCTCTACATCGGCTTTTCCTCGGGCCTGAGCACCACCTGCAACTCGGGCAGAATTGCCGCAGATAAGCTTTCGGAGAAATATCCCGAGCGCGAGATCATCGTTATCGACTCGCTTTCGGCATCCGCAGGCTTCGGCATGCTCGTTTATCTCGCAGTCAAGAAACGCAACGAGGGAGCAAGCCTTGAAGAAAATGCAAAGTACGTTGAATCCCTCATCCCCCGCATGTGCCATTGGTTCACCGTTGACGACCTCGTTTACCTCAAGCGCGGCGGTAGAATCAGCCCCGCTGTTGCCTTTGTTGGCGGCGTTCTCGGCATCAAGCCCGTTCTCAACATGGACCTTGAGGGTCACCTCATCAACAGATTCAAGGTTCGCGGCAGACGCGCGGCTATCAATGCTCTTGCCGATAAGCTCGGCGAGCTGATGACCGACAAGTCGCAGGGCCCCGTTTTCATCTGCCACGGCGACTGCGCGGACGATGCCGCTCTCCTATCCTCGATCATCAAGGAAAAATACGGCCTTGATACCGACATCACAGTATTCACCGGTCCCGTCATCGGCGCTCACTCGGGCCCCGGCACGCTGGCTCTCTTCTTCATAGGAAACGAAAGGTAATATAGCCGCCAAGCGGTAAAGATTTGATATGAATAATACAAAAACCGATTTCATCCTCACGGGTGAGACTTTTGCAAAAATGATCCGCGGAGCGGCTATCAACCTCCAAAACCAAGCACAGAAGATCAACGATCTCAATGTTTTTCCCGTTCCCGACGGTGACACGGGCGACAATATGCTCTCGACCCTCATGGGCGGCGTCGAGCGTGTCAAGGGCAGCAACGAAGCCCTCGGCGTTACTGCACGAAAGGTAGCCGACGGCATGCTCCTTTCCGCGCGCGGAAACTCGGGCGTTATCCTTTCGCAGTTCTTCGACGGAATCGCGGCAGGCTTTGAAGGACTTGAAGCCGCCGATGCAAAGGCTATCGGCAAGGCGTTCCGCAATGGCGTGCGCCGTGCTTACCGCGCCGTCATGAAGCCCGCAGAGGGCACGATCCTGACGGTTGCAAGCGACGCTACCGAATACGCCTGCAACACCAAGACGGGCTCGGTTGAGGACTTTCTGGGCAATTTCGTCAGCGAGGCGCGTCGTTCCCTCGACCGCACACCCGAGCTTCTCCCCGTCCTCAAGAGCGCGGGAGTAGTCGATTCGGGCGGAGCGGGACTCCTCTCGATCATCGAGGGTATGTGCCGGGCATTCGACGACAATTTCAACGCGCAAGAGTTTGACAATACCGCATCTTCAAAATCGGCTGCAGAGGAGATCGACTTCGACCGTTTTTCTGCCGACGATATTCTCGAATACGGCTATTGCACCGAGCTGCTCGTCCGTCTGCAGAACTCGAAGACCGACATTGGCTGCTTCAACGAAGATATAATAAGATCCGCGCTTTCCGAGATCGGCGACTCGATCGCCGTTGTCAAATCGGGAAGCATCCTCAAGATACACGTTCACACAAAGACCCCCGACCGCGTTCTCGCGCTTTGTCAGCAGTACGGCGAATTTCTCAAGGTTAAAATTGAGAATATGTCGCTCCAGCACAACAGCATCGAGGCTGAGGGAGAGACTGTGCGCGAGGCAAAGGCTGTTATGGCAGAGCAGGACCGCGCAGACTTCGGCGTTGTCGTTGCCGCTTGCGGCGATGGCATCAAGCAGACCTTTCTTGAATGCGGCGCCGACTTCATCGTTGAGGGCGGCCAGAGCATGAACCCCTCCGCCGAGGATTTCATCCGCGCATTTGAGGCTGTGAACGCAAAGACCATCTTCGTCTTCCCGAACAACGGCAACGTCATTCTTGCCGCGCGCCAGGCGATGAAGATGTACGATCGCTCCGACGTCCGCGTTATCGAATCGCGCAACGTTGGCGAGGGATATGCCGCCCTCTCGATGATGGACACCTCATCGGGCGACGCCGACGCAATCGAAGCCGATCTGAACGCCAATATGCAGGGCGTTGTGACCGCCGAGATCGCGCGCTGCATCCGCAATGCCGAAATGCAGAACGTTGAGATCCACACGGGCGACTACATCGGCTACGTCGGCAAAAACATTCTTTCCGCATCAAACAAGAGACTTGAAGCGTCCCTGAAGCTTATAGATTCGCTCGACCTCGACAGCCACGCCCTCTTTCTCCTTTTTGCGGGGCTTGACTCGTCCGAGGAAGAAACCGAACAGATCTGCAACTATATAGCAGAGCACCACCCCGCCTGCGAGGTATACCCCATCCACGGCGGGCAGGATATATACAGCTATATTATGGTGGCTGAATAAAGCCATCGTTACGGCAAATGATGATCAGTCTGATAGAACTGCAGCTCAAATTTCGTCGCGAATGCGGTGGAATTTGAGCTGTTTCTATTGACTATTGTTTGCAAATATGTTATACTTACATTAATACTAATTATTAGGAGATAAATCACATGAAACGTACATTGTCAGCTCTTATGGCTCTTCTTATGCTTCTTGGCATCGTCTGCGCCGCTATCGGTTGCAGTGATCCCGCCAACAGTGTTGAAACAGCAACAACCACTGCGGTCGTAGAGAACAGCATAGATGAAGTTACGACCAATGATCTTTACGATAGCAAGGGATATCTGAAGGACGATCTCGATGCAAGCCTCAACTTCGGCGGTGAAGTAGTTAATATCTTTGCGTGGGAACATACTCTTCCCGAATTCTACGTTGAGGAACAGTCGGGAAATATCGTCGAGGATGCGGTCTATACCCGCAACGCCAACACCGAGAGCAGACTCGGAGTCAAGCTCGAATTTACCTTTGCAAAAGGTAATAGCTCCGCGTTCAAGGAGTTTTGTCAGACGGTATCGAACAGCATCGACACAGGAGAAGGTGCCTATGACCTCATCGGTTGCTATCTGCGTTCAGCAGGTGTCCTGACTCTGGAGCATAAACTTGTCGATATGCTCGAGGTCGATCACCTCGATTTTGAGAAGCCCTGGTGGTCGAGCACCCTTCTCGATCTCAACACCATCAACAACCGCCTTTACTTCATTTCGGGTGATATTGCCTCTACCTTGATCTATCAAATGATGTTCATAGTCTATAACAACGATCTCGGAGATCAATTCAACCTCACCAATCCTCAGGAGATCGCCCTGGAAGGCAAATGGACACAGGAGCTGCTCCTCGAGATGGCATCGGGTATATACTCTGATCTTGACGGCGACGGCAAAAAGTCGGAGGGAGACCGATACGGTCTCTTCTCGATAACCCATCCCCTTCTTGATATCTTCTATATGGGCTCCGATATGAGCTACGTTATCCCCGACAAGGATGGAAATCTGACACTTTCCGATGACGTACTGAGCGAGAAATCTTTTACTGTCATTGACCGCTTGAATAACCTCTATCATAATTCCAACGACGGCTTCTTCATCAAGTCGGCATCCACCACGCTCTACTCAGATGGCAATTCGCTCTTCTATAATGTAACGGGCGCCAATCTTTCAAATAATTTCCGCAACTCTGAAATAAACTACAGCATTCTTCCCGCGCCCAAATTTGATGAATCGCAGAAGAACTACCGCACTGCTGTTGCCTTCACGCACACAATGTACTGCATCCCGATCGATGCAAAGAGTACCGCAATGTCGGGAGCCGTACTCGAGTGCATGGCATCCGAGGCATACCGCAACGTTACCCCCGCGCTCTTCGAGACTGCATTCAAATATCAGTATTCCAAGAACCCCCACGACGCGGAGCTGTTTGAGATCATCCGCGATAACGTTGTCTTCGATATCAGCCGTCCCTTCTTTGATTCGCTCGGCGGCGACTCTACAAGCCCCATCCGAATTTGGAGAATGCAGATCGAAGGCGGCAAAAACCAGCTTTCTTCCACAGGCAAAACCTATCGCAGCAGATGGATCAGCGCTTTAAAGACCATCTCGGCAGAATTGAAGGAAACTAACTAACATAAACATAGCACCCCGAACCTTTCGTTTCAATGAAAGGCTCGGGGTGTTCTTTTATTGCTGACGTTGACTATTGATCGACTTTTACTGCCTTGAAATCATCCTCGGCGAAGATGAAGAGGGTGGAGTCAATCATCGTCGCTCTCGTCACTCCCTCGTCCGAGACGCGGTCAAATCTCACATTAGCTACGGGAACTATCGCGCCGCCATTGAAGTGAACGAGGATATAGTCGCCTACATCGGATCTTGAGGTCATAAGTCCGAAAAGATTATCCTTCCTATTTATATAATAG
>JAZORB010000119.1:0-11085 GCA_045656385.1 Eubacteriales bacterium | reverse complement strand
TATCTCGGAGGCACTTGCCACGGGCAGAGTTGCCGTTTGGTTCCTTTTTATCGAGGAGGAAGAGTATCGATTCCTCGACGGCAGAGGAAAGGACAAAAAAGTGCGCTCCTCACGCTTTGAGCGACTTCCTGTCGATATCCTCGACGAGGCAGTCTTTGCTGAAAAAAGCGACTTCCTCGCGCTGATTCCCGAAGGACTCGGCGAAAGCTTCACCACCGAGGAATACCGCAAGGCGGCAAAAATTCCGCACTCCAAACACGCCTATATGGCTCTCGCTGCGCTCGCAAATATCGGAATCATCGAAGAAGCCGAAAAAAAAGGCAGAGCGCGCGCGTGGAAAATAAAATAAAAGGTTGGCTTGCGCCAACCTTTTGTTATTATTGAATTAAAGTGTCGAACCGAAATCGGTGACAAGTGTCTGTCCGGTGATGGCTCTTGATTCGTCGGATGCGAAGAAGAGGAGCATGTTTGCAACGTCCTCGGGCATGCAGGGCTGAACCTTGAGGTCGTTGTGCTTCATCATCTGTCCGAAGATGTTCATATCCATATTTGCGGGATTCATTCCTGCAACCATGGGAGTGACGATAGTGCCGGGGCAGATGGCGTTGCAACGCACGTTGGTGCCTGCAAAACGGAGAGCGGTGTGTCTTGTAAGTCCGATAACTGCAGCCTTCGAAGCAACGTAAGCCGCGCCGCCGCAGCCCATAACGCCTGCAACAGATGCTACGTTTACGATCGAGCCGTAGCCGGTCTTTGCCATTTCGACAGCGACCTCACGTGTCATGCACATTGTGCCCTTGGTGTTGATGTCGATGACCTTGTTCATATCGTCATCGGTGAAGCTGTCGATAGCCTTCAGGCCGTTATCGAGAACGCCTGCGTTGTTGATGAGAACGTCGACCTTGCCGAATTTTGCAATTGTTTCGGCAACAACTCTCTTTGCGTCCTCTGCTTTGGATATATCGCTGACGACGGGAAGAACCTCGCCGCCCGCTTCGCGGATCTTTGCGGCAACCTCTTCAAGCTGTGCTTCGCGGCGTGCTGTGATGACGACTTTTGCGCCTTCAGCGGCAAATTTCTGTGCGGTAGCGGCTCCTACGCCCGAGTTACCGCCCGTGATAATGGCAACTTTTCCTTCCAAACGGTTCATTTAAAGATCCTCCTTGATTTTTAAAATTTTTATTTTAGTATATCACAGTTTTTCTGATGTGTCAAGCACTTTTTTGCGGTTTCGGATGAGTCCGATTATAGCCGAAGCCAGTACTGCGCTCTCATAAACCACGCCGCCGACTGAGAAGACGAGGGCGTTATAGATAAGGCAAAGGGGAGCTTTGACAAGCATTACTTTACGTGTGTTCTGCGGATCGGAAAGCGAAAGCCCTACTGCGGTGCCGTAAAGACCGAGCATCAGGAAGATGGAATACCACGCCTCCCATGTCAGGATGCTTGTTACGGTGACCATAACGATGTAGAATATCGGTTCAAACCATCCCTTTCCGCCGCGTTTTGCGCGGAAGAAGTAGAGAATATTATTGACAGCCGCCAGGAGATTGAGTGCCGCCGCGCCGGGTGCGCCGATGAAGAGATAATGCGCCGCGAAAACGAAAGCTACCGTTATCTGGCAGGCAAGTATCTTTTTCGGCGTTTTCATCTGGAATGAAATAAATCCGAGAATTACGGCAACGATGCCGAGAAACTGTCCTATGTAATAAAGAATATCTTCGATCATTTGTTTTCACCTTGAGTGATTTCTTTGCCCTTTTCAGCTTTTCTGTCAATCAGATACCAAGGCAAATAAGCAAGGAAGTAGAGCGTGGTTATGACAGCTGCCATAATGATGAGTCGGAGCGCAAAGTTGGGGGGCAGGATGTCGAGAACCGAAGGTGCAGCTTCGGGACGTGCCATAAAGAGGTAGTTTGCGCCCTCGCCGATGATGGTGTTGGCGATATACGCGATAACAGCAAGGATGGCAAGCCAGACCCAAGAGCGGACGAGCGACTTGAAATTAGGGCGCATCTTATGAACGAATATCAGATAGAAGATTCCTACGTAGCCGATGAGGTGCTCTGTCCAGAACTGATAGAAGCGGAAACGGGTCGGGCCTGCGTAGGTGAGAACTGTCGGTGTCAGAAGCGCAAACACGGTTCCGCAGAGTGCCCAGAAATAGCAGATATCGAAAAGATACTGATTCTTTCCGACGATCATAAAGCAACCGAAGATGACGAGCCATCCGCAAACTGCGATGGGAAGATTCGCCTGGGGGCTCGTTTCAAGCTCGGGAATGCCGACAAGGCGCCAATAGTAAGCCATTTCCGATATTATCATTGTAAATCCGATGGCGTATCTGAAGCGGTGTTCGTTTTTGCAAGCCGCGAGCTTGTCGCGGAAATACCAAATGGCAAAAATAACTGCCGCGCCGACAAGAATCGGCCACAGATGATTGAGGGTGAAGATCTCAAATTCAATCTCGGTTCCCTCACCGAAGAAATAATGGAAAAATTCTCTCATGATCAGATTAGCTCCAAAGATAATATTTTCTTAATTATAGCACATCTTTGTGCGCTTGTAAAGGGAAAGCTCAAAGCTCTTTCTTCTTTTTGACAAATAACGGCAGAGTGAATATGATCAGAACTGCCGTACAGTACGTGACCGTGGTTCCGCATCCGCCGTCCTCGGTGGCTGCGGTAGCGGGGGTAGCGGTCGTTTCGGGTTCGGTGATTGGAGTAGTTTCGGGAGCCGTGGTTTCCTCGGGCTCATCCTCGCCGAAGGTGAGATTTATCATCTTATTCGACTCGCAGAAATATTTTTCGAAAACAGTCGAATAATATTCAACCTTTGCGTGATTACCGTCGGCGGTGAAGTACATAAGTCCAATGGCGCCCATTCCGCCGAGCTTGTTGCAGGTCGATTGCGGGTCCATAAGGATCTGATATACCGTGTTGCCCGCATCGCCTTCGCGGGGAGTGACAACGATCGTATCGTGGTGCATATGACCGCTGACGATCATAGCGATATTTTCGTGCTTGCTGACGAGCTTTTCCCAAATGACCTCGCCGCTGTTTAGCTTGCGGTCGTACTCGTCGGGAGAGGCGTAATCGCTCGAGTCGAGTGTTGTGCCGTCGGCGTTGAGATATCCGTGTGTGGCGAGGATCGCTCTGTGGTTCGGGTGTGTTTCAAGCACGTCTCCCGCCCAAGCAAGAATATCGTCAGTTGCACCGAAGTCAAGATTGATTATGAGATAATCGATATCTCCGACCTTGAAGGTAAGATAGGTGTTGCGAACCGAATCTTCTTTGAAGAAACCTCCGTTTTCCGCGACATGCTGATAATAGAATCCGGTCTTTTTGGCGTAAGTTTCGTCAAAAAACGGCTTGCGGCTGTTGTGGATGACGTCGTGATTTCCGGGAACAAGGGAATAGGGGATCAAATTGTTCAGACGGTTGGTCTGGCGAAGTACGGTTGCCCACTCGCCCTCGGTATTGGCGTTTGTGATGTCACCGAGTCCGATGATGTATTGGATATTTTTGTCCTTGCCTTTCGTGGCAAGGTAAGTGACGAATTTTGTGAGCGCTTCCGGATATTTTTGAGTCATATACTGAATATCGGGAAGGAATGCGATCACATATTCGTATTCATATTTGTCCTCGGCGCGGATGGCGTTCATTTCTTCTTCGGTGAGCCAAAAACGCGAATAAGTCATGTCGTAGCCGTTGCCCGTCTTGTCGGGAACGTCAGCTTTGGACGTGGCTTTCGAAAGCTCAAAGAACAGCATCAGCTCGCTGTCAGAAAGATCGGGGCCTTTTTGGTAATCGGCAAGTATTTCGGCATCGCTTCGGATGTCGGAATATACCCAGACGTCGCCCAGAGTTCCGCGGAAGCCCTGCTCGTTGAGCGCGCGGTAGTCGCCCGCGAGGCATACGGTGTTGTCAAGCGCAGCTTCGGGGGCTTCGTACCATTCCTTTACCGTGGTTCTTTGCTTGAATGCGCCGTTGATGTAGCAGGAGATCTGCTTGCCGTCGGTTCCTGTGCCGTAAACTATGGCAACGTGTGTCCACTTGTCTGCGGGAACGGGTGCGCGGGCAAATTTATAGTCGTGCATCGTTCCGCTCGGATCGCAGAAAAGAAGACGGGGAACACCGCCCGTGTGTATCTCAAAATTGACGAAATCGTCCTTCGAGAAGCTTTGGTAGTTGCCGATGATGATGCCGCCGCGCTGGGAATATACGCTCTTTGGAATGTAGACCCAAGCTTCGAAGGTGATGGGCATTTTTTCAAAGTGCTTTTCGGTGGTGTAATAGCCGACGGGGTGATCCACGCCTTTCGTTTGGGTTCTTTCAAGCGTGATTCCCGAATGATCCTCGGCACCGTTTATAACAATCGGGAACGTGGAAACGAGAATAAGCACCGAAAGGATTAGAGATAAGAATTTTTTCATTACAGTCTTCCTTCATTTTAGAATAGCATCAGCACTCCGCTGATTATCATTCCGATATAAATTACGTATTTCAGCTTTTTTGCATCGAGCTTGTCGAAGATCTTTCTGCCGAAGAAGTCGCCCGCGAGGCATCCAATGAAGCCTACGGCGGCATAGAGAAGCAGGTCTGCGGTGATAAGACCGTTTATCGCGCGATTTGCGGTCGCGTAGATGTTGGTCAGGCAGAAATAGAACTGAATAGTGGCAAAATAGGTGATGTTATCGGGTGTTGCGCTCGTCAGATAGAGCACAGCGGGAGGTCCGCCCGTCGAGAACAGTCCGTTCAGCGCACCGCCGAGAGTTCCCGCGATGACTCCGTTTACGGGTGTCGGCTTGATCTTGATCTTTTTGTTGAAGAAAAGGAAGTATACGCTGAGCACCACAAGCACCGAGCCGAGCAGGATCTCGAAGATCTTTGCCGAGACTTTTGCGGCGAAGTAGACTGCGATCGGAATAGAGATCAGCGCAGCCGCAAGCATCGGGATAGCGGTTTTGTATGCGATATTTTTGCGGTACTTGATCGAATTAAAGGTAGTGGTGCAGCAGGAAAAGAGGCAGGAGATTGTTGCTGCAGCCGTGTGCGAGGGCAGAAAATGCGGCAGAAACATCATCGCGAAGATGCCGAGTCCAAATCCGCTGACACGCTGAACGAACGCCGCGCCGAAGCCGACAAGAATTATGAAAAGATAATGTAAGGGTTCCATATTTTAAAACTCAATCTGATAGCCGTCGTAGGAGGCGAGATAGCCATATTCGGAGGCTCTTTCGCAGATGTGATCGTGAAGGGGATTTCCGTTGTGAGAGAAGTGATTTACGCATTTGACTGTCTTATCGTCGACAGCTCCGAAGGTGGCGAGTCTTTCAAGAACGCGCCCGATATTCGGGAAGCCCATGTGCGAGCCCGTGTCGGCAATCGGGATATCAACGTTGGTGCAGTCGAGGCTGACCATGTCAAAGCGGAAGCTGTTCTTTTCGATATAATCAAAGGTTTCGTCAAGGAAATATCCCGTGTCGTGGGCGTAAAGCAGGGTTTTTCCCTCGGACTCGATGATGTAATTGAGCGGTTCGGTGCCTGCGGCATGGCGCGCGGGCAGGGCGGTCACGCGGTAGTTGCCGAATTCAACAACGTCGAAGGGCTTGATGATGTTGATATTGACGTTACCCATACCGCCGCCTATGCGCTCGGCGCTGACCGCGGAGCAATAGATCTCAAGCACGGGCGCGCGCATATCGTGCGAGTAGCATCCGTGGCGGTTGAAGAGATCGCGGGGATAGAGGTGGTCGGAATGTGAATGGGTGACGATGAGGTATTTGATCTTGTCTCCCTCAATGCCGTGGGTGAGGAAATGATGATATGTATCTGCGGGGAAGTCGATCAGCAGATCGTCGTTTATGAGCGACTGCGAGCGCGTGCGGACGTTCTTTCCGCCGAGTGCGCGCGCCTCCCGGCAGTATTTACAGTTGCAGAATATAGCGGGAAAGCCTTCAGCTGCCGCAGTTCCGAGGTATGTAAGTTTCATAAGCTTTGCTCCTTTCGGATGATAGGTTAATTATATCACATATTGCATTTCGAGGCAAGAGAGTTAAGAAAAAAATAGATTATTTTGCTTATTTCTATTGTATTTATCTCTTTTTTATTGTATAATGAAGAAAAACTACCAAAGGAGATTTGAAAATGTATAACGAATGGTCACTTGACGTATTTTATAAGGGCGCAGAAGATCCCGCGCTCCAGCTTGACATGGAAAAAATTGAGGAGTGCGTTTCCGAATATAAGTCGGCTGTTGCCGCACTTGATGCATCCAAGCCTGCGGAGAGTCTTCGCCGTGTCATTGACACGAAGGAGAAGATGGGCGTGCTTGTGCGCCGTCTTATGGGCTTTTTCAGCCTTCGCCGCTCGGCAAATGCATCCGACACTGCGGGCGCGGTCTATATGACAAAGATCCAGGGCATGATGGCTTCTCTTGCAAAGGTTAACGTTGCTTATGATAAATTTGTTGGCGCGATCGAGGACATCGACTCGGTTATCGCGGGCGACGAGGTTCTTTCGCAGTATAAATTCTATTTCGGCGAGATCAAGAAATCTATCTCCCACACACTTTCGGACGAAGCCGAGGAGGTATTCGCTAAACTCAATATCAGCGGCGGCAGAGCTTGGGGCGATCTTTTCTCCTATCTCACCGCAAACGTTGAGGTTGATTACAAGGGCGAGAAGACCACACTTTCCGCTATTCGCGGACTTGCAGAGAGCGATGATGCAACCGTACGTAAAGAAGCTTACGAGGCGGAGCTTGCTTGCTACTCTAAGATCCGCGATTCGATCGCGTTTGCGCTCAACAGCATCAAGTCGCAGGTCAACACGGAGGCAGAGCTTCGCGGCTATGCCGATCCGCTTGCAATGACCCTTGAGGATTCGCGCATGGAAAAGGCTACACTCGATGCAATGCTTGAGGCAATGCGCGAGTATATGCCCAAGTTCCGCGAGTATATGCGCCACAAGGCAAAGCTTCTCGGATATGAAAACGGTCTGCCCTGGTACGAGATGTACGCGCAGATGGGCGACGCGAGCGCGCAGACCTTCACTGTCGAGGAAGCGCACAAGTACCTCGTTGAGCATTTCGCAAGCTTCGCGCCCGACCTTGCAGAGATGGTCGACCGCGCTTTCAAGGAGGAATGGATCGACTTTTATCCCCGTGCGGGCAAGGTAGGCGGCGCGTTCTGCTCGAATCTGCCCTTCATCGGTCAGAGCAGAATTCTCACGAACTTCTCGGGCAGCTTCGGCTCGGTCGTAACTCTTGCGCACGAGCTCGGCCACGCATATCACGGTCAGCAGATCGAGGATCACCGCCCGCTCAACACCGGCTACACCATGCCCGTTGCAGAAACCGCATCGAACTTCAATGAGCTCATCATCGTCAACGATGCTATCTCAAAGGCTTCGGGCGGCGAGAAGATTGCTCTTATCGAAAGCCAGATCCAGGATTGCAACCAGATCATCGTTGATATTTATTCAAGATTCCTCTTCGAGGACGAGGTCATCCGCCGCAGAAAGAACAAGTTTATGTTTGCCGACGAGCTGGAGGAGATCATGCTCGATGCGCAGAAGCAGGCTTACGGCGACGGCCTTGATCCGAATTATCTGCACCCCTATATGTGGTGCTGCAAGAGCCACTATTACAGAGCGGGACTCAGCTACTATAACTTCCCCTACGCGTTCGGCGGACTCTTCTCTCGCGGACTTTACGCGAAGTATCTTGAGGAGGGCGAGGCGTTCCTGCCCAAGTATCGAGCACTTCTCAAGGCAACCACCGTTGAAAGCGTTGAAAACGTTGCAAAGATCGCGGGTATCGACCTGACCAATCCCGAGTTCTGGCGCACAAGCCTTCAGATCATTGCGGACCGCATCGACGAATTCATTGCGGAAACAAGCAAATAAGGTACAGTTATGAAAACTTTTGACGATCTTGATCAGCTTATCGGCAGGACGCCGATGCTGAGATTAAAAAAGACCGAGGCGGCAGAAAAAACTCTTGCATCGGTCACGGCAAAGCTTGAATATTTCAATCCCGCCGGTTCGGCAAAGGATCGCGTGGCACTTCATATGATAAACGACGCCGAGGCGCGTGGAATCATTAAGGCGGGTGCGACGCTTATCGAGCCGACCTCGGGCAACACGGGCATCGGGCTTGCCGCTGTCGGTGTTCACAGAGGGTATAAGGTTATCGTCGTTATGCCCGATAATATGTCGGTTGAAAGACAGAAGCTTATGCGCGCTTACGGTGCCGAGGTCGTTCTGACTCCTGCGGCGAATGGTATGAGCGGCTCTATCGCAAAGGCGAAGGAGATCGCGGCAAACACGCCGAATTCCTTTATCCCGAGCCAATTTGATAACCCCGCAAATGCAGAGGCACATTATCTGACCACGGGCAGAGAGATCTGGAACGATATGGGCGGCGAGGTTGACATCTTCGTTGCTGGCGTAGGCACGGGCGGAACTCTCACGGGCTCTGCGCGCTATCTCAAGGAGATGAAGCCGAATGTCAAGGTTGTTGCCGTTGAGCCCGATACCTCCGCTGTCCTTTCGGGTAAGCCCGCGGGCACGCACGGACTTTCGGGTATCGGCGCGGGGTTCATCCCCGAGGTGCTTGACACCGCACTTATTGACGAAATTATGCCGATCTCAGTCGATGAAGCCAAGACCGCCTGCCGAAATCTTGCGGCAAGAGAGGGTGTTCTTGTCGGCATTTCCTCCGGTGCGGCACTCGCGGCGGCACTGAAGCTTGCAAAGCTTGAGGAAAACGCGGGCAAAAATATTGCTGTCATTCTTCCCGACGGTGGAGAGAGGTATCTAAGTACCGATCTGTTTTGAATAAAAGAGTCCCGACGAATTTCGTCGGGACTCTTGAGTTATTACCATTCTTTTTTCTTGAACAAAAGCGTGCACGCGCCGCAGATGATCCAGGTGATTGCAGGAATTGATGCAAATCCGCCGCATCCTTTTTCGGAAACGGGTTCTGCGGTGGTGTTGTCGGGCATACCGCAGTCGACAGTTTCCTCGGTAGTTGTGACTTCTGCCGTGGTTTCGGGAGCCGCGGTGGTTTCTTCCACTGTTGTTGCGGGAGGATTGAGGTAGTTGAGGTAATTGATGTAAGCCTCCGCGATGAATTTTTCCATCTTCGGAAGGACAAGATTCATTCCCTCGTCGTTGAGGTGGCTGACATCATCGGGCTTAATGCAATATTTGATACGGAACTTGGGATTATCCATATCAACTCCCGTGAGCTCGGGATCAGCCGCGTATAGGCAGACGATGCGGGGATCGTTTCTGTACTCGGCAATATCCTTCATTACGTTTGCGTAAGTGACGTTACTGTAGCCGCTGCTGGTATTGTTCGAATGCTTCCAAGCGGTGACAAGAATGATCAGTGCGCTCGGATACTTTTCAAGGAAATAATCGAGCATATAGTTGATCGCACCGTAAAAAGTTTTGGTGTCGCGGGAATCGCGGTCGCCAAGGGGGACGAGCTGGCTGCGGTCGTTTCTTCCGCCCTCAAGAAGGATGATGTTGGCATCGTTTTTTTTCATTCTTGAAACGCGGCCAACCATCGGGCTTTTGTCGAGGACGTAATCCGACATTGTGCTTCCGCCGATGCCGTAGTTCACGTAATCCATTTTATACTTGTTTCCGAGCTTATTTACCCAGGTTACATCCTTGCCAAGCGAGCTTCCGCCAAAATAGCTATCGCCCATTGCGTACATGGTTATGCCTTCAAGTTCGGGATAGTAAACGTCTTCTGCGCTTGCGGGGATGCACAAAGCAAATGCCCCGAGCAACATAGTGAGCGCCAATAAAAACGACGTAAGCTTTTTCATTGCTTTTCCTCCAAAAACAATAGATACGGGCAATGCGCCCGTATCTATTATATCATAAATATTTGAATTAATCAATAGTCATATCAAGTTTAAATCTCGTGATCTTACGCAGAGTGTTCTTGGGGAAGGGAGTGGTTCTGATCTTGAGAACACCGATCTTCTTGTAAGAAACCGCGGTCTTGTTATATTCATCGATATAGGGCTTGATGTGAGCCTTTACGTCCTCGATACCGTTTGCCTTGATGTAATCCTCGTCGGGGAAGATCTCGGCAACGATTGCGTTGTGCGCAAGGCCTCTCTTGCTCTGACCCTCGTAAACAACGATGTCGAGAATGCCGGGGGTTGCGATAAGATCCTTTTCGATCTCCTCGGGATAAACGTTCTTACCGTTCGAGAGAATGATGAGGTTCTTCTTACGTCCGGTGATAAAGAGGGTTCCGTCCTCACGCTGCTTGCCGTAGTCACCGGTGCGGAAGAAGCCGTCCTCGGTGAATGCCTCGGCGGTAGCCTCGGGATCATTGTAGTATCCGAGCATTACGTTGGGACCCTTGACACAGATCTCGCCCTCGCCGTCCTCGTTGGGATCAAGGATCTTGATCTCGTCGCAGTCGATGGGATTTCCGATGCTGCCCGCAACAACATTGCGTGAAACGTTTGCCGCAACGATGGGAGCGCACTCGGTGATACCGTAGCCGTTGAGAGTGGTGATTCCCATTGCGCGGAAGAAATCAAGAATCTCGGGATTGATGGGAGCACCGCCCGAAATGATCATCTTTACCTCGCCGCCGAATGCCGCGCGAACCTGAGAGAAGATCTTTTTGCGAAGGTCGATGCCCACTTTGCACATGCCGTTGCTGAGCTTTATCATATTTTTGATAAGCTTTTCCTTGCCCTGATTCTTGATGTTAGCCCAGATCTTGCGGTAGAATGTTTCAAGATAGAGGGGAACAAGAACGAGGTGCTCGGGCTTCTGCTCCGCAAGCTCCTTGGTGATGTAACGAAGACCGCCCGAAATGAAAACCTCGCAACCGATGATTGCGTGACCTACAAGCATAACGGAAGAACCGTAGGTGTGGTGAGGAGGAAGTACGCCAACGGTCTTATTGCCAAAATCGATGTAAGGAATGATGTTTGTCATATCCTCAAGTACTGCCTTCTGCGAAAGCATAACGCCCTTGCCCTTGCCGGTGGTGCCGGAGGTGAAAACGAGAAGCGCGAGTGCTTCGGGATCGATCTCT
>JAZORB010000118.1:0-2043 GCA_045656385.1 Eubacteriales bacterium | reverse complement strand
CCGAAAACTCGGCTTTCACACCGAGGCGCTCCAAGGCGGCGACTTCTTTTTCGATCTTTTTTCGGTCGGTTAAGGAATAGACGTAATTATCCCGTGTTTCGTAGTCACAGTCGATATTTTGGCAAAGTCCCGCGTATTCCTTTCCTGCTTTGATTTGCGCTTCTGCATAAAGTAGCGCCTTGTCCGCTCCAAAGCGGCGTATCATTTTGTCGTAGATGAGTCCGTGACCGAGGGTGATCTTGGCGGTGGTATTCTTGGTGATACCGCCTCCGATCTCCGCGGCTTCCACCAGCATACAATCCACTCCCGCGTTTTTTAGTTTATAGGCACATAAAATCCCCGCAATTCCGCCGCCGATGATCAGCACTTCAGTACTTTTCTTACCTTCGAGCATATCAAACCGCACCCGCAACAAATCCTTCTCCCAAACCGATTCCATAATGACCCCTCCGATACTTAATACGATTAGTGTTCGCCATTTCGCGGCGGATATACGCATAAAGAGGGACTCGGTCGGGCCTTTAGCTCTTACCGTTTTAGCGATGTAAATTTTAACGGGCGCCGTTATTCGGCGCCCGATTTTATTTTTCCTTCTCTTTCTTGATCTCAGCCTTCACCGCTCGATCATCTCCGCGGGCTTCTCCTCTCATTCCTCGCGCGTTCGGGCGTAGATGTTATGCTTCTTGCGCTTGCCGCCGGCGTTGGTTGACGTAAACCGTCCTTCGTAGAGGTGGTCGTTTATCATCGTGCATCCCCGGCTTGAGGATTTTGCCCTTGTACGGCTCAAATTTCGGTTCTGCGAGCTTTTTGGGGCATCGACAGGTCTTGGGTCGAGGTTCAACTTTGGGCTTTCACGCGCTTTCTTTTGTCCCTCGTTGCCTCGAAGCTGACGTTTATGAGGAACTGCACGACGTCATCGGAGGTATCGGGAAGGAGAACGGAGATCCAATGCAATTTGTTCATGTGATACGCGGGGTAGACACCGTCCGCCGCGCCAAAGGAGCCGAACATCTCGATCGGCAGTTTCATATTGACCACGTCGATCACCTCGTCGCTTTGCTGACCGAACTTGCGGCGCGACACCTTCATCACTATCGCATACCACTTGCGATTATCCGCGTGCCTAAAAACCGCGGTTTCAAAATCCTCGTCAAAGGGATAGTCTGGCGCGGTGCCGTATGCGTCGGCACAATATTCAAAGAATTCTTCTCTTTTCATTGCCAAATCTCCGAGTGTATTTTCTTAATTATACCACAAATCCGCAGAAACTTCAATAGAGGATACACTAAAACAACGCTCACGCGCGGGTTTTCACCGTTGCGTGAGCGTTGTTTATTATGATAAGTTAATCAAACGGGCATCTGATAAAAGTTCATATACCAGATCACGGAAAAGGCTATACCGATCACAAGGAACAAAAGCCCGATGAACAGCACGCAATGATCGCTTTGCTTTTTCAATTCTGCAAGCTTGCGCTCTCGGTACTTCGCATAGAGTTCGTGCTTTGTTCTACCCATAGGGATAAATGCCAGAACTACGTTTCGCATAACGAATCCGATTCCTATAAGCGCACCCTCGCTGCTGATGAAAAGCATTCCGGCAAATAGCAACATCAAAATTCCCGCAACGGAAAATCCGTCCGACAATATCTGCATATTTACCGCTATGTCGTCCGTGAAAAATCCATCGATCGCAAATACGGCAACCGCTATTAAGGAAGCGACACCAAAGCACACGAGATATTTTAGTAATAGCTTTTTCTTTTCCTGTAACACTGAACAATGACCGTCCGTTTCGTTATTTTATCATTTGCTTATACTTTTCTTCCTCAGCATCGTTGCAGTGAACGAAATGTCCGGGCGCGATCTCTCTGAAGGAAGGAGCATCCACGGAATAGTCGTGCTCCGCGAGAGGATTGTAGGTCACGCGTGTACGCTGCTTTTCGTATATCGGGTCGGGCAGCGGGATCGCCGACAGAAGAGATCTTGTATAGGGATGAAGGGGATTCTTGAACAATTCGTCCGAATCGGCAAGCTCAACCAT
>JAZORB010000117.1:0-6580 GCA_045656385.1 Eubacteriales bacterium | reverse complement strand
GTCGATTTCTCAAATGAATGGAAAACTCTTACCGGCACAGAGCTTGTTCAAGGCTGCATCATCGCGAGAAAAGAATTTGTTGACGCTCACCCCATTGCTGTTGAAAACTTCCTTAAAGCTTACGAGGAATCGGTCAACACTCTTAATTCCGATCCCGAAAAGGCTGCAGCAGCTGTTGTTGCTGCGGGTATCGCAGCAAACGAAAATCTTGTAAAGAATACCCTTCCACGCTGCAACGTAACACACCTTGTTGGAGAAGAAATGCAAACCGCACTTAACGAATTTTGGGGCGCACTTTATGCGCAGGTTCCTTCATCGGTAGGCGGCGCGCTTCCCGATGAAAATATTTTCGGTTAAATGAAAGTAATTAAAAAAGCCGCTCTGTCACTCGGCGTTGCTCTTTTCTGGCTCGCTTTGTGGCAGGCTGCGGCAATGATAGTGGGCAATCCGCTCATTTTACCGACGCCGTTCGAAACCGTCTTAAGGCTATTCGAACTCGCGGGAGAAAGTGAGTTTTGGATTTTCACGGGGCTTTCGCTTTTGAGAATACTCATCGGAATACTTATCGCAATACCCGCGGCGTGGTTGCTTGCGGCAGTGTGCTCGGGTTCCAAGATTGTAAACGAGCTCTTCTCTCCCGCTGTAACATTGATGAAATCAACGCCTGTTGTATCCTTTATTCTGATTGCAATATTCCTTGTTGACCGACACACAATACCGTCTGCAATAACCTTTATGATGGTCTTTCCCGTTCTTTTCGAAAACGTACGCGAGGGTATCTCGCAGACATCGAATGAGCTTTTGGAGATGGCTGACGTTTTCGGTGTAGCATGGATCATGAAGCTCAAGCGAATTTACATCCCCGCGATCAAGCCCTTCTTCTTTTCAGCTTTAACCACTTCTGTCGGACTTGCGGTTAAGGCGGGCGTTGCGGCAGAGGTTGTCGCTTATATCCCCGATTCGATAGGAAAAATGCTCTCGGATGCTAAAAGCTATATGGAACCCGCCGATCTGCTTGCTTGGACGGTAGTAATAGTTCTGATCAGCCTACTGACAGAAAAAGCAGTTCATATGCTCTTTGACCGCACGCAAAGGAGGACCGCAAATGCTTCGGATCAATAATCTTTCCAAAAACTTTGATGACAAAGAAGTCCTTAAAGATTTATCCATTACATTTCCGAACAGCGGTTTTGTTGCTATATGCGGACCATCGGGATGCGGCAAGAGCACGCTATTGCATATTATCTCAGGAATTGAAAAGCCAAGCTGCGGAGAAATCATATTCAATGACATAGCTCACTCGATTTCTATGTCCTTTCAAGAGCCTCGACTTCTACCCGATAGGACCGCCCTGCAGAACGTAAATTTTGTTCTCGGCGATAAAAAAGCAACCCTTTCAAGAGCGAAAGAGTTGCTGGTTGCACTTGATATACAGGACGTCGATCTCTACCCCGATGAGCTTTCGGGCGGAATGAAAGCAAGGGTCTCGATCGCGAGAGCGCTTGCCAAGAAAACGGACATCTACATTTTTGACGAGCCATTTGCAAATCTTGACAAAGAAACTGCATTGCTTTGCATTGACGTCATAAAAAAAGAAACAGCAGGAGCGCTTACCATCGCGGTCTTGCACGACACGGATCTTGCAGAAAAAATATCCGACAGAGTGATCTATCTCAAGTGATAAGCTTTCGCATACGCTCGAGCGCGCCCTTTTCAAGGCGCGATACCTGCGCTTGAGAGATGCCGATCTCCTCGGCAATCTCCATCTGCGTTTTGTTTTTGAAAAATCTTAAATTTATAATCTTTCTTTCACGCTCGCTGAGTGCCTCAAGTGCATCGGCGAGCGCGATCTTTTCGAGCCAAGCTTCATCGCTTGAACCAATATCGGCTAGCTGGTCGATTACATAAAGCGAATCGCCGTTTTCGGTATAAACCGGTTCATATAGCGATATCGGCTCAACTATCGCCTCCATTGCTCTGACAACGCTTTCTCTGTTCTCGCCAAGCCTTGCCGCAATCTCTTCAGGAGTCGGATCCACCTGCTTTTCGCGCGATAGCTCTTCTCTTGCGCCAAGAGCTCTGTATGCCAGGTCACGCACCGAGCGGCTGATCCTTATGGCGTTGTTGTCGCGCAAATATCTTCTTATCTCGCCGATTATCATCGGTACGGCATAAGTCGAGAACTTGACGCCCACATCTATATTAAAATTGTCTATTGCTTTTATCAGACCGATACAGCCGACCTGAAATAGATCGTCTGCAGATTCTTTTCTGCCGCCGAAGCGCTGGATTATACTGAGAACAAGGCGCAGGTTTCCGCAAATCAGCTCTTCCCTCGCCGATTTATCGCCCGCCTTGGTTCTTTTGAGGAATTCTTCCTTCTCCTCGTCGCTCAGCACTTTTAATTTCGCGGTATTGATACCGCTGATTTCTACTTTACCGCAATACATAATTGCCTCCGGAATCTTGCTGAAAATAGTATCGGCAAGACACGGAGGCTATTATTCATTTGAGGGAGGCAAGCAGATTTTGGCACTCAGTCTACTTTTGCGCCCTTTTCTTTCAATATCCTTCGGAGTTCTGCGGTATCAACCGATCTCACGTTTCCGCTCAAAGCAAGCGAAGCGGCAATGCCGGCGGCTTCGCCGAGGGTGGCGCACGTCGGCATTATTCGAAGCGATGCCTGAGCATCGTGGTCAGCGGAAACACATCTGCCCGCTACAAGCAGATTTTCCACCTTCTTCGGTATCAGGCAACGGTAGGGGATCGTGTAATACTCACCGTGCGGAAAATAATAATGGCTCGTTCCGCTTCCGTCTGGGCTGTGGATGTCAATATCGTAGTTGCAAACGGCTATCGAATCGTCAAATCGAGCGCAGGAAAGGAGATCGTCTTTGGTAAGGGTGTACTCCCCGTCGATCATGCGGCTTTCACGGACGCCAATCTGGATACCCGTTGAGATAAGAGTTGAATCCTTGAATTCATCGAAATTATCACGGAGGAAATTATACATTTCAAATACCTGCTCACGGGCAATTATCTCGGCTTTCGTAACATCTTCCGCGTTTGTGGGATCGAGTTTTACGACACGCGTTGTATTGAAATGCAGGATGTCACCGACGAGAGTTTTGAAAATAAGCACGTTTTCACGGGGATTTTTGATCTTGCCGACGGCCTGATACTCGCTGTAAAGCGCATTTATCCTTGCCTTAACGTCCGCATCGTAGCCTTTAACACCCGCAAGGCGGAAGCAGAGTGTCATGGGCTGACAGAGATTGTCGGGCTCTCTTCCGAGGCGGTAGGGGCAATCTGCCATGACGGCAAGATTTGCATCTCCGGTAGCGTCGATAAAGCAATCGGCTTCTATCTCGGAGCTTCCCGACACGTTCGATATCATAACCGATTTTATTCTTTCGCCTTCCTTGCGAACACCCGTAACATAGGTTTGATACAGCAACTCTACGCCGCTCTCGAGAGCCATTGTGTTAAGCAGATACTTGAGAACTTCTTCGTTGAACGGGAGGCTTCTCTTCTCGTTACTCGCTCCACCGAGCTGACGGAGACGTTCTACGATCTCTGCAAACAAGCCGCAGCTGAGATCTATTCTTTCTCCGCTTGCGGGATCGGTCGTTGCATAGGGCATAAAGGGGTTGACGAGATCATAACAAGCCGCACCACCCATGCAATTATATTTTTCTATAAGCAGAACGCTCTTGTTGAGTCGGCCCGCGCTGATAGCAGCTGCTGCGCCCGCAAAGCCTCCGCCAACCACGATAATATCATATCTATTTTTCAAATCCATCTTCCCTCTCATTCGTTTGATAATTCATTATAACACAAATATTGAATGAAATCAAGATAAAACAATAAAAGACACCCCGAAATCGAGGTGTCTTTTATTGATGCAGGTAAGCTTAGATCTTCTCTTTAACCTTGGAAGCCTTGCCCACTCTGTCACGCAGATAGTAGAGCTTTGCACGTCTGACCACACCGGAACGAACGATGTCGACCTTAACAACGTTGGGAGAATGGATGGGGAAGGTCTTCTCAACACCAACAGAGTAAGAAACGCGTCTTACAGTGAAGGTCTCGGAGATTCCGCCGCCGTGCTTTGCGATGACAACGCCTTCGAAAAGCTGGATTCTCTCACGTGCTCCCTCTTTAATGCGGTTGTGAATACGAACTGTATCACCGACATTAACTACGGGAAGTTCAGACTTAAGATGCTCCTTGGTAATAGCTGCAATGTAATCCATTACCTATTCCTCCTTATAGAAGTGATGTAAGAGCGTTCATACCGAGCATGCAGAGGACCGCTCCCCGTGTGTTGTCACACACTCGAATATTATACCATAAGTTGAAGAAAAATGCAATACCTTTTTCGAATATTTTTTATATTTTTTGATTATTTAATTGTTTTTTTAACACAACTTTAAATCTGCAGCCCGATTCGGGAAGATTTTCGACTGTGATCTCTCCATCAAACATATCAAGTATCCGCTTAACCATTGAAAGCCCAAGGCCGTTTCCTTCTTGCTTATGAGAGCTGTCAGCCTGATAGAATTTATCAAAAATGTGCTTTTGCGCAGATTCAGTAATTCCGGGGCCGCAGTCATCAACGGTGAAAGCGATCTCATCATCAATGCTTTTAAGCCTGATTGTTACCAATCC
Source organism: Eubacteriales bacterium (assembly GCA_045656385.1). Classification (GTDB taxonomy): domain Bacteria; phylum Bacillota; class Clostridia; order Oscillospirales; family CAG-272; genus CAG-390. The sequence goes on along the minus strand of JAZORB010000117.1, from coordinate 1,909 downwards.
GCCATGCGGGCTGAATTTGATAGCGTTGCTAATAAGATTGTTCCAAACATGATAAAGAAGCTTTTTATCGCCCTTATGCTTCACTTCCTCGAGTTCAATGTCAAATTCAATCTCGCGTTCTACCCATTTATGCTCAAGAAGCATTATCGATTCACGAATCTGCTCATCAAGGCGATAAACATCTTCGCTTATATCGACCGCTCCGCTTTCAAGCTTGGAAAGTATCAGGACGTTTCCGACAAGCTCAGAAAGTCTTCGGGTGTTGAAAAGTATCTTTTCGGTGTATTTTTTGCGCTCTTCGTCGGTCGAATCCGCATCCTGCAAAAGCGTGGCGTATCCCTCGATAGCGTTGAGCGGCGTTTTGATTTCGTGTGACACATTCGAAACAAAGTCTGTCTGGAGCACCTCGGTTTCTCCAAGCTCGTCTACCATGGTGTTAAAACTACGATTCAAAGCGCCAATTTCCTTGACCTTGCTATGCTTCTTCAGTCTAATCGAAAAATCACCTGCGGCGACCTTTTTCATCGACTCGGAGAGCTTCTTGATCGGCTTTAAGAAGAAGGAGTTGATCAACACAGCCACGCTTGTAGCAGTGCAGATTGAAATTATCGCAAAAAGATAAAAAGGCGAATCGTTCAGGTCGATATCAAATATCTTTGCAGCAGACCAAGCAATCAAAAGCGCAGCTACGACTTCAACAACGGTAAAAATCGTGAAATAAAACCGCATGCTGAAAAAATCGTAAAAATGCGCTATGCAAAACTCCTTGAACTTATTCACACCTTCACCACCTTATAGCCTACGCCTCGCATGGTGACGATCTTGAAATCCTCGCAATCGCGGAAGCGGTCGCGGAGTCTGCCGATATGAACGTCGACTGTGTGAGTATCTGTTTCAGAGTCATAGCCCCAGATGTCGTCCATAAGCTGTTGGCGGGTGAATATCTTGCCGGGATACGATGCCATTTTGAAGAGCAACATAAACTCCTTCTGCGGAAGGATCATTCTTTCGCCACTGCATATAACGGTGAGAGAATCGCATTCCATAACGGTTTCGCCGATCGTGAGTCTTCTCTCGCTGATAAGCTGGGCGCGGCGAAGAAGTGCACCGACACGCAGTACCATCTCGTTCAGATTTATCGGCTTTACCATGTAGTCATCGGTTCCCGAGATGAATCCGAGCTGCATAGCATCAAAGGCATCCTTTGCCGTGATCATAAGCACAGGGGTGTGGTTATCGGCATCACGCAAGGTGCGGACGAGCTCGTAGCCGTCCATCACGGGCATCATTATATCTGAAATTATAAGATCGAAGTAACCCAATTCTATCTCGTCGAGGGCTTCGCGGCCGTTAGAAACGCCAACGACACTGTAACCGTGCTTTGACAAAACGTGAGAAAAAAGCTGGCGAAGCTCGCGGTCGTCTTCTGCTATGAGGATTCGAAACATTTATTCATCTCCTTTATACATAATTATACAGCATTATTATACTATAACAAGTTAAATCACAGTTCAATTGAAAATCAACGATTGTTGAGAATTCACCGTAAATTTTGTGGATAGGACTTGTAACCCGCAGTTGCGCTTTTTATGCGGTTCTATAATATAATCTCTGCAGGCGCAACCGTTCGTGTTGCGGACCAACACGAAGCGGGAGACTTTTCGTCATAATCAGTGCGATAATATAATCGGCGGGACTTACGAACCCGCAGTTGCGCATAGCGTGCGGTGCTGAAATTTCATTACTGCGGGCGCAACCGTTCGTGTTGCGAAGCAACACGAAGCGGGAGCTTTTAATCATAATCAGTGCGATAATATAATCGGCGGGACTTACGAACCCGCAGTTGCGCTTTTTATGCAGTGCTATAATATAATCTCTGCATGCGCAACCGTTCGTGTTGCGAAGCAAC
>JAZORB010000116.1:0-18903 GCA_045656385.1 Eubacteriales bacterium | reverse complement strand
TTGTTGCAATCGGCGAAGAAGGTATTCATCCGATAAGGTATCCATTAGGCACCACACATTACGTAAACGGCGAACCGCAGGAAACGGGATGCTCGGACGGTGTCTGGTATCTTTTCAACAATCCCGAAACCGACCCGAACGATTTCCCCACACTTGTCCTGAACGGAAAAATTGACTTATACGTGCCAACGCATATAACTTACAATGAGCGGCCTGCGCTTTACGATATGAATTACGAATGGATCGATTACGGCGGAGATTTTGAAGGACTATCCGAGCTCCCTGCGGGCGAATATTTAGTAGTCTTTTCCGAGTACGAAAGCGGCGAGGTAGACAATCCGCAGGATTATTGGAAAACACATTGGGAAAATGTTTTCAAGCTTATAGTAAGGAGTTGAACAAGATGAAAAAGTTATCAATTATTCTCGTATTAATAATGCTTGTCGGTCTATTTTCTTCTTGTATGAAAATCAATGATGCTATGCCCGAAAACTTAATCGAATATGCTTCGAATACTGTAACGGAAAACGGAACAGAAGACGTTACATATACTCCGCCCGTAACAGAAAAAGTTGAGGAAACTCAACCGCTTATTGAATTTGAAAAATGTGCGGATAAGTTTTCTTTTTCCTTCGCGGTTGAGAAGACAGAGTACCATCCCGGCGAAGATATTTATTTGTACGCAAAGATTACCAATGTTTCGGGAGAGGATCACGTTTATACCGGATCGTCTTCTGCATTCATGGCGTCGCTGATACTGTATTGGCAGACCGAAAGCGGTGAGATAGGCGGCGAACTCAAATATGATCCTGTTCCTTGGGCAGAGGATATTAGAACTCACACGATTAAAAACGGAAACAGCCGTACCACTATGTACAGATTCCGCCTTTCGGATGATGTGAAAGGTACCTCTTACACAGTTGCGCTTTCCTATAACTCTGAGTCGGTTGTTTTTGAGGACGTTATCAGCATCACTGCGGCGGAGACTTCAAATAAACAGTGAGGTGACGAAATGAAGAAATTATCATTTATTCTCGCAATAATAATGCTCATAACCCTGTTCCCATCCTGTAGCGTTGATGACAGCAAACCCGATTTTGAGTTCTCTTATGAGTTCGAAAAGAAGTCATATCTTCGTGGCGAGGAGATACAGATCAAAGCATCTGTCAAGAATATTTCGGGAAGAAAACTGAAATACATGGGCAGCGACGGCAACGTCAACGATTATATTCCTTGGGCGGAGCTATACTGTCTGAACAGCGAGGGCGAATACAGCGGAAAGCTCTATGGCGCGACGCCTGAATTTACCGCCTATGTTATAGAAAAGACGATAAAAAAGGGCGAGGTCGGAAGTTATACTTATGTATTCAAAATTCCCGATGATGCTGTGTGCGGTAAGTATTCTCTCAAGCTTTGGCGCGGGGATGATAGCCGAGTATTTGAAAACGTTCTTCGAATAACCGATGTTACTTCCCAGAACGAAAACTCCGAATATGAATACAGCCCAATCACGGTCAGCTCGGGCGGTAAGACTATAAAACCGATAAGGTCGCTGGTTGGCGGCTCGGCTATGCACGCCGATGGCTCGTTTATGCTTTGCGACGGCGTTGGTATCAGTATTATTTTTGGGAAGGATCATCTCCTGCCCACAGTTCCGCTGTTGGTTTACGATGGTGGCATCACCGTTGATATTCCCGAATGTAACAAGCTCGGGTACGTTGCAATATACGATCTCGAATGGCAGCACCTGAACGGTTACAAAAACGCCTCTCTGAGAGAGCTCGACTATCTGCCCGCGGGAGATTATATTGTAGTTTTTTCTGCGCGTTACGATACAAGAAAACTGAATCCAAGTGAGTACGAGCAGTACGATTACGATGATATCTTCCGCCTTACCGTACCGTCAAAGACTGCCGAAAAGAACGAGTATAGGTACAGCAGCGTAATGATTCAGTCGGGGAATTTCGATATAAGACCGATTCAGTGTATGCTTTGGGTCGAGGAGCACAAAAAGGGCGAGTCCTTGTCGGGCGACGGCTTCGGCGTTTCGCAGATCATCGAAAATAAGGAAGATCATACCGATTTTCCCACGCTTTTCTATAAGGGCAATCTTCAGGTCTACCCGCCCGTGAATGTGAACCTCTATACCGCAAAGGTGCAGGTATACGATACTGATTATAACGAGCTCGAATATTCCTTTGAAAGGATCGAAGATATCCGCGATCTGCTCCCCGGTGAATACCTCGTCGTCTTCCGCGAGGTGATCGACGGACGCGGTTGCGATCCCGATATCACCGAATATTCGGTTTGGTGTAATGAATGCATTTTCAAATTCATAGTGCCCGAAAGCTCTATCGGAGGCTTTTCCTTTGAAAATGTCAGCAAAACCTATAAAGCCGGTGATCCCGGTGTAAAAACCGAAGGATTCAAGAATACATCCGAGCAAGCTGTTACAAACAGCGCGGAAGCCGTTGAGAGGGCGAAGAATGAATGCACCATCGAATATGACACCGTAACTGTTCTGCGCGACGATAGGGATAAAATGTGGTCGGTCACGTTCTCAACCCGAAACATCCCCGGCGGCTGCCAGACGGTTTATCTTAACAATGAAGGCATCACGCTTCTCATAGTTTACGGCGAATAAATATTTTCGCGTTAGCGAAAATTACCTATTCATTTCGCCCGAAGGGCGAACTATCATTCTCGCGAAGCGAGATTATCATTCGGCGAAGCCGACAGAAAACAAAAAACTCGGGGTTGCCTTGCGGCAACCCCGAATATCTATTTATTATTCTTTATGCTCCGGTACGATAAGACCGTAGTCTCCGTCGCGTCTTGCGTAAACAACGCAGGTCTCGCCCGATTTGTCATCAACAAATACGAAGAACTCATGTCCGATCAGGTTCATCTGGAGAATAGCCTCCTCGACGGACATAGGCTTGAGTGTGAACTCCTTGCGGCGTACCACAAAATCGGTAGCCTCGGAAAGCTCGTCTGCCATCTCCGTGATGCCCGCAGCGACTGCCGCACCCTGTGCGCGAAGTCTCTTTTCGAGCTTGGTCTTGTTCTTGCGGATCTGGCGGTCGATGGTGTCAACTGCGCGGTCGATCGCGTTGCGGAAGGTCTCATCATCGGTTTCACAGCGGAACAGAGTGTTTGCCGCGGCGATCGTGATCTCGATGTTTTCACGGTTGCGCTTGCGGCTGAAGGTAACTGTCGCCTTTTCCTCGGTCGCGAAATACTTGTCAAGCTTAGTAAGCTTTTTTTCGGCGAGCTCCTGAAGATCGGCGGGAACGCTCATGTGTCTGCCAACAACGGTGATTTTCATGTTTTCTTCCTCCTGTACTGGTTCTTTGTACCTCGAAATATAAATCCCTTCGGTACATCTATATTATAGCATATTTTTTGTGCAAAATAAATAGGTTTTTGAAAAAAAGTCTGCTAAATTTGTGAATTTGTGCAAAACAACGAAATGAAAGGCGGAAGACGATTTTCGATTGACTTTTGCCTTTTTTAGTGGTATAATATAATTGTATGGCTAAAATGAGGTGTCGAAATATGACAGATAAAATACAGATAAAAAAGGAGCTCGACGAGCTCCGCGCGAAGGTCGCCTACCACGCGAAAAAATATTACGTTGACGACGCGCCCGAGATCTCAGACTATGACTACGATTTGATGTATCATAAGCTCCTCGCTCTCGAGGAGGAGAACCCCGAATTCTTCGATCCCGCATCGCCAACAAGACGTGTCGGCGGCGCGCCTCTCGATAAGTTCGAGAAGGTCACGCACACCTCCGCGATGAACTCGCTTTCCGATGTTTTCTCCTTCGAGGAGCTTTCCGCATTCCTTTCGGGAGTCGAGAAGGTTATCGGAAAAACGATGTGGTCGGTCGAGCCCAAGATCGACGGTCTTTCGGTTGCATTAAAATACGAAAAAGGAATATTTATTCAGGGCGCAACGCGCGGAGATGGTCAGGTTGGAGAGGACGTAACGCAGAATATCCGCACGATTTTCTCGCTTCCGCTGACCCTGCCCGAGGAGCTTTCCTTCACTGTACGAGGCGAGGTATATATGCCCCGCCGCGTGCTCGAGGCGATCAACGCAAAGCGTGAGGCGGATGGCAAACCTCTTATGGCAAATCCCAGAAATGCGGCGGCGGGCTCGCTCCGTCAGCTCGACCCGAAGGTAGCCGCATCGCGCCGTCTGGACGTCTTTATTTTCAATATTCAGGAGGGCTCGCTCTGGCTTGACGGCAGAGAAAGCGAGAGCCACACCGAGATGCTTGACCGCCTCTCGGAGCTCGGATTCCCCGTGATCGGAGAGCGTGTGCGCGTATCGTCCGAGGCGGAAATATTCGCTCATATCGAGCGTCTCGGCACACTCCGCGACTCGCTTGAATACGATATCGACGGTGTGGTTATCAAGCTCGATTCAACCGCAGACCGCACCACTCTCGGAGAGGGAGTCAAGACCCCGAAATGGGCGGCGGCGTATAAATTCCCGCCCGAGGTCAAGGAAACTAAGCTCAACTCAATTTCGATCCAAGTCGGAAGAACCGGCGTGTTGACTCCCATCGCAGAGCTCGAGCCCGTGCGTCTTGCGGGAACGACTGTGTCGCGTGCAACCCTCCATAATTCCGAATTCATAGCCGAGCGCGGCATCATGCTCGGCGACGTCGTAAAGGACAGAAAGGCGGGTGACATCATTCCCGAGATCGTAGCCGCCGTGCCCGAAAAGCGCGACGGAAGCGAGCAGCCTTTCTCTATGCCCGAGACATGTCCCTCGTGCGGCGAACCCGTCAGCCGTGACGAATCGAGCGGGGAGGGAATTGCGCTTCGCTGCACAAACTCCGCATGCCCCGCGCAGCTTTCGCGTTCGATCGAGCACTTCGCTTCAAGAGGCGCAATGGACATAGACGGTCTTGGTCCGCAGATCGTAGATCTCCTTATCGGTGCCGATCTGATCAAGACCGCCGCAGATCTTTATTCGCTCAAAGCCGAGGACGTTGCCTCTCTTGAGAGGATGGGCGAGCTTTCGGCAAGCAATCTCATTTCCGCTATCGAAAGATCGAAATCGGCGGGACTTGAGAGACTTATCTATGCTCTTGGAATCCGCAATATCGGCGAGGTTGCGGCAGCCGCGCTTGCAAAGAAATTCAGAACTCTTGAGGGCTGCATGAGCGCTTCGTTTGACGAGCTTTGCGCGATCGAGGATTTCGGCGAGATCACGGCAAGATGCGTTATCGACTTTTTCTCGCACGATGCGAACATCGAGCTTTGCCGCCGTCTTATCGACGCGGGACTGCTCACCGAAGCAACCTCGAAGGCGCTTGACGACAGCCTTGCAGGACTCACTTTTGTACTGACCGGAACTCTCCCGACGATGGGAAGAAGCGAAGCCTCGGCGCTTATCAAGGAGCGCGGAGGAAAGACGGCAGGCTCGGTTTCAAAGAAGACTTCATACGTGGTTGCCGGAGAAGAGGCGGGCTCGAAGCTGACAAAGGCGAACGAGCTTGGCATTCCCGTTATTGACGAAGCCGCGCTTCTAAAAATGTGCGGACTTGAGCCTAAAAATTAAAGAAAAATACAAGTAAATATAAATTACGCTCATGGAAGCAAAATTGCCCCGTGAGCGTAATTTTTTGATTTTTACCATTTCAATTAGATGAATATGAAATAGAAATGTATGTGAATTAGATGATAATGAATTAAATTAGACAAATATCTAAAGATAACACATTACTTAATCTAACAAAAAATGTCGAAAAACACCGAAAATAACCGGGCTGTGGCGATATTTGTATTATTCCGTTTTTTGCCAAAATCAAAAAATACTTGACCTTGTAATCTTAATATGATATAATTATATATAACTTTTACACGCCCGTGAAGTCGAGTATTCCGTCGTAAACTCCGCGGGCAAAAAGATCGGGGCGGTCACGCATAAGCGCAGATTCCTCGGGGTTTGAAATAAAGGCAAGCTCGACGAGAACGGAGGGCATTGCCGTCTTTCGCAGAACGTAAAGTCCGCTCCTGACTCCCACTCCGCGATTGCGGATCCCCGTGGTTTCATTGAGCCCGCGAAGAATATCCGCTGCAAGAGAGGCCGCCGACGAGGGGCGGTTGAAAACAAAGGCCTCGCTGCCTCCCGCACTCGGTGAAGTAGAAGCATTTGTGTGCAGGCTGATAAAGTAGTCCGCGCCCCATCTGTTTGCCTCGTTTACTCTAGCCGCAAGGCTTGAATTTGTGGAGCTTCCAAGCTGGGTTTCGGGCGTCGGGCGCGAAAGCCTTACCTCGAAATTTCCGTTTTCGCGGAGCAATTCTGCAAGCTCAACGCCGATGGTGTAAACTAGATTCTGCTCGCGTAAGCCGTTGCCCTCGGCACCCGCATTCGGGTTGACGGGGTTGTGCCCTTGATCTATGTAAATCTTGATAGCCATAAAGTACCTCACAATAATCTTTCTCGGTACAGTATATTCATCGGGAGGGATCTTGTGACGAAAGGAAATAAAATGTCTTATACCGAAGAAAAAAATAAGATTGAAAAATCCGTGCTCTACCTTGTTGCAACGCCCATTGGTAACCTTGCCGACATCACCGAGCGTGCGCTCAAGGTGCTCTCGGAGGTTGATTTCGTTGCCGCGGAGGATACGAGAAATTCGGGTCTTTTGCTCTCCCGTCTCGGGCTGCATAAGCCGATGGTATCCTACCACGATCACAACCGTGCCGAGCGAGGTCCCGAGATAGTTGAACGACTCAAAAACGGCGAATCCTGCGCGCTTATCAGCGACGCGGGAATGCCCGCAATATCTGATCCCGGTGAGGACCTCGTCGCTCTGTGCGCGAAGGAGGGGATAACCGTTTCGATCATTCCCGGCGCTTGTGCGGCTGTTTCTGCTCTTGCTCTTTCGGGATTGTCGACAAGACGATTCGCTTTTGAAGGCTTCCTTCCTATGGCGGGTAAGGACAGAAAAAAACGCCTTACCGAAATAGCCAAAGAAGAGCGAACCCTGATCATATATGAAGCTCCTCACCGCCTCAAAAAAACTCTTGCGGAATTCACCGAGTATTTCGGCGTCGACCGCCGCATTGCCCTCTGTCGCGAGCTGACGAAGCTCAACGAGGAGATCCTGCGTTTCACGCTTGCGGGCGCTGTCGAATATTATGAAAGCACCGAGCCGAGAGGCGAATACGTTCTTGTGATCGAGGGTGCGCCCGAGGCAAGCGAGGAAGAGGAAAGTATCAATATCGCCGAGCGTGCAGCCTCTCTGATGGCGGGCGGAATGTCGCAGAAGGACGCGATCAAAACGATAGTCAAGGAAACCGGTCTTCCCAAAAACAAAGTTTATGCGGAAGTTCTCAAAAATAATGAATAAATATTCATTTTCCTATTGATTTTTTCACTCAAATGTGGTATTATTAATATTATTTTTTTCGATATCAATCCAAAGGAGATATATATTATGAGCTTTGTTGTTACAAACAAGAAAAAGTGCTGTGTAGTCGGCGCTACCGGAATGGTAGGTCAGCGTTTTCTCACCTTGCTTGCCGACCATCCTTATTTTGAAGTTACCTGTCTCGCGGCATCTGCAAGAAGCGCGGGCAAGACTTATGCAGAGGCTGTCGGAAGCCGTTGGAAGCTTACCGAGCCGATGCCCGCAAAGTTTGCGGATATGACCGTTCTTGATTCCGCCGAGGTAGATACCATCGCATCCCTCTGCGATTTCGTTTTCTGCGCTGTTGATATGCCCAAGGCAGAGGTTCGTGAAATGGAAGAAAACTTCGCACGCCACGAGCTCCCCGTTGTTTCGAACAACTCGGCTTGCCGCGGCATCGAGGACGTTCCCATGCTTATGCCCGAGATCAACTCGGATCACCTTGCCGTTATCGAGACCCAGAAAAAGAGACTCGGCACCAAGCGCGGATTTATCGCGGTTAAGCCCAACTGCTCGATCCAGTCCTACGTTCCCATGCTCACACCCCTTCTTAAGTTCGGTCTGAATAAGGTCGTTGCAACCACATACCAGGCGATCTCCGGCGCGGGCAAGACCTTCAACGAGTGGCCCGAGATGATCGACAACGTCATCCCCTTCATCGGCGGTGAGGAGCAGAAGAGCGAGCAGGAGCCCCTCAAGATCTGGGGTAAGGTTGAAAACGGCGTTGTAGTTAATGCAGATGCTCCCCTCATCACCACCCAGTGTATCCGTGTTCCCGTCACCAACGGCCACACCGCCGCTATCTTTATGAGCTTCGAGAATAAGCCTTCGAAGGAGGATATCCTCAAGGCTTGGGCTGAATACAAGGGACTTCCCCAGGAGCTCGAGCTCCCGAACGCTCCCGAGCAGTTCATCACATATTTTGAAGAAGATAACCGCCCCCAGTGCGCTATCGACCGCGACATCTACGGTGGAATGGGCATCACAGCGGGCAGACTCCGCGAGGATACGATGTTTGACTATAAGTTCGTCGGACTTTCGCACAACACCCTCCGCGGCGCTGCAGGCGGATCTGTTCTTAACGCCGAGCTTCTTTACAGACTCGGATATCTTGATTGATAATATATGAAGAAAAATATTTTAGTCGTTACCTTTTCACCCGGCGGTGGCTGCGCGGAGCTTGCCGATGCCGCAACCGTCATTCTTGATCGCGCGGGATATGAGGTCGAATGCCTTGATATCACATATGCGGATGACAGAGAATCTGCCTGTGGACTCGAGATACACGTTGATCTCATGCTTATGATCGCGCCGGTATATCTGCGTAAGCTGCCCCCTCCCGTCGAGCATTTCATCAGCCGAAGCCAGCTTTTCGTTGAAAAGGCGGCGCTTGTTCTCGGATACGGCTCTTGTGGAGTTGGATGTGCACCCGAGGAGGCAAGAAATCTCTTTGATTCTGCCGACGTTCCGCTTTGCAGAATAATGACCTGCCCCCTCCCGCATACCTTTGCCGATTGCGTCGAGGAAAAGCAGGAGCTCCCGGACAGTCTTGGCGAGGTTGGCAAATTTATCCTTTCGGTTGCCGCCGATGACGACAGAGAAGAGCTTCCCATTGCTCAGCACGGATTTGATATAATCGGAAAGCTTCCTTATAATCTGACTAAAAGACTTGCCTTCGGCTTCCCGAAGACCGTCAGCGCAAACTGTACTTTTTGTGGCACATGCGCGCAGGTCTGCCCCACAGAGGCGATCACTCTTGATAAATTCAAGATAGATTCCGAGCGTTGCATCGGTTGCTCCGCATGCGTTCGCGCTTGCCCGAAGGGTGCCAAGTCGATCAACCGTTATCCTTGGACGAAGATGATCCTGCGTAAGGGATTTGCAGAGACAAAGTATCCCGAAGAAATTACGGGACAGAAATAACAATTTGAAAGCGCTTGTGTAAAAACAAGCGCTTTTTACTTTACTTTCTTGGGGGAATGTGCTATAATTAAAGAAAAACCTCGGGGTGTATTATGAAATACTATTTGAAATTACTCTCTGCTTTTATCTCGGTTTTGATGCTCCTGCCTCTTGTCGGTTGTGTCGGAAGCGGTGATACAACAACTGCAGAAAAAGAAGATACCACAGTTCCCGAACAAACTCAAGCATCTGTGGAGGACACTCTTGCTCCCGAAACCACCGAGGAGATCGCTCCCGCAGACGAATGGACCGCAATCCGCGAAAAAGCGAATAACGAAGGCATAAAGGTCCTCTTCATCGGCGACAGCCTTACACACTATAACGAAATGCCGCAGATATTCGCGGCACTTTGCCGTGCGGCGGGCAAAAAGGTTACTGCCGACCGCCAGACAAAGGGAGGAACGGGCATTGCAATGCTTCGCGAGGACGGAGCTCTCTGGCAGACTGTAAGCGACAAGATCGCCTCTGACGATTGGGACATTATCGTTTACCAGCCCAACCGCAACAATCCCGTTATGACCGAATATTTCCCCTACTATCCCTGGAAGGAATACAGCGCAGCAAGTGATCTTGTCGAGCTTATCAAGGCATCGGGTGCGATTCCGCTTCAGTATTCAAGCTTTGGAGTTAACAAGGGAGCTGTAACGCGCGAGGGACGCACCAAGCGAATGACCCGCATCGAACACACCAATCTCGTAACGGCATACAATGCAGCGGTATCCGAGCTTCTGGGAAGCAAAACCGTATATACCGGCGTGACCTTCAACAGCGCCCTTGCCGCAGACCCTAAATTAGGACTATATCACACCGATAATTCTCATCCTTCTCTTGCGGGAAGCTATCTCGTTGCCGCAGATTTTTATACGGTTATTTTCGGCGAGTCGCCCGTCGGTATTGATTACACGCACGGACTCGATGCTGAAACCGCAACCACCCTTCGCCGCACGGCAGAGGAGCTTCTGACCTTTATTCCCACCGAAAAGGCAAAGATTGAGCATATCGAGGAAGAGAAGAAGGAGAAGGGAACTCTTAGCTTCGGTGCGCATTCCTTCACGAATGTTGCTTCCTCGGGCAAAACGGGTATCTTTGATATTACTGAAGATAATTCGAAAATAAGTTACACCTTCAAAAGCGGCGACGGCATTTTGTTTGCGTATGCGTCGCTTGAGGGATACCCTGTTTCCGGAAACAACTGGACTTTTGAGGCTGACGTAGCTATCGAGAAATATTGCGGAAGCAAGAATCCCACGGCAGGCTTCCAGCTGATAGATGAAAACGGAACCGTATACCGTCTCTATCTGCGCACAACGAGCGGAAAGATAACGAATAACGACTGCACTACAGCAGAGTATCATATCCGCACAGACCATGATAGCAGTGCGTCGCGTACCGATAAGGGTGTCTTTACAAACAAGGTAAAGATGCGCCTTGAGGTCACTCCCGATTCTATGACTCTTTATACCGACGGCGAGATGTACGTTACCATCACATCGGAGGGAATGACCTTCTTTGATGGCACAAAGAGCGACAAGATGAAGTATAGCGGCACCGACGTTCAGCTCGGACTCGTCACCTGCTACGGTGATACAAGCTTCTCAAACGTTGTAATTAAATAATCAAGTTGAAAAGCACCGATCTTTTGATCGGTGCTTTTTAAAATAAGCAGATTTAAGAAAATCTTAAGCTTTTTACCTATTTCAATTTAAGAATATTTGTGATATAATGTATCCAGAAAATAAAGGAGCGCGAAAAAATGTACAATATTCTGATCTGTGACGACGAGGCGGACATCGTTTCGGCGCTGAAAATATATCTTGCCTCGCCCGATATGAAGTTCTTTGAGGCAAAAACGGGCAGGGAGGCAATAGAAATCGTTGAAAACGAGGATATCCACCTGATACTCCTCGATATCATGATGCCCGTTATGGACGGCATCACCGCCGCGGCAAAGATACGTGAGAGTAGCAACGTACCGATTATTTTCCTTTCTGCAAAAAGCGAGGACAGTGATAAGATCCTCGGACTGAATATCGGCGCGGACGATTATATAACCAAGCCATTCAATCCAATCGAGGTCACGGCGAGAGTACGCTCACAGCTTCGCCGCTATTTCACCCTCGGCGGCAGGGAGCAGGTGCCCGAAAGGATCGTCATCGGCGGGCTCGAGATCGACGATATAGAAAAGAAATTCCTCCTTGACGGCGAGGAAGTCGCGCTGACGCCGAAGGAGTATGAAATTCTGAAGCTGCTTATGAGTAATTCCGGAAAAGTCTTCTCGCCGGGTGAGATCTACACCCTCGTATGGAAGGAGAGTGCCATTGCGGGGGATAATACGGTTGCGGTGCACATCCGCCACCTGCGCGAGAAGATCGAGATTAACCCCGCAGAGCCGCGCTATCTCAAGGTGGTTTGGGGACAAGGCTATAAGATAGAGAAAGGAGCAAGATAATGAAAGAGAAAAATATCGATCTCATGGAAAAGAACGAAGCTCACTACGAAGAGCTTACTGCGGGAGCGGACAAGAAATCAGATGAATATGAGTTCCGTGCAGTCCGCGCGGAGCATAAATACAGAAAACCTCCGAAAGAGAAGAAGGCGAAAAAGCAACGCCTTGGCATAACTCACTCCTCCGCGGCAAAGACGATGGCGTTTATACTTTGCATATTGATGCTTTGCGTCACGGCTTTGTCGGCTGTCGGTATTTGGGGTATGTTTGCGGGAGAACTTTATTGGACTCCGGAAGAAGATGCGAAAAAAAGCGTTTTTGATCAATATGCAAACGGAATAGAATATTCAATAATGCATTGGTACCGAGATGGAACGACGCATAGGATTGATAATTATCTCGAAAGAATAAATATCGATTACGTCAAAATCACAGGCGGAAATGCGGCGCTGAGACTCTATGAGTATAATAAAAGAAGCGTTGAGGATGGATATATATTTATCTCAACCTGGGCAGACGTCAATCATCACGATCTCCTTGGAAGTGGTTTTTTCGAAATTGGAAATAACTACAACCCCGAGGAATTTTCTATTGAGTCGCTGTATACGGTTGAAATAGGAATATCCAAAGATATTATGGTCTATGATGAGCTGTATTGGTTGAACCTTCTTTTCACTGTTATGTACGCGCTCCGTTTCTGGATATACGCGATAGGATTCGGTTCGCTCATCATTGCAATCCTCTGCTTCGTTTTCTTGCTGTGTTCCGCCGGTAGACGCCGCGGAATACCGGGGGTTCGTGCATCCTTTTTGACAAAGATACCTTTTGAGATTCCGACAGCGGCTGTTGGCTTTTTGTCATTACTTGGATTAGCTTGCGTTCAGGACTTCTCCTACTATAATGATATTGCATTTGTAATAGGACTCATTGTCTGGGCGATAGTAACCGTCATAATGCTCATCTTCTGGTGTATGAGCCTTGCTATCCGCATTAAACTCGGAACACTGCTGAAAAATACGATAGTATTTTATATCCTTCGTTTCATCTGGCGTGTGCTGTGTTTTATCGGAAGATGCATCCGTGCAGTTGTTCGCGCGATCCCTATGATTTGGAAAACTCTTATTCTTATTGGCTTCGTTGCGGCGGTGAATTTCTTTGTTGTTGCTTTTAATTGGGGAGAAGATGATAATCTCTTTATTTGGTGGTTCGTCGAAAGTGTGATATTCGCATTCTTTACGATCTACTTCGTCCTCATGCTCCGCCGCCTCCAAAAGGGCGCGAGGGAGATCGCGGACGGAAAGCTCGATTACAAGGTCGACACTAAATATCTCATTCTTGACCTCAAGGATCACGGCGAGAACCTAAATCGCATCGGCGAGGGACTCAATTACGCCGTTGATGAACGCCTCAAGAGTGAGCGCATGAAGACCGAGCTCATTACCAACGTCTCGCACGACATCAAGACCCCGCTGACTTCGATCATTAACTATTCCGATCTCATCTGCCGCGAGGAGTGTGAGAATGAGAATATCAAGGAATACGCCTCTGTACTCCATAATCAATCCGAGCGAATGAAGCGTCTGCTTGACGATCTTGTTGAGGCATCAAAAGCTTCAAGCGGGAATATAGATATAATGCTTACCGAATGCGATGCGCGCGTTATAATCTCGCAGGTTTCGGGTGAGTATTATCAAAGGCTCTCGGACGCTGGGCTCGATCTGGTCTGCTCGACACCCGACGACAAAATAAAGATCATGGCGGACGGACGCAGGCTCTGGCGCGTTTTTGATAATCTTATGAACAACGCACGCAAATACGCTTTGAACGGAACGAGAGTTTACGTCAGCCTCGAGGCTGTCGGCGAAAGAGCTGTTTTCAGATTCAAAAATATCTCGCGCGATCCGATAGCGGTGCAGACCGATGAGCTTGCCGAACGCTTTGTGCGCGGCGACGATTCGAGAAACACCGAGGGCAACGGTCTCGGACTTTCGATAGCAAAGAGTCTGACGGAACTTCAAGGCGGTGTCTTTGATATCACCGTCGATGGCGATCTTTTCAAGGTTACTGTAAGTTTTCCGATCATTAAGTAAAGAAAATACAAAAACGGCTTGATGCCGCGGCATCAATCCGTTTTTGTAAAGAGGACTTTACATCTGTCGGTTTTAGTGCTATAATTAAGAAAATATGATTTTTAGGAAGTGATTCTATGAATATCATTGAAAAACTGATGTGGGCGGTGGAATGCGAAATGGTTCCTCCGACGGCGTATGGACTTTTTCATATCATTCTGATAATCGTCGGACTCACTCTTTGCATCTCTCTTGCTTGGATTTGCAGAAAATTCGACGATAAAAAGAACAAGATCCTCCTTTTGTCCTTTGCGGGCGTACTGATAGCGAGCGAGATTTTCAAGCATATGTTCCTCTTTTACGTAATCGAGGGCGGTGCAATCTCTTGGGGAGAGTTCCCGTTTCAAATGTGCAGTATGCCGATGTACCTCTGCCCATTCGCGGTCTTAACCCAAAACGAACGTTTTCGCCGCGCGGCTTACGGTTTTATGATGTGCTTTAATCTGCTTGGCGGTTTTGCGGGAGTTTTTGAGCCCTCGGGAGTATTCCACGAGCAGGTCTTCAGCACCGTGCACGCTATAGTATGGCATTATTCGCTCGTATTCCTTGCGTTTTACATAATGTTTTCACACCGCGCGGGAAGAAAAAAAGAAGATTATTTTGATATCGTAAAGCTTTTCATTTTACTTTGCTTTATTGCTTTCGTAATTAATACCATCATCGGGATCACAGTCGGTGCCGAGGTGAATATGTTCTTCGTCGGACCGAATCCCACAGATATCATAGTTTTCAACAACATTGCCGCAAAATTCGGCTGGGCGGCGAGCACGGTGATCTATATTCCCGTAACGTCCATCGCGGCGGGAGTGATCTTCAGGTTGAGCTGCTTGGGGAGAAGAAAAAACAAGAGAGCGCAGAGTTAAGGGAATTTTCCTCGCAAGGCTCGGAAATTAATTAATAAAAAATCTCGGATATGAAATCATATCCGAGATTTTTATATTATTCTTTATTTTTGCGTAAGCGGAAATTTCCGAAACGTTGGACTCTTAACTCTGCACTCTGTGCTTATCCGAGAAGTGCTGCTCCGATAATTCCGGCGTCGTTGCCGAGAGTTGCAATGCGGATCTCGGGAACGCTTACGATGCTTGTGCCGTAGGTTTCAGCTCTGACAAGGGGAATGAGAGGAAGAAGGAGGTTGTCCTTTTCGTTAGCAATTCCGCCGCCGATGGAGAGAACTTCGGGCTGGAAGATGTTGATGATGTTTGCAATACCGCAAGCAAGGTAGTTTATGTAGGAGTCAACGACCTCTTTGGCAGCCTCGTCGCCCGCGCGCATAGCGTCAAATGAGGTGCGACCCGAAACCTTTCCGCGTTCTGCAGCCATTTCGGACATCATAGTCTTTCTGCCCGCTGCTTCGCATTCTGCGATCTTTTCCTCTGTCATCTTAATGAGAGCAGTTGCCGAGCTGTAAGCCTCCCAACAGCCCTTGCGTCCGCAAGAGCACTGTCTGCCGCCGCAAACGATAACGATGTGGCCAAGCTCTGCACCTGCATAGTTGAAACCGGAGTAGATCTTGTCATCGATGACGATACCGCCGCCGACACCGGTGCCGAGCGTGATCATGATCGAGCTTCCAGATCCTTTTGCGGCACCAACCTTAGCTTCACCCCAAGCAGCTGCGTTGGCGTCGTTTTCGATGCTTACCTTGGGAGCGGGGAAGCCTGCTTTGAATTTTTCGGCGAGAGGAAAGTGGCGGAAGGGGAGATTGTTTGCGTATTCAACAACACCCGTGTCGTGGTTTGCAACTCCGGGGGTTGCGATTCCCACAGCCTCGATCTCTTCGATCGAGATGTTTGCTTCGTTGATAAGGGAATGGCAAAGTGCTGCCATATCGGCAACGATCTCGTCAGCCGGTCTCTGTGCACCCGTGGGAATGCTTGCGCGAGAGAGGATAACGCCCTCTGCATTTACTATACCTGCGGCAATATTGGTTCCGCCAAGGTCAACACCGATTCTATACATTTTAAGTTTTCCTTTCGGTTTAAAAGTCTTTAACAATATTATAAAGTAAAATACGCCAATTGTCAACAGATTTTACGATTTTTCTTAAAAAATAAGAATTCCTTGCCATCGACAAGGAATTCTTTCATTATGCTCCGCATCAGCAGCAAGGACCACCAATGCACATATTGGCACAGAAGCAGATCTTCAGGCAGTCGCAGAAGGTGTCGGTGCAGTCTGTGTGTGTCGTGTATGTTCCGCCCTGATAGGAGGAAGTGCGTGCGCGGAGATGCTCGCGAGCCGTGCGGTATTCCTCGTTCGCGGGGTCGCGCTCGCAGGCAATGTCGAAGCAGCGTCCCGCGTCGATGATGTTTCCGCGCATCATAAGTGTCACGCCGCGCAGATAGTACCATTCCGCGCCGCGCTCGTTCTGCGGAATGCTACCGAGAACAGCTTCGGCTTCGCGCACACGGTGGGCGTTGATGTGAACGCGGACGGCAACGTATCTGTCGTCGCCCGTTGATGAGGTTTCGTTGTAACGCTGATTGCCTTGATAGGTGTCGCGCGCCTTGCCCGAGCGGATCTTCCCGATCTCCTCGTATGCGGCGTTGATCTCCTTCATCCTCTCGGAGGCACGGTCGCGCTCGGCGGGATCTGTGAATTTATCGGGGTGGTTTTCACGGGCGAGCTTGCGGTAAGCTTTTTTAATGTCATCGTCGCTCGCCTCTCGGCTGACACCGAGTATCGAAAAAGGATCTCTCATTTAAATGAGTCCTCCTGTGTTCTGTTTTTTGATAATGTCCTCGCGTCGCGGCTTGCGGTATGTGCCGTCAAGAACCGCGCATGCCACGCGGGGCATGCTCTCGGTGAGGATGTTTTTGACTATTCTGTAAGCGCGGGAATTTTCATCTGCCTCGGCAAGCTCAAGCATTGCCATTGCAGAGTCGCTTTCGTCGCGCAAGAGGCACTTGAGAGTCAGCTTTTCGTCCTCGTCGAGTGTATTTCCGTAAGAGGCAAAAAAGGCGTTGTACCTGCCTTTTTCGGTGTCCTCGGCGAGGTCATCGAGCGCGTCGATGCAGTAGATCCATCTGCCCACGTGTCGCCCGATCGAATATGCAATCGCGTAATTCTCGTCCTCGATCCCGCGCGCGCATAAAGTGCCGACCACCTCGCCAAATGCCTCGGCGCCGGCTTCGATTCCGGCATCGGAAAACTCACAGCTCGAGTTTTCGTTTTCGGCAACATAGTAGCGCGCAAGCTTCTCGCGAGTTACGCCGACCAGACCCGAATCCTGCTCATCGGCGCGAGCCATCCATTTTTGTGCGGGAGCGCGGCAGAGAAGGGCAAGAAGCTTTTTTCCCCCCGATTCGTCGGTGACGTCGTCTTCGAGTTTGAGGGCGGCGAGAACACCGGAAGCACCCGCGGAGTAGTCAAACGCGGGGGAGAGAAGCATATTCTTCTTTGCAAGCGGAGCATAGGGACAGCGCCTGCGCTCACATTCAGTTGTCTCACCCGTCAGCGCAGTCCTGAGCAGGGCAAGAAACACTCCGTCATAGGAGAGCGTCAACCGAGAATTACCGCCGCAAACCTCGCCCATGGATCGGCAAAGCCCGCAGTAAGCCGCGCGGTAGTATTCATAATCGCCAACCGTCAGATTGGGAATATACGGCTGAATGTACCCAAACATAGCTCTGCCCCCCCCGAAAAGTGATATATATTATGATATACCAAAATATTCCTTATTGCAATATTAATTTGTAAATTCTTAATCACAGTTGCTCAAATCCTGTTGAATAAACCAAGCGCCCATCCGCATTCGCGGATGGGCAGTGTGGCTAAGTTTGGGGTATTTTATTGTGCAGGTTGGAAGATTATTTCATTTCAACAGGGATCCAGATCTCAATGCTTCTGTTTGGATAACCGCCCACGATTCCCCAATGGTAAACGGCAAGCTCGGGGGCATCTATAATGTTATACTCATTGTTCAATAGCCATTCCGATGCGATCTTTTTGCGGATGTCGTGATATTCGGGAATAGGCATTCTCTGTTGCTCGGTTTCAAAAACGGCGTAGGTCGTTTCGGGAATGACGATCTTTTCAAAGCCGAACTTATCCATAAAGTCGATTCCGGTAACTTCGCTGTTATAGAGATTATCAAATTCATATTTATCCGCTGTTGCGGAGATATAGAAGTCATAACCGCCGTCGCCGATGTTCGTAATAACGCAATAGTCGGAAAGCTTATCGTTTGCCATCCCTTTGAGCATCCACTGATGCGCTCTTGTGGAAATGAAGAAATTTACTTCCTGCTTGTGCCTGGCTTCATCGTATGGAGTTCCTTCAAAACGCTTTTTGTAACCGAGAAGTGTCATCTCGGGTTTCTTTTCAATTCGATAATTCATAATATTACCGCCTTCCAATGATATTTTTATCGACAAGCGGGAGAAGGATCTGAGCATTTTGCCGTTCGTGCGCGCCTCGGACGGAGTTATGCCGTGGAACTTCAAAAATGCTTTTGCGAAGCTGTCTGGGCTGTCGTAACCGTATTTCAGAGCAATATCAATTACCTTTTCTTTACCGCTTGCAAGTTCCGCACCCGCAAGCGACAAACGTCGCAGGCGGATGTACTCCCCAAGCGTATATCCGCAAAGAATACTGAATACCCTTTGAAAATGATAGCTTGAAGAAAAGCTTTCAGCCGCGACCTTTTCGTAATCGATCTCCTCGGTCAGATTAGCCTCAATATAATCTATCGCCTTTTGCATTCCCGTAATCCAATCCATCTTTAATTCCTCCTGTCTGCCAATATTATATCAAAAAGCAACGCGGATTTCCCGACTTTTTGTGCTTTCATTTATCGGGTGTAATTTTTATAAAATATGAAAATTTCCGAGCACCGCGAGGAAAGTTACCTTAACCTTTCGCCCGCGGCGAAAGATTTCACCCGAGCGTAGCGAGGATTTCATCTTGCGAGAGCAAGATTTCAC
>JAZORB010000115.1:0-2358 GCA_045656385.1 Eubacteriales bacterium | reverse complement strand
TGTGCTTAGGGTTCTCGCAGATGACCATTACACGCCCGTGTCTCTTGATGATCTTGCACTTTTCGCAGATCTTCTTTACGGATGGCTTAACTTTCATTTTTAACCATACCTTTCTGAAAATTGTACTTATTTCGTACGCCAGGTGATTCGTCCCTTATTGAGGTCATAAACAGAAACCTCAACAGTTACGTGGTCACCGGGCAGAATTCTGATAAAATTCTGTCTCAGCTTACCCGAAATATGCGCGGTCACAACGTGGCCGTTGGGAAGCTGTACTTTGAAGATGGTGTTGGGCAGAGCCTCAAGTACCGTACCTTCAAATTCGATTACGTCATTCTTAGGCATAACTTTTCCCTCCATTCATATTCGGTTGAGTTCACTCGAGCGGTGCCGTGAGGATCACGGGACCATCGGGAGTGATTGCGACGGTGTTCTCGTAATGTGCAGAGAGCGTACCGTCTGCAGTTTTGACGGTCCAACCGTCGGACAACTGACGAACCTCGCAGCCGCCTACGTTTACCATCGGTTCGATGGCAAGGGTCATACCCACCATAAGCTTTACGCCGCGTCCTGCCGTTCCGAAATTCGGAACCTCAGGATCTTCGTGCAGATCGTGTCCGACACCGTGGCCGATGTACCTTCTTACAACGCTAAAGCCTTCGGCTTCAACACAACTCTGAATCGCATGACCGATGTCGCCGATGCGGTTTGATTCACGGCACTGCTCAAAACCGCAGAAAAAACTTTTCTTTGTGGTCTCGATCAGGTGCGCCACTTCATCACTGACGCTTCCGACTGCAAAGGTTCTTGCCATATCAGAGTTAAATCCCTTATAGAAGGCACCCGTATCGATCTTTACGATATCACCCTCAAAAAGTATTCTCTTCTTTGAAGGAATACCGTGGATGACCTCGTCGTTGACGCTGATACAAGCACTTCCCGGGAAACCGCCGTAACCGAGGAAGCCGGGGCGTGCACCACATTTTTCAATGTGTGCTCGGATCACCTTGTCGATGTCATAGGTGCTCACACCTTCGCGGATGATTTCGCGTGCCTTGTACATCGCCTCGTAAGCGATCCTTCCCGCTTCTCTCATAACGGCTATTTGCTGGGGATTTTTGATCGGTATCATTATCTGCCGCCAACCTTGGCAAGTGCTTCACGCACGAGCCTTGTTGTATCCTCAACCTCTTCCTGACCCTCAACGCGGATGAGCTTGCCTCTTTCGTTGTAGAACGCAAGAAGGGGCTCGGTCTGCGCATGGTAGTTATGAAGTCTGGTGATAACTGTTTCTGCCTTGTCGTCAGCTCTGATATAAAGCTCCGAGGAGCACTTATCGCAGATGCCTTCAACCTTAGACGGTTTGTAGTCGATGTGGTAGGATGCGCCGCACTTGCAAACGCGTCTGCCCGACATTCTGGCTACGATTCTATCGTCGCTTACGTCGATCGAGAGGACAGCGTCGATAACGACACCCATCTTCTCAAGCGCCTCGGCCTGAGCGATAGAGCGGGGGAAGCCGTCAAGAATAAATCCGTTCGCACATGCGTCCGACTTAAGGTAGTCACGGACGATGCCGATTACGATCTCATCGGGGACAAGATCGCCATTCTCGACATACGCTTTAGCAGTTTTACCGAGCTCAGTGCCCGCTGCCATAGCATCGCGAAGGATCTGTCCCGTCGAAATCGCGGGGATATTTTCTCTTGCGGCAATAATTTCGGCCTGAGTGCCTTTTCCCGCACCGGGGGCTCCCATAATGATAAGATTCATTATTTAAATTCCTCCGAAATATCCGCGGGTCGGTATTAACCGAAGAGACCCTTTGTCTTGGAGCCGCTCATGTTACGGAGCGCAAGCTGTGCATCGAGGTCACGTACAGTCTCAAGAGCAACGCCTACTACGATGAGAAGCGAGTTACCGCCGAAAGCGATTGCAGAGAATGCAACGCTGTGAGGATCGATAGTAGTGATTACGATGTTAATGAGCATAGGAAGACCCGAGATGATGCAAAGGAAGATCGCACCGATAAGAGTAACTCTGTTAAGAATCTTCTTGATATACATAATGGTGGGCTTACCCGAACGGATGCCGGGGATGGAGCCGCCATTCTTCTGAATGTTGTTCGCAACCTCAACAGGGTTGAAGGAAATGAGTACATAGAAGTACGCAAATACGATGATCAACGCCAGGTTGATGATGAGGTAGAGCCAAGTGTTATAATTGAAGAACTCATTGATAAACTTAGCAAAACCGCTGTTCGGGAAGAACGCTGCGATGGTTGCGGGGAGAGATACGATGGAGCTTGCGAAGATAACGGGCATAACGCCGTTCATGTTCAGCTTCATCGGAAGGTTG
>JAZORB010000114.1:0-11912 GCA_045656385.1 Eubacteriales bacterium | reverse complement strand
TCGTTGTCGATACCGTCGAGCATCTGAACCTCAGCAAGGGTGCCGAGAGTTGCAAATGTGATAACCTGAGTCTGGCCTCTGGTGAACATACCCGAACCGTGAACTCTGGGGAACATGCCAACCTCTGCTGCGAGAGGTCTGATCTCGTTCATTGCACGGCCGTCAACACGCTTGCCATCCTCAAGGAGCCAGCGGCGAACAACCTTCTTCTGCATCTTGTAAACGAGCTCGGGCATCTGAACGCCGAGATCGGGATACTCCTCGGAGAACTTTTCGATGATAGCATCGGTGATCGGAACCATTCTTGCATCGCGGACGTTCTTGTCATCGGTGTCAAGAGCGTTCATAAGATCCTTCTCGCAGAATGCGAAGATCTTGTCGAACATATCGTGATCGAGCTCGCCGGAGGGATACTCGAACTTGGGCTTGCCGATCTCGTCAACGATAGCGTCAACGAAGTCGAGGAAGCGCTTGATCTCCTCGTGAGCAAGCATGATAGCGTCGTACATAACGTCATCGGGAACTTCGTTTGCGCCTGCCTCGATCATAACGACCTTCTCGCGGGAAGCTGCAACGGTGAGCTCAAGGTCGGAAACCTTTCTCTCTGCCTCGGTGGGGTTGATTACAAGCTTGCCGTCAACAAGACCGATGTGGAGTCCGCCGAGCGGGCCGTTCCACGGAATGTCGGAGATGGAAAGTGCGATCGAGGAACCGATCATTGCAACAACCTCGGGCTCACAATCGTTGTCAACAGACATAACGGTGAGGGTGAGGGCAACGTCGTTGCGAAGATCCTTCGGGAAGAGAGGACGAACGGGACGGTCGATAACGCGGGAAGTGAGAACTGCCTTTTCGCTGGGCTTGCCTTCTCTCTTGAGGTAACCGCCGGGGATCTTACCTGCGGAATACATTCTCTCCTCAAGGTCTACCGAGAGGGGAAGGAAGTCGATGCCCTCGCGGGGCTTTTCGGATGCGGTTGCGGTGCAAAGAACGGATGTCTCACCGTATCTTACAAGGCACGCGCCGTTTGCAAGGCCTGCAAGCTTGCCGGTCTCAACAACAAGGGGGCGGCCTGCGAGTGTGTAATGGAACACTCTGTGCTGGTCAAATACCTTAGCGGAACTTTTGATCTCGTACATAATTTTGTACCTCCAAAAAATTTTATATTCATCCGCTCACGGTTTAGCACTTAACATTACGCGCAATCAAACTTGTGCGCGATGTTAACTGCTAATCCTTTGCGGACGTTGAAATTTATAAATGCAAAATGCAAAATGCAAAATGCAAATTATTTTTTTGAATTTTGTTGAGCGGTTTTACAGATTGTAGTCAGAAGCGCGATAAGCTCTTTTATATCTGCTTCCATACTGTAAAACGCATTGTTTGACAGATAATCAGTAGCATTAAGCAATCGCAACCAATAATACGTTTCGTTTGCTTCTTTTAGGGAAATAGACATCTTTGCATAGAAATCGGCATGCGACTGCGCTTTTTCTGCTTCGCTGATATTAGCACCTATGCTTATTCCCGAACGAAGCAACTGATTCGACATAGTAAGTTCCTTTTTCTTACTGCAAAGAAATTGATTTAACTTTACAATTCGTACTGCAAAAGCAAAGCTCTTTTTGGCAACCGCGCTCTCGCGATTCACTTGGCTAAATTCCATTTTACACCTCATTTTGCCTTTTGCATTTTGCATTTTGCACTCAAAAATACATTTGGGGCAAGGGGCGGCACGTCAAGCGCGACCGTCCTCCTTGCCCCATTTGTATTACTTTCTGATGTCGAGTCTTGCGATGATCGAACGGTAGCGCTCGATATCAACGTTCATCAGATACTTGAGGAGATTTCTTCTGCGTCCAACCATCTTAAGGAGTCCGCGACGGCTGTGGTTGTCGTGGGTGTTAGCCTTGAGATGCTCGTTGAGCGAGTTGATTCTGTGGGTAAGAATCGCGATCTGTACCTCAGGGGAGCCGGTGTCACCTTCGCAGGTGGCGTACTCGGCGATGATAGCCTGCTTTTCTGCTTTAGTCATGTCTTTTCACCTCATGAAAAATATTTTTATGCGCTGACCAAGCTCACGGCGGGTGAAATGCACATTGTGCCTTTGTCCGTAAACCGAGCCGGCGTCATTCGTATGAGATTATACCACATATGTTTAAAAAAGTAAAGGGCTTTTTTATAAGTTTTAGAATCCGTTCACAATTTTTTATCTTTTATTATTAATATTATAATTTAATTTTCGGCTTTTGTGCAGAATGTACACTTTCGGCAGACAAGATTTGTCTATAATGCGATTGACAAGACCGTCCTTTTTATGATAAAATATAAATACAATAAAATATATAAAGGAGCAAACCATGAAAAAATTTACAAGAATTCTTTCTTTGATCTGTGCGATCATTATGCTGGTTCCCTCTCTTGCTGCTTGTGCTAATACAACCGGCGGCGACGAGACCACCGCAGGCGAAGCTGCAAAGACTCAGACACCCGTCGAAGAAACCGCCGCACCCAAAGACGACAGATATGATAGCGAGGGCTTCTGGAAAGACGACCTTGCCGACGAAATCGATTACAAAGGCGAAACAATTTCCATTCTTTACTGGGCTGACGTTGAGCGTCCCGAATTCGAGATTCTCGAGGACGAGACCGGCACCGACATGGTAAAGGACGCTATCTACAACCGTAACCTTGCTGTCGAGGACCGCATGGGCGTGAGCCTTGAATGGACAGGCGTCAACGGCGACAATGGCGATCGCTCCGGATTTGCGAATTATGTTCAGAACTGCTACTCCGGCGGTACCTTCTATGACATCATCGCTACATACTCCAGAACCTCCGCTATGCTTTGCGTAAACGGACACCTTCAGGATCTCAACACAATCGAAGACAGCTACCTCAACTTCGAGCAGCCCTGGTGGCCCAAGTGCATGGTAGATACTTGTTCGATCGACGATTCGCTCTTCTTTATTTCGGGCGACATCTCGACCAACATCCTTCACTTTATGTACGCGATCTATTACAACATGGAGCTTCTTGCAAACCTGAATCTCGAGAACCCCGTTGAACTCGTTGACAACAAGACCTGGACCATCGACAAGCTCATCGAGATGACCAGCGGCCTTTACGTTGACGCAGACCAGTCGGGCGACAAGTCCGAGGGCGACCAGTACGGCTTCTCCTCCTCCTACTTCCACCTCGACGCCTTCTACTCGGGCTCCGGCCTCCGCCTTGTTGAAGACGATGAAAGCGGAATCCTTAAGATCTCCGACGACTTCTACAGCCAGAAGGCCATCGACCTTGCTGACAAGCTCGGCGCTTGGTTCAAGCAGGGCGACAGCTACGTTTCCCGCCGCGGCGAGAGCTGGGACGAGGATATCCCCTTCTGCGAGGGCAGATGCGTATTCATCCAGAACCGTGTTTACATGGCAGACGCACAGTACTCTGCAGGCACAGGTCCTCTCCGTAACGTAGAATGGGAATTCGGAATTCTTCCCACTCCTCTTTACAACGCCGAGCAGGAAGAATACATCACTCTTCTCGGCAACCCCATTTCTCTTTGGTCGGTTATGAATGGCGCAAAGGATCCTCAGATGAGCACCGCAGTTATCGAGTGCTTCGCTTCCGAGGCTTACCGCAAGACCTCTCCCGCACTCTTTGAGAACAACATGAAGTACAGATACACCCCCGACTCCGCAGGTAAGGGTGACTCTGCGCGTATGTTCGACATCATCCGCGAAAACATCAACTTCGACCTTGGCCGTCTCTTCTCCAACAGCCTTTCCTACATGAGCGAAATGCCCTCCGACGCTGCAGCAAACGGCTCCAGCTGGGCAACCATCATGAAGCAGCAGAAGGTAGCTCTCACCAGAGCTATGAATACGCTCAACAAGTCGCTTGAGAAGATCGTTGACTGATCTTAGTGAGCGGTGAACAGAAAAGCACGACTGACAATTTTGTTCAGACCTAAACCATAAAAATCAAAAAAATCTCGGATATTTTGAAGCACGCTTCTAATATCCGAGATTTTTTGGTTTTTTCTCTTGAATTATCACGCCAAATATGGTAAAATATAACGAAATACAATTTTTTAAGGAGAATTTCAAGATGAAGATCACAAAGATCATTTCTCTTTTCTGTGCTCTCGTTATGGTTCTTTCCCTCTTTGCGGCTTGTGCCGAAACGGGAACCGAAGCGGAAACCACAGAAGCTATCGCGGGAACCGAAGCTCCCTCGGTTCAGACCGAGCCCGAGGTTACCAAAGACCCCAATTACGACGACGATGGATATCTCAAATCCAAGCTTCCCGAAGACGTCAAATTCACCGGCGAAAAGATCAGCATCCTCTGCTGGGAGGACGTTGAACGCCCCGAGTTTGAGATTCTTGAGTCCGAAACCGGACTTGACCTTGTCAAGGACGCTATCTACGAAAGAAACCTCGCAACCGAATCCCGCCTCGGCGTAACCTTTGAGTGGACCGAGCAGGCGGGCGACTCGAACGACCTCAAGGCATTCGTTAACTACGTTCAGAACGCCTACAACGCCGGAACCTACTACGACATCATCGCAACCTATTCGAGAACCGCGGCATCCCTTTCCGCAAGCGGACTTCTCGAGAACCTCAACGACGTTGAAAACAGCTACCTCGACCTCGACATGCCCTGGTGGCCCGAGGCAATGCTTGAGACCTGCTCGATCAAGAATTCGCTCTTCTTCGTTTCGGGCGACATCTCGACCAACCTTCTTCACATGATGTACGCTATCTATTACAACATGGATATGCTCAAGGACCTCGGTCTTG
This sequence comes from Eubacteriales bacterium, assembly GCA_045656385.1. GTDB lineage: Bacteria > Bacillota > Clostridia > Oscillospirales > CAG-272 > CAG-390. Next base: position 7,111 of record JAZORB010000114.1, on the reverse strand, counting down.
AGGATCCCGTAAAGATGGTTGACGAAAAGACCTGGACGATCGACGCACTCATCAAGATGACCACCGATCTCTACCTCGACCTCGACTCTTCCCAGGACAGAAGCGATAACGACCGCTACGGCTTCTGCTCCAACTACTACCACCTTGAGGCATTCTACTCGGGCTCCGGCATGAAGCTCCTTGAGCCCGCAACCGACGGAAAGGTACTTAAGATCTCCGACGACTACCTCAGCCAGAAGACTGTTGACCTCGTTGACAAGCTCGGCGCTTGGTTCAAGCTTGGCGACACCTTCATCAACCCTCCCGGAGGCAAGCTCCCCAACGACCTCGTATTTGCTGAGGGTCGCGCGCTCTTCACACAGAACCGCGTTTACGTTGCAGATGCGCAGTACGGCGGCGGTAAGCTCCGCAATGCCGATTGGGAATACGGAATCGTCCCCAATCCCCTCTATGATGCGGATCAGGAGGATTACATCACCCTTATCGGTAACCCCTTCACCCTTTGGTGTGTTATGAGAGGCGCGCGCAACGCTTCCATGAGCACCGCGGTTATGGAGATTCTCGGCTCCGAGGGCTACCGCAAGACCTCGCCCGCTCTCTTTGAGAACAATATGAAGTACAGATATACTCCCGACTCCGCTAACAAGGGCGACGGCGCGCGTATGTTCGATATCATCCGCGAAAACATCTCCTTCGACCTTGGCAGATTCTTCGCGGCAGAGATGAACTACATCAGCGAAAAGCCTCTCCGCGCTGCACTCGACGGTTCCTCCTGGACCACCGCCGGCAAGCAGCAGACAAACGCACTCAAGAAGAATCTTGCAGATCTCAACAAGGGTCTTGCAAAGGCGCTTGGAGAGTAAGCCGCTTTGCGGAATGTAAAATGCAGAATGCAAAATGCAAAATGCAGGTAAATTTTCGCCAAAGCGAAAATTTCATATCTATAATTTTGTGCGGTGCTAATGAAACTTCATAAAGCGTAAACCAAAACAAGTAAATTAAAAAATCTCGGATATTTTGAAGTACAAACTTCTCAATATCCGAGAATTTTTATTTATGAATTAGATTATCCCACCAAACAATGTATCATCACCACCGAATTGAATTATCCAACCATCCGATTTTCGAGCAAAGTTCGAAAATTTTCCTTCATTTTGCATTTTGCATTCTGCATTTTACATTCTTAAAATTTACCAATTTCCGCTTGACTTTTAACAATTATTATGGTACAATAGTTTCAAATATGCCTTAAGGAGGTTATTATGAAAATTTACGCAAGAATCATTGCGCTTATTTGCGCGATTCTTATGCTGGTTCCCTGCTTTGCTGCTTGTGCAAATACTCAGGGCAGCGAAGAGACCACCGCAAATAACGCACAGACTCAGGCAGGACCTGAGGACACTACCCCCGAAAAAGACCCCAGATACGACGACGAAGGCTTCTGGAAGGATGACCTTGCAGATGAGATCGACTACAAGGGCGAGACCGTCACCATTCTTTATTGGGACGACGTTGAGCGCGCTGAGTTCGAGATCACCGAGGAAGAAGCTGACGGCGACATGGTTCAGGACGCTATCTACCGCCGTAACCTTGCTACCGAAGAGCGCATGGGCGTGACCTTTGAGTGGATCGGCCAGCCCGGCGACGCAGGCGATCGCGCTAACTTCACCAACTACGTCCGCAACGCTTACTCGGGCGGCACCTTCTATGACATCATCGCTACATACTCCAGAACCGCAGGTATGCTTCTTACCAACGGCTTTATCCAGGACCTCAACGCTATCGAAGACAGCTACATCAACGTGGAACAGCCCTGGTGGCCTAAGGCGATGGTCAACACCTGCTCGATCAAGGATTCGCTCTTCTTCGTTTCGGGTGACATTTCCACCAACGTTCTTCACTTCATGTATGCAATCTACTACAACATGGATATGCTCAAGGACCTGAACCTTCAGGATCCCGTTGAACTTGTTGACAGTAAGAAGTGGACAATCGACGCTCTTATCAATATGTCGAAGGATCTTTACACCGACCTTGACCAGGACGGTGCAGCTTCCGAAGGCGACCAGTACGGCTTCTGCTCCACCTACTTCCACCTTGATGCATTCTATACCGGTTCGGATATGATGCTTCTCGTTCCCGGCAACAGCACCAACCTTTCAATCTCCGAGGACTTCTTCGGTCAGAAGACCATCGACCTCGTTGACAAGCTCGGCGCTTGGTTCAAGACCGGCGACACCTACGTTAACCCCCACGGCGGCAGCATATCATACTCCGTTCCCTTCGAAGAGGGAACCTGCCTCTTCCGTTGCGACCGTGTTTACATTGCAGACAACTACTACCATGAAGGTGTTCTCCGTAACGTAGACTGGGAGTACGGTATTCTTCCCGTTCCTATGTATGACGAGACTCAGAACGGCTACATCACCCTTCTCGGCAACCCCATCACTCTCTGGTGTGTAATGCAGAATGCACAGGATCCCCAGATGAGCTCCGCTGTTATCGAATGCATGGCTTCCGAGGCTTACCGCAAGACCTCTCCCATGATCTTCGAGCAGAACATGAAGTACAGATACACTCCCGATAACGCAGGTAAGGGTGACTCCGCGCGTATGTTCGATATCATCCGCGAAAACATCTCCTTCGACCTCGGCCGTATCTTCTCCGACATTCTCAGCTTTATGAGCGAAATGCCCTCCAAGGCTGCAGCTTCCTCCTCGAGCTGGGCAACTCTCAAGGCACAGTACGACAGAACCCTTAAGAGATCGATGTCCGACCTCAACAAGGACCTTGATGCTGTTCTTGATAACTAATCAAGGCAAGAATCTTTTTCAGACCGCCCACCGCCGAGAGCGGTGGGCGGTCATTAAATTATAAGGAGATATAAAAATGAGACTTGCAACGTCAACCTGTATCTTCCCCGCGCACCGTCAGGGCGGGCGCACTCCGCTTGAAGAATCCATCAAAATGTGTCACGAATGCGGCTTCCGCGTCATCGACCTCAACTGGGGCGGCGCGGGCGGACTCGGCGCAAAAAGCGAGCTTGCGGGCGACGATTGGGAGCGCAATATCGACTCGATCGGCAACCTCGCGGCAAAGCTGGGCGTTGAATTCTCGCAGTCGCACATGCCCTTCGACTCGAATCTCTACCGCCCCGAGCAGAAGCTTTCGGACGAATACCGCGTCTGGTTCGCCGAGGCGAGCCGCCGCTGTATCATCGCATCGGGCAAGCTGGGCGTACGCTGGGTAGTCACCCACGCGCAGACGGCAACCGAGAACGATGAGATGTGTTTTGAAGAGAATATGCGCGCAAATATCCACTACTACACTCCCCTTCTCGAGCTTGCAAAGAAGGAAGGCACGGGCATTGCCATTGAAAACATGGCAGAGTTCAACCCCGGAAAGACCAAGCACCGCTTCACCGCCGCGCTTGAGGAGCAAATAGCCATCATCGACGCGATGGGCGACCCCATCTCCTGCCGCGCTTGTTGGGACTTCGGACACGCAGAGCTCGTTTACCGCGATCAGGTAAAGCCCCTGCGTAAGCTCGGCCACCGCCTTGCCGCGACCCACGTTCAGGAGTGTGACGGACGCGAGGACGATCACTATCTCCCCTTCGTCCGCGGTAACACAAATTGGGAAGAAATTATGCCCCTTCTCAAAGAGATCGGCTACGACGGCGACTTCACCTACGAGGTCCACGGCTTCTACTCCAAGATCCCCGACGACCTGCGAATCGAAGCGGGAAAGCTCGGATTTAAGGTGGGAATGTATTTGATGGAGCTTTATAACAAAGCTTAACAAGTGGACAGTAGACAGAAAGATGCGAATGATAATTTAATAATTAAAGAACTCGGATATTAAGAAGTTTGCGCTTCATAATATCCGAGTTCTTGTTTATTTCAGTTTTGTATTAAACAATGTTTTAAAAGTACCGTACAAAATTATTTGCCCGCAACTTTCTGTCCACTAGCCACTGACCACTTTCTCCGCCACCATCTTCCCCACCTCGCTGAACGCTTCGGGTGTGAGATGGCAATAATCCTTGAAACACTCCTCGCCCCAGTCGCGTGTGGCGGCGTGGATGTCGTTGATCTCGACTCCCTCGGCAAGGCAAACGGACTTTGCGATCTCGTTATATCTCTCAATCTCTTGGTTAGAGCGCGGATTCACGCCGACGACCCCCTTCGGATTCATCGGAGTTGTGGTTGCAAAAATTATTTTTGCGTTCGGGAAAAGCTTGCGAATGAGGAAGATTATCGTTGCGATATTCTTCGCATATTCGCTTTCGCTTGTAAGGCACTCTGCGGCACCGCTGAAATGAGCGATATCCCAATGTCCGCAATTGAAGTGGACGATATCGACCTTTTTGCTGTCGCTGAACATTCCCGCCCATTTACGCATCGAGCAGATCACGTACTGCGTACTGCGGCAGTTATCGTCGACGTAAAAGACCTCGGCTTTGCCCTCAAGCTCGGTTTTGACGGTCTTGCAATATCCTTTTCTGATCGAGTCGCCGATAAGAAAGATATTAGGAAGAGTGTCGCTGCACTCAAAGACCGCGCTCGCCGCGCCTTCTTCGACGTATTTCGTCACTTCGCTCATTTGCGCAGACCCTTTTTAGCAAGGTATTCCTGCGCTGCGTAAAGGTTGTTTGTGGTGAGGTTCACGCAACGCGCGTTGATTGCGTTGTCCATCTGCTCCTCGGTTGTACCCGAAAGGAAGAGAACGAGGCCCCTTCCTTCAACGAAATCCGCGCCGTCAAGCACCTTCTTTACGCTCTCGGGGTCGGTCTTCGAGCCGGGGAGAGATACACCGTAGAGGCGGTCGTAGATCGACTCGTCAAGTCGCTTCATCGAATAGGGCATGAAGGAGAGAGTCTTGAATTCGGGATAGTAGTCCTGAAGATATTTCAAAGTCGGGCAGTCGCCTGCCTCGATCACGGTGCGCTCGACGAGGTCGTATTTCTTGAGCATTTCGACAACTATATCAACACACTGCGGGCGGAAATCTTTGATCTCGACGATGTGAAGCGGCTTATAGTCATAGTTGACGAAAAGATCGAGAGTTTCCTCAAACGTAGGAACGCGATAGCCCTTGAACTCCTCGCCGAACTTGATACCGGCATCGAGCTTTTTGATCTCCTCAAGGGTCATGAAGCTGATCGCGCCGAATCCGTCGGTGGTGCGCTCGACCGTCTGGTCGTGCATGATAACGGGCACGTTGTCGCGGCTGAGGTGAACGTCGTATTCAAGAACGTCACAGCGAGCGTCAAGAGCCGCCTTGAAAGACTCGAGTGTATTTTCGGGAATCAGATCCTTGATGCCTCTGTGCGCGGTGATCTGGATATTCTGTCTTGTTGCGTCTTCCCATCTGATAGCCATAAGTAAATTTTCCTTTCTTATTGCATTTTTTTAGGATTTATGGTAAAATAATAACAGTAAAATTTGGAGGCGGAAATGAAAACTTTTACGCTTGATGCGAATATAATGAATCTTGAGGGCGCGGCGGATGCCGATATGATCTGCTTTGTGCCCACAGAGGAAGCTCTTCTCCCCTGCCGCGCGGCTTGGAGAGGCGTGCTCATCGATGCGCTTCGCCGCGACGTACCGATTACGGCGATAGTCAAGGATTTCGACGGTGCGCTGATGCCTGCCGAATACGACGCCCTTTGCGAGGCGCTTTCATACGTCAGCTTCATCTTCACCGACTCGCGCACGGCGGAGCTCTTTCTGAAGGAGCCAATCTACGACCCCGAGGAAATTCTTCGCGCAATACACAAGAGATTCGGCACCTGCTCGGTCATTCTGACCGACGAGGGGCTTGCCTTTGACGGCGAGCGTATCACGGAATTCACGGAGGAATAATTATGTTTAAAGAAATCAAACCCATAGAGCTTGAAAGCATGAACGCCTTTCGCGCCGTTGGCAAGGAATGGTTTCTCATCACAGCCGAGGCGGACGGCGTCCGCAACGCCATGACAGCCTCCTGGGGCTTTCTCGGCAACCTTTGGAACAAGGACGCGGCAGTCTGCTTCGTCCGCCCGCAGAGATTCACCCACACACTGACCGAAAAGGCAGATCGCATCAGCCTTTGCTTCTTCGGCGATGATTACCGCCAAGAGCTTGGCAAGATCTTTGGCAGAATGAGCGGCAAGGATCTCGACAAAGCCGCAGAAGCGGGCTTCCATTACACCTACCTCGACGGCGTTCCCGCATTCGAGGAGGCAAAGCTAGTCCTCGTTTGCCGCAAGATGTACACCGACCTTATTAAGGAAGAAAACTTCCTCGACCGCGAGGTTGATGCCGCATGCTATCTGGCGAAGGATTACCATACCGTTTATGTTTGTGAGGTTGAAAAAGCGTATATCAAGGAATAATCGGAATAAGCTGCCGCATTTGCGGCGGCTTTTCTTTTTTGCGTTTGGCAAAGTGGAACATATCGTGTGCCGAATATACAGCACCCGATTTTCAGAAAGCTGAACAAAGGAGTTTGCGTGCTTTAGCTCCCCTTCCCGGTTTACGGGAAGGGGGTGGGGGATAGGTCCCGATTTACCGATACAAAATTATGAGGATATCGGCGAAACCTCTGTACAGCCGCAAAATTACCTGCACTAATCCCGCAGAAAAACAAAATCCATATAGGGTGACAGAGCGCAATACTTCCCTACATTCGGGAAGTATTGACTCTGTCCAAAATCCCGAAGCAGAGCTTCGTGATTTTGAAGCGCAGAAGCGAAAGCTGAAGCTTTCGCATTAGTCCGAGGCTCTGCCTCGTACTCCGCTTAAGGAACTTTTTGAAAAAAGTTCCTTAAGAATCTTCAAAAACTTTCTCGCTGATTAAAGGTTGAAAGCAACTTCGATCTCTCTGATCTCTTCGGGGCTGATCGGAACGATAGTGCCGTTCATTGCCGCGATGTCGCAGAGGGATTCTGCGCCGAACTCGAGGACTTCGAGGCGGTCATAAGCATTAAGAAGCGAGGTTCCGCCGACGATCACGCAGTCGTTTTCAACGATTGCGATGGGTGCCTTGATGCTGATCGAGTCAACGATCTTTTCGGGCGCATTCTCAATGGTGCCGTAAGGATGGCGGTTGGTGTTGCGCAGGCAGA
>JAZORB010000113.1:0-16525 GCA_045656385.1 Eubacteriales bacterium | reverse complement strand
CTTTCATTATTTCAGCTCGTCAAGGAAATACGCTCTCGAATGTGCGGGTTTGCCCTTTTCGTCGCGGATGGTTACGCGGACGTAGTTATCGGTTTCTTTAAGCTCGAAGGTTGCCTCGGTAATGGGAGTTCCGTCGGCGTTTCCAAAGTAGCCTGCGTGGCGCGAGCCGGTGCTGAATGAGATAGTGGCAACGGGCGAGGTCTTGACGGTCACCTTGCCGTCCTCGTAGCTGATCTCGGAGAAATCGGGGCCCTGCGAAGCGTAATAATCGCCGTTTGCAAGTGCATTTGTGATCGCCTTATAATCAAGCTTATCAGCCTTGATGCAGGTCCATGCGCCGAAGGAGTCCCACGCAACAGTTCCCGGGTGTTTGTTGTGGTTATCGTCGGTGCCAAGACATCCGATGCGGTCGCCCGCGAGGAGCATATCGTCGTATGCACGGTCATTCTGCTCGGGATGGCCGATAGCTACGCAACCGAAGTTGCAGATCTCCATAGCATCCATGCCATGGTACTTTGTATAGCGGGTATAGTCCTCCTGCGACCAGGTAGGATGGTTATATGTAACGAAAAATCCCGCCTTCTTTACACGCGCGATGCATTCGTTGATCGACTCAGGGGTGTATTCGGGCTTGAATTCGGGCTCATCGGCAAGGTTTGCCTTGTCCTCATTCTTATTGAAATGCTTGCGGTGGAACCAGCAGACCTGCTTTACGTTGTCGGGGTCCTTCGCGATAAAGCACATATGGCAAACGCGCTTAACGTTGCGGATAGCATCAACTTCGGGCTCGGTAAACGTGATTTCCCAACCGTTGAGTGCAATGAATTCATCGTCGGAAAGCTCGGCGTGGTGGGGGATAAGAATGTCGTGGTCGGTGTATGCAACTACCGAATATCCCGCATTTTTATAGAGCTCCTTGACCTCCTCGGGAGTCAGACATCCGTCCGACAGTACGGTGTGACAATGAAGATTTGCCTTGTAGAAATTACCCGATTCGGGCAGAAGATACTTTTTCATTTTGATTCCTCCATAATTTGAAAAATCCGCAAGCCTACAAGACTTGCGGATTTGGTTTATTCCGCATTTTCGGCGGGTTGTTCTATTTTCTTTTTGGGTTTTATGATGATCTTTATCTGTGACCAGAAGATGGTTGCGACCTGGAGCGGCGCGCCGAAGAGGAAGATATACCAGAGCGACCAATTTGCAATAGTGATGTAGGTTGCACCGATGATCGTCCAGATTATCAGCGAGATAAACAGGAAGTTGATCTTGTACTCACCCCAGATTGCGTTGAAAACGAGCAGGTCGATGCAGGTTGCGGGGACCGCCCACATAAAGGGCATCCAAACGCGATCGGCTCCAAGGCTTTGCATCACGATAAAGACTATCGTCGCGATAAACCATACCCCGACAGACGAAAGAAGCGAGATCAAAAGGCGATTTCTCTTCCCTGCCTTGACAGCTTCGGCATCAGGTGTGGCTTCGGACGAGCCGTGATCGGTTATCAGCCAATCGACGCTTACGCCGAACATATCGGCTATCTTCCAAAGAACGGCTATATCGGGCACCGATTCGCCGCGTTCCCATTTTGAGATCGCCTTATCGGTATAGTTGAGCTTCTCGGCAAACTGCGCCTGCGTAAGCCCCGCGGCGTTTCGCATTGCCGAAATATTAACGGCAATATTCTGCCTGATCTCTGTGATATCCATACCGTTCTCCTTTCTGATTTTTATTTGAATATTTTTCCCTTTGCATCGTGGATCGAAAGGCGTTTGATCGAATAATTCTCTTCCTCTCGAAGGAAGATGAGTCTCTTGCGCAGCGCTTCGAGCAGATATTCGGGGCTGAGGTTCTGGTTGCTTCCCGCGGCGAGAAGCGCGGTGATCTTCAGTCCGCCCTCGAGCTTTTCGAGCTCAAATCTCTTGATAAGCGGGAAGATATCGACTTCTTTTTCGCCCGATTTGGTATGTTTCATAACCGTCAGCGGCGAATTTGAGAGCACGCGATCGATCTTTTCGATCATCTCGTCATCAACGTCACACTCGATATTATACTCGTAAAGCGCGCCGTCTATATCTGCGAATTTACGCTCTGCGGGGTAGCAAGCGAAGAAATCAAGATCATCGACCGTCGCCTTGTGCAGTCGCGCCAGGATATCCTCGGCGGGCATATCGCGGACAAGCTTGATATCAGCCATCTCGCAAACGCTTTCGCATCCGATGGGAAGCGGAAGTCCGAAAACGAGTTTCGGGTGGGGATTGAATCCCTGAGTGTACCAAAGCGGAAGCTCGGCACGGCTGAGGATTCGCTGGAAGGTGCGCTGGAGATCAAGGTGTGAAATATACTGAAGCGCGCCCTTTTTATAGAATCCGAGGCGGATCGTCACGGGAGTTTCAAGAAGCGGATATTCGCTTATTTTTTTGAATTCGGACAGCATGTATCCTTACCTCCCAGACAGTTTGCGCCGCAACCCGAACACTGCTCGCGGCAGGAGGGCGTGGTCTTTTCTTCATAAGCCTTCTTCTTTTCGCGAAGGAGGAATTCCTTTGTCACGCCGACGTCGATGATGTCCCACGGAAGGACCTCGTCGTCCGCGCGGCGGCGGTTAGCATAGAATGCAGTGTCAATGCCCGAATCGGCAAAGACCTTCATCCAAGCCTCGGCATCGAAATATTCATCCCACGCGTCAAAGCCGAATCCGCGCTCGTGAGCGAGCAGAAGCGCCTTCGAGAGTCTGCGGTCGCCGAGAGCAAGAACTGCCTCGATATGCGAAACGCGCGCGTCGTGATGATGATACTTGATCTTTCGATCGGTGATGCAAGAGCGGAGATGCTGCTGCTTGCGGACAAGCTCATCGACCGTATCCTGCGCCTCCCACTGGAAGGGAGTGAAGGGCTTGGGGACGAAGCAGGAAACGCTGACGGTTACGCCCGGCGCGCGGCGGCTGTGACCGGGAGTTGCATAGAACTGCTCGATGGTCGCCTTTGCGAGCTTTGCGATTCCCTCGATATCCTCGTCGGTCTCGGTGGGAAGTCCGTTCATGAAATAGAGCTTGACCTGCTCCTTGCCCGAACCGAATGCGATCGAAGCCGAGCGCATAAGGTCTTCCTCTGTGACATTCTTATTGATAACGTCGCGGAGTCTCTGTGTGCCCGCTTCGGGCGCAAAGGTGATCGAGGACGCGCGAACCGATGCAACCTTTTCCATAAGCTCCTTTGTAAAGGAGTCGATGCGGAGCGAGGGGAGAGAAAGGTTGACCTTCTTCTCGTTAGTCCACTCGATAAGTCCGTCGGTAAGCTCGGGGAGCTTTGTATAGTCGGAAATTGAAAGCGATGTGAGCGAGATCTCCTCGTAACCGGTAGCCTCATAGATGCATTTTGCCTGACGAAGCAGGGTTTCGGGGGATTTTTCGCGTACGGGGCGGTAGATCATTCCCGCCTGGCAGAAACGGCATCCGCGAATGCATCCGCGGAATACCTCGAGCATAATTCTATCCTGAACCGTCTCGAGATAGGGCATAACAACTGCCTCGGGGAAATACATAGTGTCAAGATTTTCGACGATGCGCTTCTTGACGCTTGTAGGAACGCCCTCGGCATTCGGAGTGTAGGACTTGACGGTTCCGTCTTCGTTATACTCAACGTCATAAAGCGAGGGAACGTAAACACCCGGAATAGTGCGTGCGGCTTCGAGGAGAAATTCCTTCTTGGTTGCGCCCGCTTCCTTCATCTTGACGAAGAGGGCAACGATCTCGGGGAGCATTTCCTCTCCCTCTCCGATATTGAAGAGATCGAAGAACTCTGCAATGGGCTCGGGGTTGACCGCGCAAGGACCGCCGCCGATAACAATGGGGAACTCTTCCCCTCTGTCTGCCGCACAAAGCGGAATGCCTGAAAGTTCGAGAACATTGAGGATGTTGGTGTAGCACATCTCATACTGGAGAGTGAAGCCGAGGAAATCGAAATCGCGGACGTTGTCGCCGCTTTCGTGAGCCGTCAGAAGAATATTCTTCTCGCGGAGCTTGGCTGTCATATCCTGCCAGGGAGCAAATACGCGCTCGCACCAGACATCTTCATTTTGGTTGAGAACACCGTAAAGAATTCTCATACCGAGGTTGGACATTCCTATTTCATAGGAATCGGGGAAACAGAAGGCAAAGCGAGCCTTGACTTTTTCCTTGTCCTTTATGATCTGTCCGTATTCGCCGCCCGAATATCTTCCGGGCTTCTGGACAGAACGCAAAAGTGATGAATCGTACATTTTATTTTCCTTATTTAAGAATCAGATTAGAGAGAATAACACTCGGAATGATTGAAATTATCTGGAACAAAACAATATAAAGCGAAGAAATTCCCGCAAGAGCGCCGATGATTCCGAGGAACACCGAAAGCAGAGCGCCCGCGCCGAAGAGTATAACGCTGGTGTTGAAATTCAGCTTTGAATATGCTCCATAAAGCTTGCAAGCCTTGACTACGTCAAGTATCGCCTCTGTGACCTCGCCGTTTACAAGCACTCCGCCCTCGATAGTTGACTCATCTCTCTTGGAAGCTGCTTCGGTATTTTCATCGAAAGGCTTGCGGACAAGAGTGAGTTTGCCGTCGAAGGTGCTTGTCAGCAATCTAAGAACAAGCTCAAGATTGATATTGGGATCCACAGTACGCATAACGATTCTTGTCTTTGCAAGAGCAAGCTCGTTGATAACCGATTGCATATTATCGGATATTCTGTAAGTAAGATAAAGCTTGAAGACTTCAACGCCGTCAACTGCGATATGAAGAACCACTCCGCCGGGGTTGGATGCGATATACTTATCGTCATAGTATCTCATAACAGAAATACCCTTGGAGGTAAGATATGCATCGGAGCCAACAGTATAGTATCTGCCGCACGCAACGCCCTCGAATCCTCCGTCGTCAACGCTGACAACCGAAATATCGGTGGGAATATCGCCCTCAGCGGTTGAATCGCGGAAAGCGCTTGCAATACGTCCGCCGATGCGGTCGTAAAGTGCCGAAACTCCGCACATAATATCAAACACATCTTGCATGCGGTTTTTGTCGCATACGGAAATACGGTTGATAGTTAGCGAAGAATCATCGAAAAGATCGGATTCCTCAAAGACAACGGTATCAACCTTTTTATACTCGCTTACGTCGGATTCGCTGAAAATAACCGAATCGGCGTTGAGATTCTTTGATACCAGAGTATAAAAGGGATAACTCATGGATACGAGCATAAAGGAAGGAAGGGAGAATAGGTTTACGGTGAGCATTATATTGAATGCTTCGAGCGCTGTCTTATCCGAGGCAAGCGATATGATAAAGATAACAAGAGAAAGCGCGATAACCGGTGCAATAATGAAATTGAGGATCTTCGCCAGGGGATGGCGGCGATTGATATGACGGAAATAATTCTCCGCAAATTCACCGCGGCGCATACGGAATGCCTGGCCTATTCTGTTCTCGGCATCGCCCACACGGCCCTCACCAAGTTCTTCGGCAAGCTCTGCGGCATCAACACGCTCAAGGGTGGCAACGCTCTGCCAGGAGGAAAGACGGTCGAAAACGTAGGTCTCGCGTTCAAGAACGAAATAATCGTGAAGAACAGAGAGAAGCACGCATATAGCTGCAGGGAAATTATAAAGAGTAAAGCTCTCGGGAGCGACTATTGCGATCACAATGTCATAAAGCACGGTGAGCACAAGAGCTGTGGCGCTCACAGAGTGAACTATAGGTTCTGCCTTGAAAATACCGTGGATTCCCGCAATTATCTGCTTAAAGGAGAATGCCGCGGAGATCAGCAAAAGCTGAAGTGAGATCATGATGTTTACAACCGGATAGACCTTTGCATCGAGTACCCCGCCAAAATTCTTTCCGAAAGCATCATAGACAAAGAGCAACAGCGCAAAAAGCAGGGTTCCGCCGAGACGGATGAGCATATTGAATCTGTTTCTTGCGTATGTATTCTTTATTGCCGCAGTTTGTGCATGCGACATATATTCCTTGCCCTCATAGCCGTAAGCCAGCGAAAGATCGACCGTCTTGCGCTCCGTCTTTTCGGGGCGGGAGATCGGCTGATGCGCCTGCTGATGATGCGCATCCGAGTATCCGAGAGCAGTAAGAAGTGTTGCCGTGTCCTCGTCAACACGGGGCTCTTCGGCAGCTTCCGCAGGCTCCTCCACAATCTCCTCTTCCTCGTATTCAAGCTCGGGAGAAACCTCCTCGACCTCTTCGTAAGTCGCTTCTTCGACAAAATTCTCTTCCTCGAGAGGCTCTTCGTATTCATCCTCGGGAAGCTCAGGAAGCTCGGGGATCTCGTCAAACGCCTCCATAGGGAGCTCAACTTCATCCTCTGCGGGAGCAGAATCGTCACCGAAAAGCTCGGCGATCGCCTCGGTTATATCATCGTCCGGGAGTGCTCCGTTATCATCCATATTGCCCGAAAACCATTCTTCGAGGGAAGCATCGCCGGCAACATCGGCGTTTTCGGATTCGGGGATCTCGGCATTATCGGTATCGAATGCCATAAGCTCATCAAGCGACGCATTTTCGCCCGTATTATCGGGCTCGGCTTTGGGCTTTTCCTTTGCAAAAAGCTTGGAAAACAAAGCGTTTCTCTTGTTATCGTCTGCCATATTTTTATCCACCTTAATTTATTCCCGAATGCTTCTGTCTTGCGGCTTCGGTAAGCACTACTGCCGCCGCAGTTGAAACATTCATCGAATTTACTTTTCCGTACATCGGGATTGAAACCTTGTAGTCGCTCTTTTCGCAAACAAGGCGCGAAACACCGCGTCCCTCGCTTCCGAAAACAAATGCCGCGGCGCGATTCATATCGACACCGTAAAGCTCGTCACCGTCTGCCTCTGCGGCATATACCCAAACGCCTGCCGCCTGAAGCTCCTCGATTGCCGCCGAGATATTGACGACCTTTGCGACAGCCATGTGCTCAAGCGCGCCCGCAGACGATTTTGCCGCTGCAGGAGTGAGTCCTGCCGCACGTCTTTTCGGGATGATGACACCGTGCGCTCCCGCACATTCGGCACATCTGACAACTGCGCCGAGGTTATAGGGGTCTTCAACACCGTCGAGAATGACGATGAAGGGATCCTCACCTCTCTCCTCCGCGATCTTCAGAATATCCGCGACCTCGCAGTATTCCTTTTCCGCAGCCATGGCGGCAACGCCCTGATGGTTACCGTAGCCGCAAAGAGAATCGAGTTTTTCACGTTCAACGTCAACGATCGGAATTCCCTTTTCGGATGCCATTGCGATTATCTGCAGCACAGAGCCCTCACGGTCGCCCTTGCGAAGATAGATCTTATCCACCGCGCGATCGGTCTTTAAAAGCTCGCGAACCTGATTTCTGCCGTATATGATGCCCTCAGCGACCTCGCGTGTGGCATCGCCCTCACGCTTGATCGGACGGCGTCCTTGCTTAAAATTATTTCTGTTATCCATTCTTTTCTCCAAATATCAGCGGCCTGACCGCTTTTGAGCCCTTGTGAAATTAAGCGAACCTTCGCTCAGAATATTGATGTGATCGAGAGCCTTACCCGTACCTATGGCAACGCATGAAATCGCATCCTTTGCCACGTAGGTGTGAATACCAGTCAGATCTGTTATCAGCTTATCGAATCCGCGAAGCAGCGAGCCACCGCCCGTCATGACGATGCCGTTATTGATAATATCGGCAACGAGCTCGGGAGGTGTACGCTCGATAACCTGACAGATGGCGTCGATGATCGCGGTGATCGGTCCGAGAAGTGCCTCAAGCATTTCGTAATTATTGAGAGTGACGTATTTCGGGAGGCCTTGAGCCAAGCACCTTCCCTTGACGTCCATCTGCTCAAGACGGGTAGGCTTGAAGACTGTTCCGAGCCTGATCTTGATGCTCTCTGCAGTTCTTTCACCTATGAGAATATTATATTTCTGTCGCACGTAACGAATGATCGCCTCGTCGAACTTATCGCCCGCAACCTTGATGGACTCCGAAACGACAACGCCCTCGAGCGAGATGACTGCAATATCGGTCGTTCCGCCGCCGATATCGACGACCATATTTCCGCTGGGAGCGGAAATGTCGATGCCCGCGCCGATTGCCGCGGCAACGGGTTCTTCTATAAGGTATGCGGCTCTGGCGCCCGCATTGCGTACGGCATCCTCGACCGCGCGCTCCTCAACCTCGGTTATTCCGGAGGGAACGCAGATAACGACTCTCGGGGGAATAAGCAGAGGACCGCAGGCACGGCGAAGGAAATACTGAAGCATTTCGAGCGTTCTGTCATACTGGCTGATAACGCCGTCGCGAAGAGGGCGGACGGTTATAATGTTCTCGGGTGTGCGCCCGATCATCATCTGCGCTTCTCTTCCAAATGCAATGATCTCATCAGATTCGAGATCCACGGCAACGACAGAAGGCTCGGTGAGCACGATGCCCTTGCCCTTAACGTAGACAAGACAGCTCGCAGTCCCGAGGTCGATTCCTATATCCTTTCTTAACGATAAATTCAACATCTATTAACTCCACGGCATAATACCGCTATTTTATAATTATACATATTAATTATACTATATTTATAGCAAAAAAGCAACCTTTTTCGAAAAATATATTTATTTTTCTTGCATTTTTGATCGGATATTTTCAAAAGAAAGAGCACGCTCTGTGCGTGCCCTTGGTGACCGGTTTTTTATTTCTTTCTGTCCGAGTTTGCTGTGCAAATACACACGACCTCTGCGGCTCCCGCGTCAAGAAGCATCCTTGCCACTTCACTTACGGTTGCGCCCGTGGTGACGAGGTCATCGGCAAGAATAACATTCTTTCCCTTGACCAATTCGGCATTTTTCACCCGAAACATTCCCTTGACGTTCTCGATTCTTTCGTCGATATGAAGATATTTTTGCGCCTTGCCGTGCTTGAGTCTTTTGATGACCGATCGATGAGGCAACGCCATTCTTTTGGCAACTGCGGCGGCAAAAAGCTCTGCCTGATCGTGGCCGTCGCGAGCGATCGTCCTTTTACTTCGCGGGACATGCACGACCAAGGTGTTTCCTTTTGTATACCCTCTCGAATTGCACAATACGGAAAGCTGACGCGAAAGAATTGCCGCAAAATAGGCAAATGCGAGCCTATCCGGGATTCGCTTGAGCCTTGCTACGATGCGATTGAGCGCAGCTTCCTTATCCGCGGCGTCATAAAAAGCATATTTTATCAGAACGTCAATCCCCGCCTCACGCATTATGGGGGTCGTGCAAAGGCAATCGCGGGCGTAGGCTCCGCAATCGGGGCAGATCAGAAGGTGGGAGCGCTTCAGATCGTTTTCGCATTCGGGACAGAGCAGGCTTTCACCCTTTGTTTTCATCTCTCCGCATGCAATGCATTTTTCACCCGAGATCAACGCGCGAAGCCAGAGCTTGGCACGTGTTACAGGATACATTTTCATTTGGATGCCACCTCGCGAATCCTTCTTGCAAGCCCCGTATAACGCAGAGCCGAGCGCAAACCGCCTACCATGGCTTCAACAGTGGATTCAAATCCCACGACAATGACGCGCTTCTGCGCACGTGTTACGGCAGTATAAAGCAGATTTCGGGTGCAGAGCATCGGCGGTACGCTTCCGAGGGGAAGAACGACCGTCGGATATTCGCTTCCCTGGCTCTTGTGCACGGTGACACAATAGGCGAGCTCAAGATCCTCGAGATCTGCAAAATCATAAAAAACCTCTCTCGAATCGAAATCGATCTCGATATACTTTTCGACTGGGTTGATGTCCTTTATCTTTCCGATATCACCGTTAAAAATTCCAAGCCCGAGCTTTCCATAGCGTGTCCATTCCAGCTCGTAATTGTTTCTGACCTGCATAACGCGGTCACCCATTCTGAAAATAGTGTCGCGGAATTTATGCTCTTTTTTACCTCGAGCGGGCGGATTGATTGCCGCCTGCAATACCGAGTTCAGCTTGTCCGTTCCCGAATTGCCTCGCCTTGTGGGCGAGATGACCTGTATGCCCTCGGGGTCGCCGTATGCGCGGGGTAATCTCTCGGCGCAAAGGCTTGCAACCGTTGAGGCTATCTGCGCGTCTCCCTCGCGAGGCATAAAGAAGAAATCGCGATCCTTGACGTCAAGGCGCGGCATCTCGCCGCGGTTGATCGCATGAGCATTCATGACTATCAACGATTCCTCGGCTTGTCTGAAGATCTTTGAAAGCCTTATAGACGGCAGAGATCCCGAATCGAGAATATCGCAAAGCACGTTGCCTGCACCGACCGAGGGAAGCTGATCGGCGTCGCCGATAAAGACTATTCTCGCGCCGGGTCTTATTGCTTTAAGCAGGGACGCCGTAAGCGCAGTATCGAGCATTGACGCCTCGTCTATGATTATTGCATCCTCGTCGAGGAAATTATTCTCTCCTCTCTTAAAAACAAGCGGTGCGCTGTCATCGCGCTTGTGCGAGGAGTCACCATCGCCGAAATCGACCTCAAGAAGGCGGTGTACTGTTTTTGCTTCTCTTCCCGTAGCCTCGGTCATTCGCTTTGCGGCGCGACCGGTAGGTGCGGCAAGCGCAACCTCGAGCCCAAGGCTTTCGAATATGTTTATTATTGCGGTGACAACCGTCGTCTTACCCGTGCCGGGGCCACCCGTGAGCACAAGAACTCCGCTTGTCATCGCGTTGAATATTGCCTTTTTCTGCTCGTCGGCATATTCGATGCGGTTCTGCACCTCCTCCTTGCGGATGAAAGCCTCGATATCCTTGAAATCGAGTGGAGCCGAGCCGCGTTTAAGCCTCCAGAGCTTTTCGGCAATGTAGCGTTCGTTTTTATACTGTAACGATTCGTAAATATAAGTATCCTCGCCGACCGTTTCGCTGAAGAGTCTGCCCTTTGTGATCAGCTTGTCTGTTTCGGATGAAACGGCGGAGCTGTCAACTCCGAGAAGGCTTGCCGCAGCCTCAACAAGCTTTTCGCGCGGGAGGCAGGTGTGTCCGTTCTGCGCGGCGTTGAAGGTCAGGATATAAACTATACCCGCGCCGATTCTATCGGAAGAATCGCTCGCAAGCCCGAGCTTTTGAGCCATTGCGTCGGCTTTATCGAATCCGATACCGCGAACCTCCTCGCAAAGTCTGTAAGGATTATCCTTTGCTATGCTAACAGAATGCTTACCGAAGCAGGAATATATTTTCATTGTTGTCGCGGGACCGAAATACTCGCGGAAAAAGGCAACTGTGGCGCGCATATCCGATTTTGACTTAAACTCCTCGGATATTTCAAGCGCGCGCTTCGGCGATATGCCGGGAATACGCGAAAGCCAATCGGGATGTTTTTCAATGACATCAACCGTATCTTCACCGAATTCAGCAACTATTCTTCGTGCGGTCTTTGCGCGAATACCCTTGATGGCGCCCGAAGCAAGGTATCTTTCAATATCAGCAGCCTCGGTGGGCATCTCGACTATATATTCGATAACTCTGTATTGCTTGCCGTAACGAGCATTGTTTTCCCATTTTCCGTGGGCGGTAATACGGTCGCCCTCGTCCACGTCGGGCATTATTCCGACGACATTGACAAGCTCATCCTCATCGCTGATGACGGTGGCTACTATATATCCGTTATCATCGTTGCGGTAAAGCACGCCCTCGACGGTACCCTTGAGCTCATTGCTTTTGGGCGTTTCCTCGGCTGCTTTGCCTTTCAGGGAAAGGCTATCGACAAAGGAATCGAAACCGCCGCCGTATTGATTATGATTATTCATTTAGCCTTTCCTTTCTTTTTTCGTAAACTACTCTGACCTCGGGAAGCTCCATTTTTTCGATCTTTTCCGCAAAAATCTCATCATCCGGCAGAAGCAAAACGACTTCCCCGCGGTTGCAAACGATAGTCTTTCTTGCGTTTTCACAAAGCTCGGCTATCTCCTTCGGGCTTTCATTGCCACGAAGTCTGACTGCTGGACGCGGACGGGCATTTTTCGGCGTCATATATCCATCTGCCAAAAACTTTGCCGCGCAAAAAAGACCCCAGGCCGCGAATCCCGAAACTATTATATCCAAAACCAACATACCGCACCCCTCCCAATAACATTATATACGAGGGTGCGGTATATTGTTACTCTATTAAAGAAGCTCTGCCTTGAGGATCTCAGCGAGATCGCGGCGCTCCCAAGGAGCATCAAGGTCTTCTCTTCCCATGTGACCGTAAGCTGCAAGCTTCGAGTAGATGGGACGGCGGAGGCCAAAGCGCTCGATGATAGCGGCGGGTCTGAGGTCGAAATGACGAGAAAGTGCATCTGCGATCTTATCCTCAGCTACCTTTGCGGTGCCAAAGGTATCAACAAGAACAGATACAGGGCGAGCCACACCGATTGCATAAGCAACCTGGATCTCGCAACGCTCTGCAAGACCTGCGGCAACGACGTTCTTTGCAAGATATCTTGCTGCATAGCATGCAGAACGGTCAACCTTTGTCGGGTCCTTACCCGAGAAAGCGCCTCCGCCGTGGCGTGCGTATCCGCCGTAGGTATCAACGATGATCTTACGTCCGGTAAGTCCGCTGTCGCCCATGGGGCCGCCGATAACGAAGCGTCCGGTGGGGTTGACGTAGATCTTGGTGTTTTCATCAAGAAGCTCTGCGGGGACGGTGGGCTTGATAACGTATTCTTCGATATCTGCACGGATCTGCTCGAGAGTTACAGCCGCATCGTGCTGGGAGGATACGACAACGGTATCAACGCGAACGGGCTTATCATCCTCATACTCAACGGTGACCTGAGTCTTACCGTCGGGACGGAGATACTTGAGAGTGCCGTTCTTGCGGACCTCGGTCAGCTTCTTTGCCATCTTGTGTGCAAGAGAGATGGGCAGGGGCATGAGCTCGGGGGTCTCGTTGCAAGCATAACCGAACATAAGTCCCTGGTCGCCTGCGCCGGTGTCATACTGGTCGGTGCTTTCGCCGTTCTTTGCCTCGAAAGCTTTGTCAACGCCCATTGCGATGTCGGGGGACTGACCGTGGAGCGAAGAGATAACTGCACAGCTGTCACAGTCAAAGCCATACTTTGCGCGGTCGTAGCCGATCTCGCGTACGGTCTCGCGCGCGATAGTCTGAAGATCTGCATAACCGTTGGTTGTAACCTCACCCATAACTACGATGAGACCGGTGGTGCAGCAAACCTCGCATGCTACGCGGGACATGGGGTCCTGCGCAAGAAGATTATCAAGGACTGCGTCCGAGATCATATCACAGATCTTATCGGGATGTCCTTCGGTTACCGATTCGGATGTAAAAAGTCTGCGGTTCTTTTCCATTTTTCTTTTCCTTTCTCAAAAAAGAGGCCTCGCGCAGACGAGACCTCTCAAACTCATCTGTCAGGATTTAGCACCTTGCCGAGGTAGGTTGCTGCAACGTCGTAGGGCCTGTCCCTCGGTTGCTCTTGATAAGAAACTTTTATTTCGATTTATTTAGCAATATATTATATCACGTTTGAATATTAATGTCAATACTTTTTGCAAAAATTATTCGCCGTCCGCCTTCGATCTTATCTTACCGCAGAGTATATTGAATCCGAAAGATGCCGCAGCACCGCAAACGATACAAATAAGATAGACGATAACGTCGCGAATCCCGGTGTTGAACGAGGGTAGTATCATCAAGGTCGTTGCAAGAACGAAGCCCATGACCGCATGCGAAGCCAGCGAATGATATTTATCGAACACAATCTTCATCAGCTTCGAGAAAAGCAGGAGCGTTGCGAGCATTGCAATTCCGAGGGGAACAAGGACGGAGAAATCAAGATGAGAAATACCGTGCGACATCTGCTCGTAGATCCCGAAGAACAAAAGGAGAGTCGACGAGCTGAAGCCGGGGACGATGAAGCTCAGACCCCAAAGCAGACCGCAGATGAGCCATCCGACAAAATTCGGCTCGATAGTCAATTGCAGCACACTTTTGAAGAGATAGAATACCGCGGAAATGGCAATAAAGCTGATGACGAGTGAAAGTATCGAGAATTTATTTCTCTTCTCTTTCCCTGCATCACGCCAAAGCTCGGGAATCGTTCCTGCAATAAGACCGACGAATACGCAGAGGACAACGGCTTCGTTCCATTTGAGAAGCTGTTCGGTTATTCCAGCAAAGCCGACAAATCCGAGAACTCCGCCGATACCGACAAAAACAAGCATTTTAAAGTGCTTTTTGATGCCCTTGAAGGGATTGGAGAGAACTTCAAGTATCTGATCGTAAATTCCAAATGCGTAGCAAAGCGTTCCGCCGCTGACTCCGGGAAGGATCGCTCCCAGACCGACGATAAATCCCTGAACGACCCAGAGTATTGCTTTTAGTATAAAATTCTTTTTCATTTTCAAGATTCCTTTGATTGATGACATTATTATACATCAACTCGGGAGAAAAATCAACATCATCTTGTAAACAAAACAGCTTCGCACGAAGCGAAGCTGTTTTGTTAATTTTACTTTCCGAAATGTCCTCCGAGTCCGAAGATCATATAGATGATCGAAGCTGAAATGAGGACTATTGCGATCAGTATGAAAATAAGCGATCGCATGCTCCAGAAAGACTGTTTTGTCCCGCCTGCGGCATTTTCGGTTCTCGGAAGAAGCCTTGCTGCACGGAGTGCGGTTATCAGAGGTTTATAGAGAGCGAGAACAACTCCCGCGTTAAGTACTGATTTGGTAAGATTGAAGGGGAAAAGGAGCGTCGGAATCAGATCAACGACCTGAGTGAGCTCTACCTTCATATAGATAGGTGTAATGAGAAGATTGCAAAGCATCATCACCGTTACAGTTGAGATAACAGCAGTGGAAAGCGAAATTGCAACTCCCGAAACGTTTCTGCGTTTTGAGTAGATATAACCCGCCACAACAGAGAATGTCGCTGTTGACGCAAAATCCATCAGCCAGCCCCAAAATCCCGTGTCTCCGACGGTTATCTGTTCGATAGTTGCTACGAGAAGCGAAATGATCGCGCCCGAAGCCGGACCGAATATCATTGCGGCAATGCCTACAATGGCATCCTTGGCATCAAATGTAAGAAAGGATACGTTGATCCTGAAAGCGAATGTTACTGCATACGCCATTGCGGTAAATACCGCAAGCAAAGTCATCTTGCGTATGCCGAATCTGTCTTTTTTCTGCATAAAAAAATCCTCCATTAATTTAATGGAGAGAAGGTATGATAGCACGTAGGCAAAGATATCTTCTCCCATCCAGACTTTACTGTCGGTCAGGGAATTTCACCCTGTCGGCATCCTTACGGATGTTCGCGGACTTTACCGCCGGTACGGAATTTCACCGTCCCCAAAGATATTATTATTTTATTCATTTGCAAAGATCTGATGCACCGGGGTGCATCCCCTCTTTTTATAAATCGAATTATTTAATTAGTTTAAAAATTACTCAACGATCTCGGATACGACACCGGAACCAACGGTTCTACCACCCTCACGGATAGCGAAACGGAGACCGAGCTCGCATGCGATAGGAGTGATGAGCTCAACGCTGAAGGTTACGTTGTCGCCAGGACGGCACATTTCAACATCAGCAGGAAGCTCGATGGTACCGGTAACGTCGGTAGTTCTGAAGTAGAACTGAGGTCTGTAACCGGTTACGAAGGGCTTCTTACGGCCGCCTTCCTTCTCGGTAAGAACGTAAACCTGACCCTTGAACTTGGTGTGGGGCTTAACGGATCCGGGCTTGCAGAGGACCTGTCCACGCTCGATCTCGTCCTTAGCTACGCCACGGAGGAGGCAACCGATGTTGTCACCAGCTTCTGCCTGGGGAAGGAGCTTGTGGAACATCTCAACGCCGGTAACTACGCAGTTTCTCTTCTCCTCGGTGAGACCAACGATCTCAACGGTGTCGGAAACCTTAACAGTACCACGCTCTACACGACCGGTAGCAACGGTACCACGGCCGGAGATAGAGAATACGTCCTCTACGGGCATAAGGAAGTCGAGGTCAGCCTTACGCTCAGGGGTGGGGATATAGGAGTCAACTTCTGCCATGAGCTCAGCGATAGGAGCGTACTCAGGAGCGGAAGGATCGGTGTTAGCAGACTCGAGTGCTACACGTGCGGAACCGCGAACGATCGGAATGTCATCGCCCGGGAACTCGTACTCGGAGAGGAGGTCACGGATCTCCATCTCAACGAGGTCAAGAAGCTCAGCATCGTCAACGATGTCGGTCTTGTTCATGAATACACAGATTGCGGGAACGCCAACCTGACGAGCAAGAAGAACGTGCTCTCTGGTCTGTGCGAGAGGTCCGTCGGTACCTGCAACAACGAGGATTGCGCCGTCCATCTGAGCTGCACCGGTGATCATGTTCTTAACATAGTCAGCGTGGCCGGGGCAGTCAACGTGTGCGTAGTGACGGTTGTCGGTCTCGTACTCAACGTGACGGGTGTTAATTGTGATACCTCTTGCCTTCTCCTCAGGAGCGTTGTCGATCTGGTCGTATGCCAGGAACTCTACGCTACCCTGTGCGAGGGAGTGGTACTTGGTAATAGCAGCAGTAAGGGTG
>JAZORB010000112.1:0-3920 GCA_045656385.1 Eubacteriales bacterium | reverse complement strand
ATCTCCGAGTGTGCCGATTATAGTGGAGATCACAAGTCCCCATATCGTACACTCGAGAAATCCAAGTCCTGCCGCCTTTGCGCGTTGTCCCTTTACCATCATACAGGTTTTGAGGGACTGGATGGTGATCTCAATAATTTTTGCGGCGCACACGATAAAGCAGACCGCAACGGGTGGAATGGATGCTAAAAAGTCTGACATAGTTTTTGACCTCCTTTGTCTTTACTCCATTTTATCACAAAAAAGCAAGAAAAGCAAGTTGAAACTGTAAACAAAATCGCATAGCGTGACATGCGCGTGCATATACTGTTTCATATATGTTTTTTCAAGGGGGAGAATGATGAGACGCTCGTTTGGACTTTGGCAGCTCATGGGCTTTGCGGTGACCTCGCTCGGAGGTACGCTCCTGCATTTTTTGTACGAATGGCTGGAAAACGCCGTTTGGATCGCCCCCTTCTCGGGCGTGAACGAATCGACATGGGAGCACATGAAGCTGCTCTTCTGGCCGATGTTTGTTTTTGCGATAGTGCAGAGCTTTTTCTTCCGCGACAGAGAAGATTTTTGGTGCGTCAAACTGCGCGGAACGCTTCTTGGGCTTGCCTTGATTCCAATCATCTTTTACACCTATAACGGCGTAGTCGGAAAGTCGCCCGATTGGCTGAATATTGCGATCTTCTTTATTTCAGCCGCTATTGCATATATCTATGAAATGCGGCTTTTCAATGTCGAAGAAGTGCATTGCAGGTCATCCAAACTTGCCTTTGCCGTGCTTGGCGTGATCGGATTGCTGTTTGCAATATTCACCTTCCGAACACCGGAAATAGGCATTTTCCTTGATCCGCTGACGGGAACTTACGGAATATAAAATATCGGGATGGCATCCATCCCGATATTTTTATTCTGCCCACTTCTTTGCCCTCTCGACGGCGCGGTGCCAATCCTTTTGCAGGCGGGCGCGGTCGGTATCTGTCATTGCGGGTAAATATCTTGTTTTTACGGCAAACAGCGATTCGGCATCATCGATATTTGCCATACCGATACCCACAGCGGCGGCAAATGCCGATCCGCGCACGGTAGCTTCGGTGCAATCGGGTATCTCGATCGGAATATTCAGCATATCCGACTGAAACTGCATAAGAAATTTATCACGTACAGCACCGCCATCACAACGCATCAGCGTTATTGGTGATGCAGTATCTTTCTCCATAAGCTTCACAAGATCCGCAATTTGATATGCCATCGCTTCATCTGCGGCGCGGACGATATGTGCCCGTGTGGTGCCGCGAGTCAGACCGATCATCATTCCTCGGGCGTAAGGATCGTGATGCGGCGCACCGAGTCCGCTGAACGCGGGAACAAAATACACGCCGCCATTATCCTTGACCGACAGCGCAAGCGATGCACATTCACTTGCAGAATCGATGATCCCGAGTCCATCGCGAAGCCATTGCACCGCGGTTCCCGCGTCATAAACTCCGCCGTCGAGAGCGAATGTTCGTTTGCCGTTTATCTGCCACGCCACGGTTGTGACAAGCCCGTTCTCGGAATAAACGGGCTCGTCACCCGTGTTCATCAGCATAAAGCAACCCGTCCCGTAGGTTGTTTTAAGCATACCTTTTTTGACACAACCTTGCCCGAGAAGCGCCGCTTGCTGGTCGCATAGCATTGCGCCGATGGGTGCACGGATCCCTAAAAACGCATCAGGATCTGAAATCCCGAAAATACGCGCGCTGTCGCCGATCTCGGGCAAAATCCCAACGTCAATACCAAAAATATCGCAAAGCTCCTCATCCCAAGCGCCGCTTTTGATATTATAAAGCATGGTTCGCGAGGCGGTCGAGGCATCGGTCTTGTGCTCCTTGCCGCCCGTCATTTTATATAGGATCCACGCATCCATATTGCCCACAATACCGTGGCGGCTTTCAGGAATATTTTTGAGTATCCATTCTATCTTCGTCGCGCTGAAATAGCTGTCGGGCGAGAGTGCAGTTTTTTGACGAAAAAGATCGCCGCACTCGGCTTCAAGCTCTTCCGCTCGCGCGGAGGTGCGCTTATCCTGCCAGACAACAGCAGGATAGACGGGTAAACCGCTTTCTTTATCCCAAAGCATCGCGCTTTCACCCTCATGGTCGATACCGATGGCGAGAATATCATTTGGTACTGCCGATGCATTTTTCATCGCCTCCGACACAGCCACCTTCACCGCTTGCCAGATGTTTTCGGGATCGTGCTCGACCCATCCGTTTTGCGGATAAAATTGCGCGATCTCGCGGTAGCCGCGCGATACGGGCGCAAAGCGTTTATCAAACAGCATCGCGGTGACACCCGTAGTTCCTTGGTCAATGCCTAAAAAATATTTACTCATATAACGCCTCGTTATTAATGCGAGTTGCAAATTACTCGATAATTCTGCGCATATTATTTATAAAACGGACACCGTTTTTTTATACACTGATTGTTCTGTGCCGAGTGGATACACTTGATCTCACCAAGCTTCATTTCCACACCGAGATAAGCCTTTGCAAACTCAACAGCTTTGATAATAGCAATATAAGAATCGCGTTTGCAGCATCGTGGGCCTCCGGAAGAAGCAATCGCACCAAGCGCTCCCGCTGTCATATAGTTGGACAACTGCCATTCCTCCTTGGAGAGCGGAGTCGAACCCGTCACGATGGACACAAACATTCCCGCACTTACACCTGCACCGCAAGCACCCCAGAATCCGCAAGCACCGCCCGGCACTTTCTTTCCGCGAGCCTGCATTTCGGATAACGCTCTCTCAAGATCGATATTGCCTCCGGCGTTTTTATAGGCGGTCAAAAGCGCAGAGCCGACCATTACATGATGCTCGGGGCCGTGCATATGGCAGAACGGCAGAGCCATCATCTTTTGAATGATCTCGATCGGATTCTTCGAGGTTTCGGCAAGACATACACCAACTATGCTGTCCATCCCCTGCGTGTGGCACTCGTTGCATATGTAGTGACCCTTCTCGCAAACGGTTTTGCTGTTCTCTTTTTTGTGGCAGATGGCACATTCCATCAGCTCATCATTTTCTAAATATTTCAGCGGCGCACCGCAGATAAGGCATTCGTCTTTCACGCTTGCTCTCCTTTGCTCAATATTATCAGCTATTATTGTATCATAAAAGAGGCTTTCTTTCAAGGCATTTGTGTGAAAACGAAAAGCAAAATTCTTCGGGATTTTTTCTTCGTTTATTACACCCAAACAATTTAGGAGCGAAATCAATATTGACCAATTCGCAATTTTATGGTATAATATCCATACAAGCCTCGGCTTGAATACTTTATCGGAGTGTGCTTTTTGAAAAACACCAAAACATTGAAGATTGTAGCGTAAACGAGAGGTTTGCAACTACAATTTTCCGCAACACCTCTCGTGATTGAGCGTCACAATTATGAAAGGAATAACTATGAAAGATTTGACAATACGTTTAGAAACAGAAAAAGATTACAGAGCGGTTGAAGAGCTTACCCGCGAGGCGTTCTGGAACGTCTACGTACCCGGAGCATCCGAGCATTACTACGTCCACATGATGCGAAATCATCCCGATTTTATCCCCGAGCTTGCCTTCGTGCTTGAAAAAGACGGCGAGATCATCGGCAATATCATGTACACCAAGGCGTGGCTTGAGGATGAACAGGGCGAGAGGAAGGAAATTCTTTCCTTCGGTCCGCTTTGCGTTGCGCCTAAATATCAAAGACAGAAGCTCGGCAAAATTCTGATCGAGCATTCTTTCGAGGTTGCACGCAAGATGGGGTATGACGTCAACATCAATTTCGGCAACCCCGGAAATTATGTCAGCCGCGGATTTGTGAGCTGTAAGAAGAAGGACGTTAGCTTCGTCGTTCCGGGCAATTACCCGACGGCACTTCTCGTCTGCGAGCTCGTTCCCGGCG